>DATMNV010000177.1:0-4649 GCA_035568535.1 Bradyrhizobium sp.
CAGGAGATCTTCGACCTGGAGATGGAGCACCTGTTCGCCAACGCCTGGATCTATGTCGGTCATGACAGCCAGGTGCCCAATGCCGGCGACTACTACGGCACCACGATCGGCAAGCAGCCGGTGCTGATGGTGCGCCACACCGACGGGGTGGTGCACGTCCTCTACAACCGGTGTCCGCACAAGGGCACGTGCATCACCATCGACACCTGCGGCAATGTCGGCAAGTTCTTCCGCTGCCCCTACCACGCCTGGTCGTTCAAGACCGACGGCTCTCTGCTCGCCATCCCGCTGCGCAAGGGCTACGAGCACACCGGTCTCGAGCAGAGCCATGCGGTCAAGGGCATCGCGCCCGTGCGCCACGTGAAGAACTATCGCGGCTTCATCTTCGCCAAGATGAACGATGTCGGCCCCGACTTCGAGGAGTTCTTCGGCGAGAGTCTTTCTACCATCGACAACATGGTCGACCGCTCCCCGGCCGGACGGCTGGAAGTCGCGGGCGGCGTGCTGCGCTACCTGCACAATTGCAATTGGAAGATGCTGGTCGAGAACCTGACCGACACCTGCCATCCGATGGTCGCCCACGAATCTTCGGCTGGGACCGCGATCGACGTGTGGAAACGGATGGCACCCGGCAGCAACCAGAAGAAGCCGGCGGCGGTCGAGATTTATGCGCCGTTCATGTCGCCGTACGAATTCTTCGAGAAAATGGGGATACGCATCTGGCGCAACGGCCACGGCCACACCGGCGTGCACCATTCGATCCATTCCGACTATTCGGCGATCCCGGGCTACTTCGACAAGATGGTCGCCACCTATGGCGAAGCGCGCGCCAAGGCGATCCTCGACGAGAACCGGCACAACACCGCCTATTTCCCCAATTTCACGGTGAAGGGACCGATCCAGGCGATCCGCCTGTTCAAGCCGCTCGCACCCAACCGCACGCTCGCGGAATCCTTCACCTTCCGCCTGGTCGACGCCCCCGATTTGCTGCTCGAGCGCACGCTGACCTACAGCCGGCTGATCAACGCCCCGACCTCGATCGTCGGCCACGACGACCTCGAAATGTACGAGCGCGCCCAGGAAGGCCTGCACGTCGACGCCAATCCGTGGGTCAACATCCAGCGCCTCTATGATCCGGCCGAAGCCGAGCAGGAAACTGCCGTCATCAACGGCACCTCGGAGCGGCAGATGCGCAACCAGTTCCGCGCCTGGTCCAAGTTCATGACGTTGTCGATGTGATCGGCGCGGCGATGGGCGTGCCGACCGACCAGGATCTCGTCGGCTTCGTCTTCCACGAGGCGCGGCTGATCGACCAGCACCGCTTCGAGGAATGGCTCGATCTGTTCGCCGACGACGGCCACTACTGGATGCCGCTGGAATGGGGCCAGACCGACCCGCGCCTCGCCACCTCGCTGATGTACGAGGACAAGCTGCTGCTGCAGATCCGCATCGAGCGGCTGAAGGGCAACCGCACCTTCTCGCAGAAACCCAAGAGCCGCTGTCATCACGTCCTGCAGGTCCCCCAGGTCGACCGGCGCGACGACGCCGCCAATGAATACGTGACCTGGACGCCCATGCACTACGTGGAAACCCGTCTCGACGAGCAGGACCTTTACGCCGCCTGGGCGACGCACACATTGACCGCCATCGACGGCAGGCTGAGGATCAAGTTGAAACGTGTTGATCTCGTCAATTGCGATGCCGCTTTCCGCAGCATTCAGCTGTTCATGTGAGACCTGAGCATGGCCGAACGCTCTGTCGCCATCGTCACCGGCGGGAGCCGGCATTGGCGCGGCGATCAGCCGGCACATGATCGAGCCCGGTCACGAGGTCGTGCCGCCGGCACACGGCCGGCCGGGTTGTTCGAACCCGATGCTGCATGCGATCAAAGTGGACCGAAGCGCGCGCTACCGCCAAGGCGGCCGCCGCGTCGCCAAAGAATTCGTCGCCCGCGCGCTGATGTTCTTCACCGCGCGGGGAAACACCTTCATCACCGGCCAGGTTCTCTATGTCCGTGGCGGCACCAGCGTCGCCAGCATCAGCTTTTAGGGTGAAGCATGGACCCGATCCGCATCTGGTATCAAAGCTACGTCGACGAGGCGAACGGCAAGACCTATTGGGACCGGCTGCGCCGTCATCTCCGCGCCATCGCCGACACCGGCACCGAGGTCGAGATCAAAGGCATCACCCCGCACGACAACTACGCCCATCCGATCGTCGAGTTCCGCTGCGCCAGGGAAGTGATCTGCAACGCGGTCAAGGCTGAACGCGAAGGCTACGACGCCTTCATCGTCGGCCACTTCCAGGACGCCGGGCTCTACGAGGCGCGCTCGGTCGTGGACATACCCGTCGTCGCGCTCGGCGAGGCCTCGATGCTCTACGCCTGCCAGCTCGGCCAGCGCAGCGGCATCGTCACCATCAACACGCGCTATATTCCCTGGTTTCACCACCAGATCGGCAAATACGGCCTGGAGCGGCGCGTGACCGGGGTGCACGCGATGACGTTCGAGCCCGGGCAGATCCTGAAAGCCTACGAGTCGGAGGCACTCGCCGCCGAGGTGGTGCGGCTGTTCGCCGAACAGGCCCGCCCTCTGGTGGCCGCCGGCTGCGACGTGCTGATCCCCGGCGGCGGCATTCCGATGCTGTTGTTCTCTGCGGTCAAGGAGCACGCTGTCGATGGCGCGCCGGTGATCGACGGCATTCCCATCGTGGTCAAGATGGCTGAGCTTGCGGTCAAGCTCAAACGCCTGAACGGCCTCGGCGTCAGCCGAGTTTCGGACTTCGTCAAGCCGCCGCCGGAGATCATCGAGGAATTCCTGACCCACCCGAAGGGGCTGTAGCCGCTAGTACCCGCACTCCCTGAACGACGATCCCAGCCAATCGCGATGCCATGTCCGATCTCGACGTGATCATAATCGGCGCCGGCCATAACGGCCTGACATGCGCGGCCTACCTCGCCATGGCGGGATTGCGAGTGCAGGTTTTTGAGCGACGCGGCATTGTCGGCGGCGCCTGCGTGACCGAGGAATTTCATCCGAGCTTTCGTAACTCGACAGCCGCCTACACTGTAGGCCTATTGCATCCCAAGGTCATCCGCGACTTGAAATTGCATGAACATGGGCTGCGCATTGTCGAGCGCCGTGCGCAGAACTTTTTACCGCTGCCAGACGGACGTTATCTGCTCACCGGACCGGGCCGAACCGAGCGCGAAATCGCGAAGTTCAGCGCCAAGGATGCGGCTCGCTATTCTACCTACCAGGCCGAAATCGGGCGCGTCGTGCAAGTATTGCGCAGCCTTTTGCTGACCGCGCCGCCCGATCCAGTACCGCACGGCCTCTCACACGCCATGCGCGAATTCGGAAAAATGGCAGCTATCGGCGGGAGGTTATGGAAAGGCGGCAGTTTGCAGGCCGCTTTCCGTTTGCTGCGCAAGTCAGCCGGCGAAATGCTCGACAGCCGGTTCGAATCTGATCCCATCAAGGCAGTGCTCGGCTTTGACGCGGTCGTTGGCAACCTCGCGAGCCCCTACGCGCAAGGTTCTGCCTATGTGCTGCTCCATCACGTCATGGGCGAAGTAAACGGACAACAGGGCGTGTGGGGACACGCGATTGGCGGCATGGGCGCCATTACCGGCGCGATGGCGAGTGCGGCGGGGGAACACGGGGTCCGAATTGATGTACGCGCCGAAGTGCGCGAGGTCATCGCCGAGAACAAACGCGCGGCCGGCGTCGTACTGAAGGATGGCACCGCGGTGCGATCGCGAGTGGTCGTCGCCAATACTGACCCGCAACAGCTCTTCCAGGCCCTTCTGCCGCGTGATGCGGTGCCACGCACGATGTCTGCTCGCATGCAAGCGTGGAAAGCTGGTTCCGGGACTTTCCGCATGAATGTCGCGCTTTCCAAGCTGCCGAATTTTTCCGCACTGCCCGGACCCGGCGATCATCATACTGCCGGAATCATCCTGGCGCCGAGCCTTTCCTATATGGATCAAGCCTATCGCGACTGTATCCGCCACGGCTGGAGCCAAAAGCCGATCATCGAGATGGTGATTCCCTCAACGCTTGATGACAGCCTCGCGCCGCGCGGCGCGCATGTTGCAAGCCTTTTCTGCCAGCACGTGACCCCGCAATTCGCCGATGGTTCGACTTGGGACGAGCACCGTGAAACCGTGGCTGACCTGATGATCGACACCGTCGAATCCTATGCTCCCGGTTTCAAGGCAACCGTAGTTGCCCGGCAGAGCCTGTCGCCATTGGATTTAAAGCGCATCTTTAGCTTACCCAACGGCGACATTTTCCACGGCGCCATGACGCTCGGTCAGCTCTTTTCCGCTCGACCGATGCTGGGATTCGCTGACTACCGAATGCCCATTGCCGGACTTTATCTGTGTGGCTCGGGTGCGCACCCGGGCGGCGGCGTAACGGGTGCTCCGGGGCACAACGCAGCGCAGGCGGTGATCGCGGATCTTTTGCTCAAGTGAGACTACTCCCTCGATCGCGCCAAGAAAACTGTCAATTGCCAAAGGTCATGCGTGACACCGCAGCTATTTGTAGTTATTGCGCGGTCTATGTCATCGCCCATCTTTCGAATTGGCAGATCCAAGACCGGACTCGGGCTCTTCGCCACAAGACCGATCAAGCGAGGGAGCT
>DATMNV010000178.1:0-12621 GCA_035568535.1 Bradyrhizobium sp.
TGAAAGAGGTGTTGACCGACATCTCCACGCCGATGCGGCGGCCGAGCGCCTTCAGATAGGCGTGGGTGAGGGGATCGTCGTCGCCGCGCACGATCTGGATCCGGCCGGTGCCGTCGGCATGGATCACGGCCGGAATCTTCTTTCTCGCATGCGGCTTCGAGCGCGCGGTCAGCACCATATAATTGTAGGCATTGTAATCGCCGTCGGAGGCGCCTTCGAGCAGCTCGAAATATTCGCGCGCCGCTTCCAGCGTCGCCATCGGCGCCAGCGGGCGGATCGCCTCGCGATATTTGACGCGCTCGTTCAGGCGTTCGCGCGCGGCGGCGTCGCAGGGGTTGGCGAGGATCGAGCGATGGCCGAGCGCGCGCGGGCCGGTTTCGGCCGCGCCCTGATAGATCGCGATCACGCCGCTCTCGGCCACCATGAACGCCATCAGATCAGCGACCGCCTCGCGGCCGGCGTCGGTGGAAATATCGCCGATGCGCTGCGAGGCGATGTCGTCGGCCTTGAGTGCCGCTGCAATCTCACTCTGCGCCGGCGGCAGCCCGCAATAAAACGCGTGCGTCATCGGCGCACCGCGGGGCGCGCCCGCCAGATGCGCGAACAGCCAGGCCGCGCCGATGGTGACGCCGGGATCGCCGGGCACCGGCGGTACCCAGAGCTGGAGGCGCGCCTTGCGCTGCTGGTTCTCTGCGAACCAAGCTTCGTCGAAATGTTCGAGCAGCCGCATGTTGCCGACGGCATTCAGCGCCACGCCGCCGGTCAGCACCACCCGGTTTGCGCCCGTGGCGCGCAAGAGATGATCCACGACATGGATCATCGCGTCCTCGAACACGAGCTGCGTCGCGGCCGCCTTGTCGAGACGATCTTGCGTGTCGGGCCGGTGCCTGATGTCCTCGACGCGGAGCACGGCGTCGGGATTCCAGAGTTGCTCGGGTTTCAGCGGCTCTCCGAGGATGTCGATCAGCGGGGCTTTGTAAGGGTGGATCGACGGGTCGCGGTACCAGTTCGCCATGGCGCGGTTGAGCCGCACTTCGCCATTGCCGCCGAGCTGCAGGACTTCCTTCAAGCGCGCGTAGTAGGGATTGCTGGCGCGGTTCATGTCGCCCCAGGCCGACGCGCCCATGTAGCGGCCTTCGCTCGACAGCCAGGTCCAGCCTCCCTGGGTCGAAGAGATCACGCTGTAGAACATTCCCAGTGAATCGAAGATGCTGTTGTTGCAGTAGAGCGGCCGCATCTCGCCTTTTTCGACGACGTAGAGCGATATCGACCCGGTATCGCCGGTGCCGTCGAGCACGGCGATCGCCACCGGCTCATCGTTATCGGCAAAGGGCGAGGCCGCAAACGAGAACCAGGCGTGATTGTCGTGATGGGGCATGCAGATCAGCTGGACTCGATCCCTGAGACCGAGTTGTCGCGCCAGGATTTTTGGCGAGCGCGTCATCTGCTCCAGCCGCCGGCGGTCGAACGCGGTCGCATCGGGGACACTCGCCAGTAAGAGGCTTTGCGGAGCCTCTTCGAGCATCGTACGTGCGAGCGTACCGGCGAGCGCGATGTGGTCCCAGCTGGTGAGCCATGCGTCGATGTCGCCGATGTCGCGGCCCATGCCGCGCAATGTTGCGATCATCGCTTCGATGGAACGAGCCGGGTATTCCGTGGTGTGCTTGGTTCCGGAGAAACGCTCTTCCTCATTGTTGAGGATCAGGCGAGGGCCGCTCTGCTGCGTCACCTCGACCAGCGCCACGCCGGAATTGTGTGTGCCTGGCAGCCCGATCCCTGCGAGATAAAGTGTCTCGCCGCGCGCGAGCTTCTCACGTGCTTGCTCGATGCGCTGGTCCGCAAAGGCCGAGCCGAGACGACGAAAGCCCGCAGGCCCCATGGTCCGCGCGGCGAGCCATCGCGCCAGGCGGAAACCGGCTTCCCCGAGCCGGGGGTGTCGTGGGCCTATTCGTCTCTCAGCCAAGTCAAATTCCTCATCGCCAGTTTGCATCAATCACAATCGGCCGCCAGCAACAATCTGTTTCGCGCCGCGGAATAAATTGAACCAAGGCCGTGCTTGCAAGCCGGCGCGCCGCTTGCGAAACTTGGGCAAAACAAATCAATGAAGCGGGAGAGAACGATGTTGTCTGTCACAAGGCGTCAGATCGCTGTTGCTGCTTTTGCCACCGCCGCGGTTTTTGCGGCAGGCAGCGCGGAGGCCCAGAAGAAATACGATCCCGGCGCCAGCGACACCGAGATCAAGATCGGCAACATCATGCCCTATAGCGGGCCGGCTTCGTCCTATGGCGTGATCGGCAAGACCGAGAAAGCCTTCATCGACATGATCAATGCGGAAGGGGGCGTCAACGGCCGCAAGATCAATTTCATCAGCTACGACGATGCCTACAGCCCGCCCAAGGCGATCGAGCAGGCGCGCAAGCTGGTCGAAAGCGACGAAGTGCTGTTCATCTTCCAGTCGCTCGGTACGCCGTCCAATTCGGCGATCATGAAATACATGAACGCCAAGAAGGTGCCGCAGCTCTTTGTCGCATCGGGCGCGACCAAATTCGGCGATCCCAAGAATTTCCCGTGGACCATGGGCTTCCAGCCGAACTACCAGAGCGAAGGCCACATCTACGCGAAATACATCCTGGAGAATTTTCCGAACAGCAAGATTGCCGTGTTCTGGCAGAACGACGATGCCGGCAAGGATCAGTTCAAGGGCCTGAAGGACGGGCTCGGCGACAAGGTCAGCATGATCATCGCCGACAAATCCTATGAGGTCAGCGATCCCTCGATCGATTCGCAGATCGTCGCGCTGCACGATTCCGGCGCCGACATCTTCTTCTCCTGGGCGGCACCCAAGGGCTCGGCGCAGGCAATCAGGAAAGTCGGCGAGCTCGGCTGGAAGCCGAAATTCTTCCTGGCCAATACCGCGACCTCGATCGCCTCGGTGCTGAAGCCGGCGGGGCTCGAATTTTCCAAGGGCATCATCTCGACCGCCTATGTCAAGGACCCGACCGATCCGATCTGGAAAGACGATCCCGGCATGAACAAATGGCGGGCGTTCATGGACAAGTGGTACCCCGAGGGCGACAAGGCCAATTCCAACAATACCTATGCCTATGTGGAATCGCAGGCGCTGATCCAGGTGCTGAAGCAGTGCGGCGACAATCTCACGCGTGAGAACGTGATGAAGCAGGCCGCGAATTTGAAGGATTTCACCTCCGACATGCTGCTGCCGGGGATCACCATCAACACGTCACCCGATGACTACAATCCGATCGAGCAGATGCAACTGATGCGCTTCAACGGCGAGTCCTGGGAGCTGTTCGGTCCGATCATCACCGGCGAAGTCGGCCACGACGCGAGCCACTAAAGCTTCGCAACCTCAGCTTCCTCGGTTCAGACCAGATGGACAACCTCCTGAAAGACCACATCTAGCCCGCGCTGAGGCGGACTCCCGCGCGCAAAAACTTCTGAGGGTCGACGGCATCGCCGTCGATCCGCGTTTCATAATGCAGATGCGGTCCGGTGGAGCGGCCGGTCGAGCCGACCTCGCCGATCACCTGTCCGATTCTCACGGTGTCACCGACCTTGACGTCGATCTGCGACAAATGGCCGTAGCGGGTCGAAAGCCCGTTGCCGTGGTCGATCTCGACCATGCGGCCGTAGCCGCCGCTCCAGCCGGAATTGACGACCTTGCCGTTCGCCGTGGCGCGCACGGGATCGCCCATCTGGGCGCGGAAGTCGAGGCCCGTATGCATCGCGGGCCGGCCGAGGAAGGGATCGGAACGCACGCCGAAGCCCGACGTGAATTCGACCTCGCCGATGACGGGTTTGCGATAGGGCACCAGCGCCAGGGTGCGGTTGAGCCGGTCCATCTGCGCGCGGGTGATGTTGATGCGGTAAAGCTGGCGGTCGAATGGGCTCGCGTCGCCGGATAGTTTCACGGGGACAAAGGGTCCGCCCATCGGCGCGCGCGGCGTGGCGGCCTCCAGCTGCGCCATGTCGAGGCCGAGATCGGTGATGACGCCGCGCATGCGGCGGACCCTCGATTCCATGCCGTCTTCATACGAAGAGAGTGCCGACATCTGGCGGCTCTCGACCTGGTCGAGCGAGTTCTGCAGGCGCACCAGGGCAGTGTCGACGCCCTGGTTTTTGGCGAACTGGCTGGGTGGCGGCCCGCTCAAGATCGGCGCGCGCGATTCGAGCCGCGCCTCGCGATCGGGCGGGGCGACGAAGATCACGGTGTCGCTAATAGGGTTTGGCTTGGGTGTTCCCGAGCTCGGTTCGGAGGCTGCGGCGCCACGCGCCGGCGGGCGGATCGAGCCCGTCACATCGGGAATGGTGCCAAGCGCGGTTGCGCGCGATTCCAGCGCCGTCTGCCGGCGCATGATCTGGTCGAGCTTCTGGTCGAACTGTTCCTGGTCGAGCAATTGCCGGCTGGTGGTGCGGTCGACCTTGGCACGCAGCTCGGCGATGCGGTCCTCATAGGCATATTGCATCTCGGCCTGACGGGCGATCAGACGGGTCAATACGTCGTCACGGAAGGCGAAATAGGTGGCGGTCGCTGCCGACCACATGCCGAGCAGCGTCACCGTTCCGACAACGATCCAGAACGCCACGGGGCCGAAGCGGACCTGCTTGCCCGCATGCATGATGGTGTAGCCGGACAGCGCTTGCGCCGACGCAACGGCAGCCGTTGCAGGCGCTGCCGCGCGCCGGTTGTAGGGCCGGCCATGGTCGTGCGAATGGTGCTGGGGGTACTCGGAATATTGACCGGAACGGTTCGACATCGGCACTCCCGCGCCGGTCGGATGCAAGTTCCTTGCGGCCAAATTTGCGAATGCAATCTGACCCGCTCATGGTTAATTTTCTGGAAATGGGTCTTTTTTCCTCAGATCGCCTGGGCAGCCGCGAGCACCGCGTCGGCATGGCCATCGACCTTCACGCGGCGCCAGATACGCGCGATCCGGCCACCGGCATCGATCAGCACCGTGGTGCGAACAATCCCGAGGAAGGTCCGGCCATACATGGATTTTTCGCCCCAGGCGCCGTAGGCCTCGAGCATCTCGTGCTTCTCATCCGACATCAGAGGAACCGCGAGCTCGTGCTTGTCGCGAAACTTCTCCTGCGCCGTCTGGGAATCGCCGGAGATGCCGAGCACCTCGGTTCCGCAATCGGCGAAAGCGCTCTTGAGCCGCGTGAAGTCGATCGCCTCCCTGGTACAACCAGGCGTATCGGCTTTTGGATAGAAGAACAGCACCAGTTTCTTGCCGGCATAGTCTGAAAGCGAGATCATGCCGCCGCCGTCGCGGGGCAGGTGGAATGCGGGGGCCTTTGCACCCTCCGCCAAGACGGGAGCTTTTTCCACAGACGAACTTTTGTTGCGCGAGGTTGGGGAGGGGGCGGGGGAAGAAGATCTTAACCGTTTCGATGCGGCATTATGCGATGTTCCGGCTGATCCTTTCTTGCTCGATGTCTTGTTCGGTTGCTCGCTCGATTTGTTGGCCGTTTTCTTAGCCGTTTTCTTGGCCGTTCGGCTCTTCTTGGTGACGGTGGTTTTGGAGGCCTTCGACGATTCTGCCCGTTGCGGCCGCCTGGACGATGTTTTGGGGGATTTCTTGGGCGATTTCTTGGACATACGCCTTCCTTTCGTCGCTTTCGGCGGATCAACCATTAGGGCATTGCGAACCCGTATCGGCGTGCCGGATTCGAGCCGGTGGCTGGGCAAGTCTGACGGCCTCGGGGTATGGTTACAAGGATTCCGACGCACCGCCTGTCCGCTCGTTGAGTGAGCTTCTAGCGCCAGATGATGAGCAACAGGACTAATCAGGGATTGGTATCGATGCCCGCACAGGGGCGCTCTCCGCCTGTCGATGGGCGCGGCCAAGGCGTCGATCGAGCCGCCGATCAGTCTGCTGATCAGTCCGTTGGGGAACGCCGGCCCGGGAATCCGTCCGCTCAAGGCCAATCCAAGCAGACCCCGTCCGCCGAGCCCAACGATTGGCGCGAGGTGGCATGGGATCATGAGCATGACGAGGCGGCCGGCCATCGCGCGCGCCGGCTGCTGTCGCGCCCGAGTTCCGGCATCCACCGGGTCGGCGACCGGATCTCGGCATTGCAGAGATGGCTCACCGGCGAACGCTGGGTGCGCCGGCTTGCGGTCGTCATCGCGGCGCTGGCGGCGATCTTTGCCGGCTGCTTCGGCGGCCTGTGGTGGCGGTTGGGCGCGGGCCCCATCAATCTCGACATGGCGACGCCGTGGCTGGCCGCGGCCATCGAGGAAAATATCGGGAACGGCAACACCGTCGAAGTCGGCGGCACGCAGATCGAGCGGGCCGGGCGGATCCGCATCGCCGTTCGTATCCGCGACATCGTGGTTCGCGACCGCGACCACGCGATCGTGGCGAGCGCGCCCAAAGCCGAGGTGCGGCTGTCCGGCATGGCGCTGATGATGGGCCGGCTGCGCGCCGAAAGCCTCAACCTCGTCGACGCCGAGCTGTCGATCCGCATCACGCCGGACGGTTATGTCACGGTCTCGACCGGCGACACCAACAAGCCGCTCGCAACCGGCGTCGCCTCGAAGCGCGCGGCGGCCGCCGCTGCCGCAGGTGGTGGCGTATCTGTTCCCGGCCAGCCCGCCGCGAGCGCGCCTGCCTTGCCCGTGGCGCCCGTGCCGATCACGCCACCGGCGTCCTCTCCCGCGGCGGCCGGCGGAGTCCTTGCCGGGCTTGATTGGCTTGACAGCCTCAGCCTGACCGGCCTCGACGGCCAGAACCTCAACGAGATCGGTCTGAAGAACGGCAACCTGATCGTCGACGACCAGCAGCGCGGCAACAAATGGAATTTTGAGAATATCAGTCTCAGCCTGCGCCGGCCGAGCGGCGGCGGCGTTGCGCTTAGCCTCGGCGAAGACGGCGCAAAGCCCTGGTCGCTCCGTGTCACGGTTGGCCCGCAGGAAAACGGCGTGCGCTCGGTCGACATCCGCGCCAAGGATGTCTCGACGTCGAACATCCTGCTCGCGTTGCGGCTGAAGGACGTCACCTACAGCGCCGACCTGCCGTTGACCGGCGAGCTCAAGGGCGAGCTCGGCCGCGATGGTCTGCCGACCTATTTCCGCGGCAAGCTCGTCGTCGGCGCCGGCACCATCGTCGACACCGACACCCCGGACTATCCGATGGCGATCGATTCGGCGGAGGTGAATGTCGAGTGGGATTCCGCACGTCACGTGCTGGTCGCCCCGTTCAAGCTCATTTCGGGCCCCAACCGCATCACGCTGCTCGCGCATCTCGAGCCGCCGAACGGCAGCGTCAACGATTGGCAGCTCGGCCTGTCCGGCGGCACCATCGTGCTTGCCGGCATCGACAACAGCCCGCCCCTGATCTTCAACCGCATCAACATCGGCTTCCGTTTCGATACCAAGCACAAGCAGGTGGTACTGGCCCAGGCCGACATCAGCAATGGCGAGGTCGGCGTCGCCGGCACCGGCAGCATCGACTACGCGGGCGAGCCGCTCATCAAACTCGGCTTTGCCGGCACGCCGATGTCGGCTTCCGCCTTGAAGCGGATCTGGCCGGCCTTGATTGTGCCGGAAGTGCGCGAATGGGTGATCGAGCGCATCGACGGCGGCATGCTCCAGCGCATCGAGATCGGCGTCAACACGCTGGTGAAGAACCTGCCGCGCAAGGGACCGCCGATTCCCGATGATGGTCTCTCCGTCAACATTATCGCGAATGGCGTGACCGTGCGCCCGGTCGACGGCCTGCCGCCGGTGCACGATGCCGATCTTAAGGCGCATGTTACCGGCCGCACGGCGACGGTGACCATCGGGCAGGCGGTCGCCGACACCCCCACTGGCCGCAAGCTCACGATCTCCGACTTCTCCTTCGAGGTACCGGATACGCATCCCAAGCCGCCGCCCTCGCGGGTCAAGCTGAAGATCGATGGCCCGGTGCCGGCGGCGGCCGAGATCATGGCGTCCGACCGCCTCAGCGATGTCATGGCAACGCCGATTGATCCCGGCACGAGCAAGGGCTCGTTTTCGGCGATCATCAACCTCGGCATGCCGGTCAAGGGCGAGCTGACCAAGGAAAACACCAGCTACGCCGTCGCCGCCGACCTTAACGGCTTTGCCGCCGACAAGCTGGTGATGAGCCAGAAGCTCGAAGCCAACAACCTCAAAATCGTCGCCAACAATCAGGGCTATCAGGTCAAGGGCGACGTGAAGATCAACGGCCAGGCGGCGACGCTGGATTATCGCAAGCCGGCCGAGGGCGATGCCGATGTTCGGCTGGCGGCAACGCTGGACGATGCAGGCCGTGCGCGCCTCGGGCTCGATCTCGGGCCCGCGATGTCAGGCTCGATCCCGATCAAGCTGGTAGGCAAGATCTCCAGCGACCATGACAGCAAGATGGGCATCGAGGCCGATCTCACCCAGCTCAAGCTCGACAACATCCTGCCCGGATGGACCAAGGTGCCGGGCAGATCGGGCAAAGCCACCTTCAACGTGGTGCCGAAAGCCCAGTCGACGCGGTTCGAGGACATCGTCATCGACGGCCCCGGCGTTTCGATCAAGGGCTCGCTGGAAGTCGATCAAAACGGCGATCTCCTGAACGCCAACTTCCCGACCTATTCGCCGAGCGAAGGCGACAAGACCTCGCTGAAGGCCGAACGCGGCCAGGACGGCGTTGTCAAGGTGACCATGCGTGGCGATGTGTTCGACGGCCGCGGCTTCCTCAAATCGGCGATTTCGGGCAACTCGAAGGACGACGCCAAGAGCAAGACCAAGAACATCGATTTCGATGTCGATCTCAAGCTCGGCGCGATTGCAGGTTACAACGGCGAAGCGTTGCGCAGCGTCGATCTGAAAATGTCCCGCCGCGGCGGTATCATGAAGGCCTTCACGCTCAACGGCAAGGTAGGGCGCGATACGCCGGTAACCGCAGAATTCCGTGGCCGCGGCCAGAGCCAGGTGCGCGACGTGGTCGTGCTTCAAACCAACGATGCGGGCGCGTTCTTCCGCTTCACCGATACCTATTCGAAAGTGATCGGTGGCCAGCTCATGCTCGCAATGGAGCCGCCGACGCCCGAACCCAACGCCAAAGAGGGGTTGCTTAACGTCAAGGAATTCTCGGTGAAGGGAGAGAGCGGACTCGACCGCGTTGCGGCTGGCGGGCCGGCCAACGCTCCGAACGGCATCGCCTTCTCGGCGTTGCGCGCCGAGTTCACCCGCCAAAACGGCCAACTCGCAATCCGCGAAGGCGTGGTCAAGGGCCCGACCATCGGTCTGACCATCGAGGGCAGCATCGACTACAACGCCAACAAGGTGTGCATGAGCGGCACCATCGTGCCCATGTACACGCTGAACAACATGTTCGGTCAGATTCCGTTGTTTGGAATATTCCTCGGCGGCGGCAGCAATGAAGGCCTGTTCGGCGTCACCTACGAGGTCGTGGGATCGCCGGGCGCGCCGGTGCTGCGGTTCAATCCAATTTCCGCGATCCTGCCCGGAGTGACGCGCAAGATCTTCGATTTCAACACCGGCAAACAGGTCAATCCGATCGATCTGCCGTCAAGCAATTCATCCGCCGGCTCTTCGCCATCGCCTGCAAACCCCTGTTAATTCAGCGATAACCGACTTTCCTAACGTCCTCTTGTGGTCTCGCCGCTAAAAGCGGCGGCGGGGGCAGTATGGAACCACAAGAAAAGATCGCCAGTGGGCGCTGGTTCGCCTTGAAACCGGGCTGGCCGTTCGGCCGGATCGGCGCCATGCAGTGGCTGATCATTTGCGGCGTCGGGATCGTGCTGGCGATTACACTTGGCACCGGTTTTCTCGTGCTGCAGTTCCGCGACCGCACGGTCGATGCCGCCGAGCGGGAACTGGCCAACACCGCGCAGCTGCTCTCGCGTCATTTCGACCAACAGCTCATCGACCTGCAGCGCGTTCACGAGGACGTCCTCGACTATGTCAGGGCCGAAGGCATCGATACCGTGGAGGCCTTCGACAGCCGCATGTCCTCGCTCGCCGTGCACGAAATGCTTCGGGCGAAGTTACAGGCGTTTCCGCATGTGGGCGGCTTGAACCTGTTCAATGCCCAGGGCTGGCTGATCAATTCCACCCAACGGTGGCCGGTGCCCGACGTGAACGTCAGCGATCGGCGCTATTTCAAGGAATTCGCTTCCGGCCAGCCGGTGCCCGAGACGATCGTCGAGGTCGGGAAGAGTAAGGTCACGGGACGGTGGACCACGCTTTTCGCGCGGCGGATACTCGGGCGCAATGGCGAGATCATTGGCATCGCCAGCCGCAGCGTCGAACCCTCGCACTTCGAGGAGTTTTGTGCGTCGCTCGCGCTGGATGGCGAAACCACCATCTCGATGCTTCATCGCGAAGGAACGATCATCGCCCGTTATCCCCATCACGACGGGATGGTCGGTCGAAACATCGCCGACAACCCCTTATTCCAGCGCATACTGGCGCTGAACGGCAGTGCCTCCGGGCGCTTCAAGAGCCTCTCAGAGGGCGAGGAACGACTTGGGTCGATCCGGCCCATGACCAACTTCCCGCTGCTGGTCGTGGCAACCACGACCAGCTCCCATGTGCTGGCCAACTGGCGCGCCCAAACCAAGTTGCAGTTCGGTGCGGCGCTGCTCGCCGTACTGGTCGTCATCGTCACGATCACGCTGATCGTGCGGCAGTTGAAACGCCAGCATGAGGCCGCGCAGCACCTGCTGGTCGAAAAGGGCCAGCATCTCGATACCGCCATCAACAACATGACCCAGGGGCTGTTGCTGTTCAACGCGACCGGCCATCTCGTGATCTGCAATCAGAGCTATCTCGACATGTTCGGACTTTCGCGCGATGTGGTGAAGCCGGGCTGCCATCTGCGCGACCTCATCCTGTACCGAAAGGAGCTCGGTTCCTTTGTCGGCGACGTCGACGCCTATTGCGCGAAATTCCTCAACCCACAAAACGATGAAATCCGCGACGCGGTGACCGACACGCCCGATGGGCGGCGGATCCGACTGGTCTACAAGCGTTCGCCCGACCGCGGCTGGGCGACGACGTTGGAAGACGTCACCGAGCGTTCCCGCTTCGAAGCGCGGATCGAGCATCTCGCCCATTACGACGCGTTGACTGATCTTCCGAACCGCACGCTGTTCCAGCTCCACGCCGAGAAGATGATTGCCGGCTTGCCGGACATTCCGTTCGCGATCCTTTACATCGATATCGACGAGTTCAAGGGCATCAACGACTCGCTCGGTCATCTCATCGGTGACGAGTTCCTGCGCGCGGTGTCGCAGCGGCTGCGCGGCTGCGTAGCCAAAAACGATTTCGTGGCGCGGCTCGGCGGCGACGAGTTCGCGATCGTCCAATATGGCGTCGACCGGGACGCCGACGTCAGTGCGCTGATCGATCGGGTCTACCAGGCGCTGCGGTCACCCTTCGAATGCCACGGCCATCGGCTCAGCGCGGACGCCTCGATCGGGGTCGCGGTCGCACCGCGCGACGGTTCGCTTCTGCTCGGCCTGCTCAAGAGCGCGGACCTTGCGATGTATGCCGCGAAGGCCGCGGGCCGGCGCACCTACCGCTTCTTCGCGGTGGGGATGGAAACCGAAGCCAATTCCCGCCGCGAGCTCGAGCAGGACATGCGCGCCGCCATGATCGAAGGCGGTTTCGTGATTCATTATCAGCCGCTCGTCGATGTCGGCAGCGAGGAAATCGTTGGCTGCGAGGCGCTCTTGCGCTGGCGGCATCCGCGCCGCGGCATGATCTCGCCGGCGGAGTTCATCCCCGTCGCGGAGGAGACCGGCCTGATCCAGGAAATCGGCCAGTGGGTGCTCGACACCGCCTGCCGCGAGGCCGCCAGCTGGCCGGTGCACATTCGCGTTGCCGTCAACGTTTCTCCGGTGCAGTTCAAGTCGCAGACTCTGCCGCTGAACGTCGCCACCGCGCTCGCCAATTCCGGGCTGGACCCGCGCCGGCTTGAACTGGAGATTACCGAAGCCGTGCTGATCGGCGACGACGAGGCGGCGCTGACAACGTTTGCGCAATTGCGCGAGCTTGGTGTTCACATCGCGCTCGATGATTTCGGCACCGGCTATTCGTCGCTGCGCTATCTGCACCGTTTTCCGTTCGACAAGATCAAGATCGACCGCTCCTTCGTGAAGGAAGTGGCCGACGGCACCGGCGCCTCGTCCATCATCCGCGCGGTGGTCGGCATCGCCGGCGAACGCGACATGATCACCACGGCCGAAGGCGTCGAGACGAGGCTGCAGTTGGAGACGGTGAGGGAGCTAGGCTGCACCCAGATGCAGGGCTATCTGTTCAGCGCCGCGCGTCCGGCGCAGGAAATCCGCGCCATGCTGGGGCTCGGCGAGTTGGCGGCTTTCGGCGTTGCCTAAAGCGCGATGAGAATAGGTTGAATCGTCATCGCGCTTTAGCTTTTTGATTGAGCATGATCTCCGCGCAAACGCGTTCCGCGTTTGTCGCGAGGGAAACCGCTACACACTTTTCCGGATGATGCTCTAGCGACGCAGCGCCGGCACCACCAGGAACGGCAGCATCCCAAGCACGACATTGATCAGCGAGAACACAATCAGCGGATTGTAGCTGTGGGTGAAGTCGTGCAGCAGGCC
>DATMNV010000179.1:0-11285 GCA_035568535.1 Bradyrhizobium sp.
CTTGGTGGGCGCACCAGGGCTCGAACCTGGGACCCGCTGATTAAGAGTCAGCTGCTCTACCAACTGAGCTATGCGCCCGAAGCCTTGGTCCGGAAAGCCTTCGAAGGCCGGTCGTTTAGCAAAGCGACCCCCTATTGTCCAGCAAGGCAAGGGGATTTTTCCCGGCCTTTGGACGGCGCGCCAGGCCACTGAAAAGCCGCCGGAATCCGACGGCTTTTGGCTTCCGAAACGGCTGCCGCGCCCTCCCGTCAGAGCCGCTCGGGCCCGCCTCTGTCGCGGTCGCGTTCCCGGTCATGATCGCGCTCCATCCAGCGGTGCCGCCAGCCGCCCTCGCCGCCAAAGCGGCCGGCACGGGTCAGGACGGTGAGGCGGCGCTTCTGGCCGTCGTCGAGCGTCTTGTAGAGCGGATCAGCGGCATCGGCGATCTTCTTCATCGCGGCAGCGGAGGCCGCCATATTGTCGGCGTGCTCGCGCAAACGGGCGACCGGATCATCCTCCTTCTGAGGGCCCTGCGCGTCATCCATCGCCTTCATCCGCGCACTGGCGCGATCGATCCGCAGCTTGGCGAAATCGCGCACCGCGCTCTCGACCGGCGGCCACAGCTTTTCCTGGTCCGGCGTCAGCTTGAGGCCGGCATGAACGGCGGCGATGCGCGCGTCGACGAAAGCGGCCCTGTCCTCGGGTGTAAACCGCATGTACTGGATGTGCTCGCGGAGCCACGGATGATACTGCGCGTAGACAGCGGTGGAACCGGCGATCGCAAGCGCGGCAACCGCGGCGATGGTAAACTTCCTCATCCGAACCTCCTCCGAGAGACTTTGCCCAAGGATGAGCGCACGCGAGGGCGCAATCAACTTACAGTTTGGAAAAATCCCTTCCCTTACGAAGATGTAATCCCGATTTTGTTCATAAAAACTAAAGGTTTCAGATCATTCCAAGCAGCTTCGGGAGCCACAGCGAGATCTCCGGCACATAGGTGATCAGCCCCAGAAACGCCAGCATCGCGCATAGCCAGGGCAGCACCGCGATGGTGATCTCGCTGATGCCCATCTTGGCGATACTCGAGGCGATATAAAGATTGAGCCCGACCGGCGGATGGCAGAGGCCGACCTCGGTGTTGACGATCATCAGGACGCCGAGATGCACGGGATGGACGCCGAGCTTGGTCGCGAGCGGATACAGGATCGGCGCCATGATAAGCAGGATCGACGACGGATCCATCACATTGCCGGCGGCGAGCAGGATCAGGTTCACGACCAGCAGGAATACCCAGACCGAGAAATTCTTGTCGATGATCCAGGCCGCCATCGCCTGCGGGATCTGCTCATGCGTCATCAGGAACGAGAACAGCACGGCATTGGTGATGATGTAGAGCAGCATCGAGCTCATGCTCGCCGCCTGCAGCAGCACCTTCGGCACGTCAGTGAGCCTCAGCTCCTTGTAGACGAACACGGTGATGATGAAGGCGTAGACCGCCGCGCACGCGGCCGCTTCCGTCGGCGTGAAGATGCCGCCATAGATGCCGCCGAGCACGATGACGATCAGGAGCAGGCCCCACAGGCTTTCGCGGAACGCATTAAACTGCTGGCCGACGGTCGCCCGCTTCATCTTCGGATAGCCGTTGCGGTAGGCGACGGCCCAGGTCACGGCCGCGAGCATCAGTGCAAGGATGACGCCGGGCACGATGCCCGCCATGAACAGCGCGCCGATCGAGGTGTTGGTCGAGACGCCGTACAGCACCAGGATGATCGAGGGCGGCACCAGGATGCCGAGCGCGCCCGAGGTCGAGATCACGCCGACGCCGAAGCGGCGCGGATAGCCATACTCGACCATCGCCGGCATCATGATCGAGCCGATCGCCACCACGGTCGCGACGCTGGAGCCCGAGATCGCGGCGAACATCGCACAGGCTGCGACGCCGGCGAGGCCGAGGCCACCCGGCAGATGGCCCACCAGGGAGGTCGTGAACGCGATCATTCGTCTCGCCACGCCGCCGCGCGTCAAAAACGTGCCGGCGAGGATGAAGAACGGGATCGCCATGATGCCGAAATTGTCGAGGCCGGAAAACAGCTTCAGGCCGACGCTTTCGATCGGCACTTCGGTCATGGTGAACAGGAACGTGAGCACGGTGAGGCCGAGCGAAATCGAGATCGGCATGCCCGTCAGCATCAAGGCAAACAGCAGTCCGAAAATAAGCGCCGCGCTCATCACGCTTCTCCGAGCGCGATCGGCGCTTTTTCGGAGGTCTCGATGCCCTCGACATGCGTCTGATCATGATGCGGCAGCTCGCCGGTGAAGTAGTAGGCCCACATCACCTGCAGGAAGCGGAAGCACATGAGATAGGAGCCGAGCGGAATGCAGGCGTAGACGATCCAGCTCGGAATTTCGAGGTCGGGCGAGACCTGGTCGGTGTGCATCAGCTCGATCACGAATTTGGCGCCCATGGTGCCGACGATCGCGGTGAACACCGCGCCGCCGAACAGGCCGAACAGGATCACCCCTTTCCGCCACCGATCGTTGAGGCGGTTGATCAGCACGTCGACGCCGACATGGATGCCGGCGCGTACGCCATAGGCCGCGCCGAACTTCGCCATCCAGATGAACATGTAGATGCAGAGTTCCTGGGACCAGGCGAGGTTGATCCCAAACAGATAGGGATAGAGGACGGGAATATCGACCAGAAAGCGATGAGCGACCGTGATGAAGGTGAGCACCGTCGCGGCGCCCATCAGGCTCGCGATGATGATCTCTTCCAGCCGGTCGAGAATACGTAGAAACATCTGGGTCCCCGTCCCCCTCTGACGGTTCGGGCGGCCCGCCGAGCCGCCCGTGTTTTAAGTCCTTCGCGAGCCGCACAGGCAGCTCGCATCATTTATCAGTTCATCGGACCGCGGCCGGTCTCCTTGAGGAATTCGTCGATCAAGGGCTGGCCGACGCGCGAGGCGACATCCTTGTAGACCGGCATCATCGCCTTGCGCATCGCCTCGTCCTGATCGGACGTCAGCGTGACGATCTCGGTCTTGCCGGCCTTCTTGATCAGCTCCAGCGCGTCGTCGTTTTCCTTCGCCGACTGGTTGTTGCCGAACTCGGTCGCTTCCTTCATCGCCTTTTCGACCTGAGGACGGACGTCCGCCGGCAGGCCGTCCCAGAACTTCTTGTTCACGACCACGACGTAGCCGATGTAGCCATGATTGGTGACGGTGGCGTATTTCTGCACCTCATGCATTTTCTGGGTGTAGATGTTCGACCAGGTGTTTTCCTGGCCGTCGACCACGCCGGTCTGCAGCGCCTGGTAGACTTCGCCGAACGCCATCACCTGCGGGATCGAGCCCAGCGCGCGGAACTGCGCTTCCAGCACCTTCGACGACTGAATGCGGAATTTCAGGCCCTTGAACTCGGCGGGCGAGAGCAGCTTCTTGTTGGCACTCATCTGCTTGAAACCGTTGTCCCAGTAAGCGAGACCGGTCATGCCCTTGGAGTCCAGCAGCTTGAGCAGCCTGGCGCCAAGCGGACCGTCGGTGACCTTCCGCAGCGTCTTCAGGTCGGGGAGGATGTAGGGCAGATCGAACACCTCGAATTCCTTGATCCCGATCGGGCCGAATTTCGAGTTCGACGGCGCCAGCATCTGCACCGCGCCGAGCTGCAGGGCTTCCAGCTCTTCCTTGTCCTTGTAGAGCGTCGAGTTCGGATAGACCTCGACCTTGACCTTGCCGTCGGTGTACTTCTCGGCCAGTTCCTTGAACTTGTCGGCCGCCTTGCCCTTCGGCGTATCGGACGCCACCACATGGCTGAACTTGATGACGATCGGGCCATCCGCCGCCGAGGCCGGGCCGACGAGCGCCAGCACCGCGACCGAAGCCGCGGCCATAATGAATCTACGCATGTTTCCTCCCGCGTATTGGGAGACGCGCGCACCCTGCACCGCCCCCATGTCAAATCCTGCCGCACCAATACAGAGAAGAGCGTCCGAACGCCATTGCCCCTTTAGCAGGGGTTATTTTTACGCCTTGCTGCACCGCAAAACAGCGCCGCTGCTGCATCGTAGCAGCCGCCGGTCCGCGAAATGCACGCGCCGCTGTGCCCGGCCTTTTCGGCGCTGTCCAATAGCAGTTGGCTAACGCGCGGTTCGCCATTGCAGAACGGCCCTCTCCCCTGCACGCTACGCGGGAACCGCATGGGCGGACTGCTCGGCGGCACGCAAATGGTCAAGCACCAGCCTGCCGGTACTGGAGAGCTGATGCTGGTCGCGCACCACAATCTTCAGCTCGCGCCGCGCCCAATCGTCGCGGAGCCGGACCGAGCGCAGTCCCATGCCGGCGCCGACCACCTCGAACGCGCGATCCGGGATCAGGCCGATCCCCATATTGGCCTGCACCATCCGGCACACCGCGTCGAAGCCGGGTACGTTGATGCGCAGCCGCATCGGCTTGCCGGCTTCGGTCGCGGCATATTGCGCCCGCAGATAGATCGAGCTCGCGGTGTGCAGGCCGATATGATCGAAATCGAGCGTGTCGATGAAGGAGAGCGCGTCGCGTCCCGCGAGTGGATGCTCGGGCCGCATCACCAGCACCAGGTGGTCGTAGCGATAATGGAAAGCCTCCAGGCTGCGCGTCTCGGCCGCGCCGGAGCAGATGCCGATTTCGGCCGCGCCCTCCTCGATCCCCGAAATCACCTGCCCGCTCGGACGCTCCTGCAGGTCGACGCGCAGCAATTCATGGGTGGCGAAGAAGGCGGACAGATCCTCGGGCAGGAATTCAACGATGGCGGAGAGATTGGCGAGCATGCGGACATGACCGCGCACACCTTGCGAATATTCCGAGAGCTCGACCGCGATCTTCTCGACATTGAGCAACGTGACGCGGGCGTGGTGCAGCAGCGCTTCGCCTGCGGGCGTCAGCGCCATGCCCTTGGAGAGCCGCTTGAACAGCGTCACACCAAAGGACTGCTCGAAATCGTTCATCCGCTTGGAGACGGCGGAAGCCGCGATGCCTTCGCGGTTCGCAGCGCGCGTGAGGTTTTGCTCCTCGCAGATGGCGATGAAGAGCCGCAGCGTGGTGAGATCGATCCGGCGCGACAGTGCGGTTTCGGCTGCTGTCACCGTGCGCGGTTGGTCTTGATCGAAGTTCTCAGACGACACGTTCAGTTTATTGCGTAGGGTGGGCAAAGCGAAGCGTGCCCACCATCACGAGTGAAAATGTTGAAGGTGGGCACGGCGCAAGCGCGCCCTTGCCCACCCTACGAATCTGCGTCACCCCGCCGCCTTCGACGGCACGGCGTCGCGCTGGCGCTTCATGACGATCTTGTTGAGCGCGCCGAGATAGGCTTTCGCTGAAGCCACCAGCGTGTCCGGATCCGCCGCGCGCGCGGTCATGGAGCGGCCCTCATGGGCCAGCCGCACCGACACTTCGGCCTGCGCGTCGGTGCCTTCGGTCACCGCATGCACCTGGTAGAGCTCGAGCTTGGCCTCATGCGGCACCAGCGCCTTGATGCAGTTGAAGACGGCATCGACCGGGCCGTTGCCTTCGGCCTCCTCGATCCTGATCTGGCCGTCAACGTCGAGCTTCATGGTGGCGCGCTGCGGACCATGGGTGCCGGCGATCACGGTCAGCGAGGTCAGCTTGATGCGGTCGTGGGCGGCCGCCATCTCTTCGTCGATCAGCGCCTCGATGTCCTCGTCGTAGATGTCCTTCTTGCGGTCGGCGAGCGCCTTCATCCGCGTAAAGGCATCTTCCAGCTGGTTCGGACCGAGCTTGTAGCCCATCTCCTCCAGCTTGTGCACGAAGGCATGGCGGCCGGAATGCTTGCCGAGTACCAGCGACGACTGCTTCAACCCGACCATCTCCGGCTTCATGATCTCGTAGGTGGAGGCATCCTTCAGCACGCCGTCCTGGTGGATGCCGCTCTCATGCGCGAACGCGTTGCGGCCGACGATCGCCTTGTTGTACTGGACCGGAAACGAGGTCGCCGCCGACACCAGCTTCGAGGCGCGCGTCAGCATGGCGGTGTCGATCTTGTTCCACCATGGAAACACGTCGTTGCGCACATTGATCGCCATCACGATCTCTTCCAGCGCGGCATTGCCGGCCCGCTCGCCGATGCCGTTGACGGTGCACTCAACCTGGCGGGCGCCGCCGGCGATACCGGCCAGCGAATTCGCTACCCCCATGCCGAGGTCGTTATGGCAATGGACCGAGAATACCGCCTTGTCGGAATTCGGCACCCGCTCGATCAGCGTGCGCATAAAGCGCTCATATTCCTCCGGCGTGGTGTAGCCGACGGTGTCGGGAATATTGACGGTGGTGGCGCCGGCCTTGATCACCGCCTCGACGATCCGGCAGAGATAGTCCATCTCGCTGCGGGTGGCGTCCTCGGCCGACCATTCGACGTCGTCGATCTGGTTGCGGGCGCGGGTGACGTTGGCGATCGAGAGCTCCATCACCTGCTCCGGCGTCATGTTGAGCTTGACCCGCATGTGCAGCGGCGAGGTCGCAATCACGGTGTGGACGCGGCCGCGCCTGGCGAACTTCACGGCTTCCGCACAACGATCGATGTCCTTGGGGTTGGCGCGGGAGAGACCTGCGATCACGGAGTTCTTGGCGCGGCGGGCGATCTCGCTCACCGCCTGGAAGTCGCCTTCCGAGGTGATGGGGAAACCGGCCTCGATGACGTCGACGCCCATGTCGTCGAGCATCTCGGCGACCTCGAGCTTTTCCTCGAAGGTCATGGTGGCGCCGGGACATTGCTCGCCGTCGCGCAGCGTGGTGTCGAAAATGATGACGCGGTCCTTTTCGGACTTGTTGGCGGTGGTCATTGCAAAGCTTCCTTTTGGGTCGATGCGCTGTTCACATGAGCGCTGAAGGGTTTTGGTGTTCTCGCGCAACCCCTGAGTGCCCAGGCGCAAACCGCCCAGACGGCCCTCAGGGGCCGATAAGAAGCAGAAGCCCGCCAAGAAGGAGGGTGGGCGCCGTCGCAGCCGGAATCGCAGGGGCGGCTAAAGCCGCTCCACCCCGAACTCCCAACTTTTCGCTGCGAATCAGCATTGCCAGACCCTGAGGTATCTTGGCGCGCGATCGGACGCAAAACCGGTGTCCACTTTTGCTGATCGCGCGCGAGGCGCTGGAATCTTCGGCCAAAACCGTTGACGGTTCGTTGCAGGCCGACGCGCCGTGGCGACTTTCTAGACGAGAAAGCCGAGGGCCCGCAATGCCAAAAGATAGTCAGCCGGACTGACCTATCCCGGGGTAATGTCCGCCGGCCGATACCGCCGTGTCGCAGAAACCTGTCAAAACGTGCGCCTGCACCCTCGGAGAGAAAAAGATCGTGACCAACCGACGCCAGCTCCTGCTTTCGGCCACTGCCTTCGCCGCCTCGTCCCTGTTCGACTCCCCACTGTTCGCGCAAGGCGCGAGCACCGTCACCTTCAACTATCGCGGCGTCACCGTCGATACCACCGCAGCCCAAAGCGCGCCCAACCTGAAGGCGGTCGAAGCCTCGCTGAAACATCAGATCGACATCGCGATCGACTGTGGCGCGGCGCCAAAGATCATCGCGTTCTTCAAGAGCCAGCAGGTCTTCATCAAGCCCGGCCAGGGCGATGGCGGCGGGCGGTTTTCCTCCAAGGTGAAGGGCGTCTCGGTCGATATCGCCGTCGACGCGCCGGAAAAGCCGGTCGTGCTGCATGAGATGCTGCACGCCTATCATTGGTGGGTATTGCCCGACGGCTTCCAGAATGCCGATGTCGAGCGCTTCTACGAGCGCGCCCGGGATGGCCAGTTCTATCCGCCGGATGCCTACGTGCTGAAGAACGTGCAGGAGTTCTTCGCGGTCACCGCTTCCTCTATCTCTGGGGCAATGTCGACCGCCCGCCGCACGACCGCAAGACGCTGCAGGATCATCAGCCGGTCTATTACAAGTGGCTGGGCGATCAGTTCGGGGTGGAGAAGAGTGCGTGATTGGGGTGTGAGGCCGAACCTCATCCCTTCCGTCGTCCCGGCGAACGCCGGGACCCATACCGCCGAATCTTTCCGTGAAACTCGACTGGTCGACACTCTGCTCAACAACGTGAGCCTGTGGTTATGGATCCCGGGTCGCGCTCGCGCTGCTCGCTTGCCCGGGACGACAGCGATCATCGACATTGCTCATGCGCTTTCATTCCCGCGGCATGATCTGCCCGAGTTTTGCAAAGTGCGGATCCCTCCGAAAACAGAGGGCGCAGGGAAAGCCGGTGCGACGGTCGCACCCGCAGCCTCGTGTGCAGTGTAGAAAGCACACGAGTTAGTCACCACAGGTACGCCGAACAGCCGGCCTTCCCTGCGCAATGGTTTTAACAGCCTATGTTCGCGCTCTCCCCGGTGTCCGGGCTTGTTAGCCACCGTCGCTCGTGAAAATCGTCCACGAACTTGACCCCAGCGTCGGGGGATCAGGACCACGCGTCTTGGCCGTCCGCATCAGCGCGCTTCGTCGTTTGCGCGTCAAAGCGTCCACCGCATCCCGCTCCCAACGTCCGTGACGATCGCGAAGCGCCCCTCTTGTGAGCGCGGGATGCGCCAAGACAATCACATATTTCTGAAAAACGAAAGTGGAATATTTTTACGTCGAGGCTGGACTGCCCAAATCAACTTGAATCCGCTCGACAAAATCGCGGTTTTGGCGCAGGCGTTTTGCTGGCAAAGCAAGGCCCGCGCAGACGACGCAAGAGGCAAAACCGCACGAAATCGCGCAACTGATTTGCCCGTCGGGCAAGCATCGAAAGGAAGCCAGCCATGGAAATCAGCCGAGCCGGATCGCACCCATCCCGGAAACCGCCGGAAGAGTATTTCACGGGACAGGTCCGTCTCGATCCGCTGTTCCAGTCAGCCGCGCCCGGGCGCGTCGGCGGCGCCAGCGTCACATTCGAGCCCGGCGCGCGCACCGCCTGGCACACCCATCCGCTCGGCCAGACCCTGGTCGTCACCGCAGGGCTCGGCTGGGCGCAGCGCGAGGGCGGGCCGGTCGAGGAAATCCGGCCGGGCGACGTGGTGTGGTTTGCGCCGGGCGAGAAGCACTGGCATGGCGCGACACCGACGACGGCAATGACCCACATTGCGATCCAGGAAGCGCTGGATGGCAAGGCGGTCGACTGGCTGGAAAAGGTCAGCGACGCGCAATACCGGAAATGAGCATGGCTACCGGGACGTCAGCGCCTTACGTCCGCGTCGCCGAGATCGAGGTCGATCCCGCCAAGCTCGAGGCCTATCAGGCCGCGCTGAAGGAGGAGATCGAAGCGGCCGTCCGGCTGGAGCCGGGCGTGCTGGCGCTGCAGGCGGTGTGCGGCAAAGATCATCCGGCGCATGTCACCGTGTTCGAGATCTACGCCGATGAGGCCGCCTACCAGGCGCATCTCGCGACACTGCATTTTGCGAAATACAAGGCCGCGACACAGGACATGGTGCGGTCACTGAAACTTCGCGAGGTCATGCCGATCGCGCTGGGCGCGAAGGTGATGTGAGGAAACCCCTCACAAACAAAGGCTGAGCAGCTTGATGTGGCAATCGCCGGATTTGCGCTTGGTGGAAGAGACGACTTCGCGTTTCATCAGCGGCCCCTGCTTCTCGGCATCGGCGATGATCCTTCCGCCCCTCCCCTTCGGAGCCTTCGGCTCGTAGTCGCCGGCAATTTCCATCGCCCAATAGGTGCGCTTGCCGCTGGCGTCCTTGGCGCTGGCGATGCCGATCCGCGTGGCCTTGGACAGGAGCAAGTTCTTGCGATGCTCGCTCGAATTGATCCACTGGTCGAGCGTCTTCTCGAAATTGTCGTAGCCATAGGCGATGTTCTCCGCGGCGCGGCCGGCGCGGGACGGCGCGATCCGCGAGGAGAATGAGCCGAGCGCCTCGTGGCTGAGACTTTCCTTTGCCGCCATCGCGCGCGCCTGCTCCATGGCGATCCGGTCCAGCGTCGCGTCCCTGACGACGCTCACCTCGCCATGCTTGAGGCGATAGCCCGAGATCAGCTCGGCGGGCGACTCCGCGGCGGCCGCTTGCGCGTACAACATCAGCGGAAAAGCGACGACCAGCGCCCGGATGGCACGGCGTGTCATTTCCTGCGAAAATCGGGTCATCCGGGAAACCAGAGAGTGTGCCTCGTCTGCCATTGAGCGCCGGCTGTCCAGGCGGCGACTGGCACGCCCTTTGATTGGAAGTACCCCAGACATTTCGCGTGATTGCAACATTTTCGGGGCAAAAACGTTGATTGGCGGCTTTGCCGCGGGGCTTGGGTGGTTTCCTTGGCTGTTTTCCTTGGGGGTTTTCAATGTCCGATTTCGTGATCGAGGAAGGCCTGCCCTATCCGCTGGGCGCGCACTGGAGCGGCAAAGGCACCAACTTTGCCGTGTTTTCGGCCAACGCCACCAGGGTGGAAGTCTGCCTGTTCGACGGCGAACATGAAACGCACCGCTTCGAACTGCCGGAATATACCGATCAGGTGTTTCACGGCTATATCTCCGGCATCACGCCCGGCACCTTCTATGGCTACCGCGTCTATGGCCCCTATCAGCCCGACGCCGGCCATCGCTTCAACCCCAACAAGCTGCTGCTCGACCCCTATGCGCGCGCCCATGCCGGCGCCCTGACATGGAATCCGGCCGTGTTCGGCTACAGGATGGAGAGCGGCGACGACCTCACTTTCGATGAGCGCGACAGCGCGCCCTTCATGCCGAAATGCGTGGTGGTCGACCCCGATTTCGACTGGCAGGCCGAGGCCGCAAGGCACGATGTGCATTGGGACGAGACCATCGTCTACGAGACCCATGTCAAGGGTTTCACCAGGAAGCATCCCGACGTGGCCGAGCACCTTCGCGGCACCTATGCCGGCTTCGCCTCGCCAAAACTGATCGAGCATCTCACGTCACTCGGCGTCACCTCGGTGGAGCTGCTTCCGGTCCACACCTTCATCAACGACGACAATCTGATCGAGAAGCACCTGACCAACTATTGGGGCTATAACACCATCGGCTTCTTCGCGCCGGACCCGCGCTATGCCGCCGACGTGCCGAACAGCCTGCGCGAGTTCAAGGAGATGGTGTCGAAGCTGCACGGCGCCGGCCTCGAGGTGATCCTCGACGTGGTCTACAACCACACCGCCGAGGGCAATGAGCGCGGGCCGACGCTGTGTTTCAAGGGCATCGACAATGCGAGCTATTACCGCCTGCTGCCCGACAAGAAGCGCTACTACATCAACGACACCGGCACCGGCAACACGGTGAACCTGTCGCATCCGCGCGTGATCCAGATGGTGATGGACAGCCTGCG
>DATMNV010000180.1:0-69934 GCA_035568535.1 Bradyrhizobium sp.
TCTGCTTCTCGGTGCCAAAAATCTTCTTCGCCTACGGCTTTGGCAATTCCATCACCTTCCCGTTCTCTACGGGAGCAGCGACGCTGCTGCTGCCGGGCCAGCCGAAGCCGGCTTCGATCTTCGAGGCGATCGGGCGTTTCAAGCCGACCGTCTTCTTCGGCCTGCCTACACTCTACACGTCGCTGACCAAGGCGGACGGCGCGTCAGCGGCGGACTTCTCGTCGCTGCGCATGTCGGTGTCCGCGGCCGAAGTGCTCTCCAGCGAAGTCTTCAATGGCTGGAGAGAGCTCACGGGCCTGGAAATCGTCGAGGGCCTGGGCTCGACCGAGGTGCTGCACATCTATCTCTGCAACCGTCTCGACAAGAAGAAGCCCGGCGCGGCTGGCCTGCGCGTGCCCGGCTACGAAATCCTGCTGAGGGACAAGGACGGCCGCGAGGTCGGCGACAACGAGGAAGGCATCCTCTGGGTGCGCGGCGATTCGGCGACGCCGCTCTACTGGAACCGGCCGGACAAGTCGGCCGAGACCATCCGCGAGGAGGGGTGGATCTACACCGGCGACCGTTTCGTGCGCGATGCCGAAGGCTTTCATTTCTTCCGCGGCCGCGCCGACGATCTGATCAAGATTTCCGGCCAGTGGGTCTATCCGCTCGAGGTCGAGCTGTGCCTGGCCGAACATCCCGACGTGCGCGAATGCGCGGTCTACGCCGCCGAGCTGCCGGACCGCCGCATGACGCTGAAGGCGGTGGTGGTGATGAATGCCGGCGGCTTTGATGCGAGCGACGCGACCAGGCGGCTGCAGGATTACGTCAAGGGCAAGCTGTTGCCCTACAAATATCCGCGCGAGATCAAATTCATCGGCGAATTGCCGAAGACCGGCACGGGCAAGATCGACCGCCAGGCCGTGATGCGGATGTAGAAGCCCACGTCATTGCGAGCGAAGCGAAGCAATCCATGGTACCGCAAACGGAGATATGGATTGCTTCGTCGCTGCGCTCCTCGCAATGACGAATTTGAGGCTGCGACGCTGCAACAAACTCGGTGTCGTCCCCGCGAAAGCGGGGACCCATAACCACAGGCGATTGTTGCAGGGGTGCGCTGGGGCCCCAGCCTTTTTCAACAAAAATATCGGTGGTTATGGGTCCCGGATCGCGCTCGCTGACGCTCGCTTGTCCGGGACGACAGTGCAGTTAGCTCAACCCCGTCCCGCCATAAATCCACGCGAGATCGCGATACCAATCCTCGGACGACTTCGCGCCCATGATGGCGTTGCGCAGACGGGCGTGCTCGCCTGAGGGATGATAGATGTGTTCGCCGATCGCGCGCGACAAAAGCTGCACCCGCGCGGTGCGCGGAAAGCGCTGTGCGCGATACGCTTCCAGCGCCACCGCTTGGTCGTCATGCTGCGCCAGCATGTGCGACAGGCACACCGCATCCTCCATCGCCTGGCAGGCGCCTTGCGCGAAATATTGCAGCATCGGATGAGCGGCATCGCCCAGCAGCGCGACGCGGCCGTCGATCCAGCGCTCGGTGGGATCGCGGTCGCACAAGACCCAGAGCCGCCAATTGGTGCCGTGACGGATGATGTTCTGCGCGCGCTCGTGCACATGGCCAAAACCCCGCATCACCTCCTGCTCGCTGACCGGCTTGCCCGCGACCGGCTCCGGCGCGTCGTTGTGATAGGTGACGACAAGGTTGAACACCTTCCAGCCTGAGAGCGGGTAATGCACGATGTGGCATTTCGGACCGGCCCAAAGCGTCGCGGCGTTCCAGCGCAAATCCTCGGGCATCTGCTCGGTCGGGATCACCGAGCGATAGGTTGTGTGGCCGGAAACGCGAGGCGGCCCATCCGCGGTGACCTGCTTGCGCACATTCGACCACAGCCCGTCGGCGCCGATCAGGAGCGAGCCGGCGACGCGTTCGCCATTGGCAAGCCGCGCCGTCACGGCTGAGCCATCCTGTTCGTAACCGACCACCTCGCTGTTGACGCGAAGATCGATCAGCTCGCTGTCGCGGCAGGCCTTCAGGAACACGCCATGCAGGTCGCCGCGATGCACGACGGCATAGGGATTGCCGAAGCGCGCCCGGAAGACGTCGCCGAGATCGACATGGGTGATCTCCTCCGCGGTCAGTGCATCCATCAGCCGGAGCTGGTCGATATAGACCGCCATGTCGCGCGCGGCTTCGCCGACGCCGAGATAGTCGAAGGCATGAAAGGCGTTCGGCCCGAGCTGGATGCCGGCGCCGATTTCGCCGAGCGCGGAAGCTTTCTCCAGCAGGATAGAGCGAAAGCCCTTCTGCGCCAGCCCGAGAGCCGCAGCGAGGCCGCCGATGCCGCCGCCGGCGATCAGGATCGGCTGCCCGCGCGCCGTCATCAGGGCGACTTCCCGAGATGTTCGAGCGCGTCCTCGGCGCGCAGCGGCACGCGCGAGGCTTCATTGTTGAGATCGACGAGTTGCGAAAGCAGCGTCATCAGCGCCTTGCGGTCGGCGGGCTTGAGCGGCCGCAGCATCCGCGCCTGCGCGCGGTCGACCGAAGGCATGATTTCGCGCAGCAGCGCGGCGCCGGCCTTGGTGAGGATGAGCAGCTTGACCCGCTTGTCTTCCGGCGACGGCTTTCGTTCGATCAGCTTCTTCGCCTGCAGCCGCTCGATGACATTGCCGAGCGTCGAGCGGTCGAAGGCGATCACCGCGGATAACCGCGTCGCATCGATGCCGGGATGGGTGTGGATCGCGATCAGCGCGGCATATTGCACCGGCGTCAGGTCGAACGCCCTGCATTCCTCGACAAAGATCGCGACCGCGATCTGCTGCATGCGGCGAAAGAGATAGCCGGGCGCGGCATAGACCGCGTCCATGGTGATTGGCTTACTCGGCATCGGGCTGCTTGTCCGGGGCGGCGTCGGCGAACGCCTGCATTGCTTTCGCAGCCGCCTCCGCCTTCAACAGCCGGGGGAACGCGTTGACGTCGACGCCAAAGCGCCGTGCATTGGCGAGTTGCGGCACGAGGCAGAGATCGGCGAGCGACGGCGCCTCGCCAAAGCAGAATGGGCCGGGCTCGTTTGCGATCAGCTTTTCGCAGGCCGACAGGCCCTCGCGATTGGCCCAGCCGGCCCAGGCCGTGACCTTGTCTTCGCTCACGCCAAGCTCGCGCAGCCGCGCCAGCACCTTCAAGTTCTGCACCGGGTGGGTGTCGCAGGCGAGCGCCTGGGCGAAAGCGCGGACTTTTGCGCGGCGCAGAGGATCCCCAGGCAATAGCGGCGGCTCGGGATGCGTCTCGTCCAGCCATTCGATGATGGCGAGCGACTGGGTCAGCACCACGCCTTCATCGTCCTCCAGCGCCGGCACCAGGCCTTGCGGATTGATGGCGAGGAAGGCGGGCGCGCGCTGTTCGCCCTTGCGCAAATGGTGCGGCAGGTGCTTCGCGGACAGCCCCTTCAGATTCAAGGCTATTCTGACCCGGTAGGACGCGCTGCTGCGGAAATAGCCGTGCAGCTTCATCGGAACCTCCCTGCAAATTTATCGTTTGCCCTGCGTCGGGCGGCGTTGACGCTATCCATATTGTAAGTATGCTGTCAATCTGATCAGAAGAACAACCGGGAGGCTGCCATGGAAGCCGTGTTGAAGACGCCGGAGCGCGAGGCGTTCTACAGGAAGATCGAAGGCGAGAGTCTCTCCGCTCTGTGGAATGTGATGAGCGACATCATCACGCCGGAGCCGAAGAGCGCCTGCCGGCCGCATCTGTGGAAGTTCGACATGATCCGCGACTACATGACGGAAGCGGGCAAGCTGATCACGGCCAAGGAAGCCGAGCGGCGCGTGCTGATCCTGGAAAATCCCGGGCTGCGCGGACAGTCGAAAGTCACGACCTCGCTGTTTGCCGGCATCCAGATGGTGGTGCCCGGCGATATCGCGCCCGCACACCGGCACAGCCAGTCGGCGCTGCGCTTCATCCTCGAGGGCAAGGGAGCCTACACCTCGGTCGACGGCGAGCGCACCGCGATGGAGCCCGGTGACTTCGTGATCACGCCCTCGATGACCTGGCACGACCATTCCAACGAGACCAATGAACCGATGTTCTGGCTCGACGGGCTCGACATTCCGATCGTGCAGTTCCTGGATGCCTCATTCGCGGAAGGCCTCAAGGAGGACCAGCAGAAAATTACAAAACCGGCCGGCGACAGCTTTGCGCGCTACGGCCACAATCTGCTGCCGGTCGACGAGAAGCGGAAATCAAAGACCTCGCCGATCTTCAACTATCCCTATAGCTATACGCGCGAGGCGCTGGAACAGGCCAAGACCCGCGACGAATGGGACGCCTGCCACGGGCTGAAGCTGAAATTCTCCAACCCTGAGACCGGCGATTTCGCGATGCCGACCATCGGCACCTTCATCCAGCTGTTGCCCAAGGGATTCAAGACCGCCCGCTATCGCTCGACCGACGCCACCGTGTTCGCGGCGATCGAGGGCAAGGGCCGCGCGCGGATCGGCGACAAGACTTTCGAATGGGGCCCGCGCGACCTGTTCGTGGTGCCGAGCTGGCACTGGGTCACCCACGAGGCCGACGCGGACTCCGTGCTGTTTTCCTTCTCCGACCGCCCGGTGCAGCAGAAGCTCGATTTGTTCCGCGAGGACCGCGGTAACGCCTGAACGTCGTCCCGGCGAACGCCGGGCCCCATAATCACCGACCTTTGTTTTGCGAAAGGCGTCTGCCAAGCTGCCTTATTGATGAATCCCGCGGTATGGGTCCCGGCGTTCGCCGGGACGACAAATGAAGGGGGTTATCGTGAAGCACCAATTGTATTTTTTACCTATTGCTCTTTCCACGCTTGCATTTGCGCTTGGCAGCCCCTCCCACGCCCAGGAAGACAACGCCCTGGTCGAGCGCCACATGGCCGCCGCGACGCGGGCGGCGAAAGCCGACCTCCTGGGGGCGCTCGGTCTTTGCAAGACGGCAACGCCGGAACCCGTGATCGGCTTCATGGACAACTACAACAAGATGAAGGCGGAGCCGCCGCTCGAGCCGACGCAGGTAATGGACGAGCTCTATTTCCTCGGCAATTACTGGACCAGCGCCTGGGCCGTGAAGACTTCCAAGGGCATCGTCATCATCGATGCGCTCGACAATGCCGACGAGGCCCAGCACTACATCGAGGACGGGCTGAAGAAGCTCAAGCTCAATCCCGCCGACATCAAATATGTCATCATCAGCCATGCCCATGGCGACCACTACGGCGGTGCGAATTACCTGAAGAAGAAATTCAACCCGAAAATCGCGATGAGCGACATCGACTGGAAATCGTTCGACGATCCGAAATTCGATCCCAAGCGCAACCCGCTGTTCGACGATCCGCCGAAGCGCGACATGGCGGTCAATGACGGCGATGCCCTCAAGCTCGGCGACACTATCTTCAAGCTCTACGTCATTCCCGGCCACACACTCGGCACGCTCGCGACCGTCTTTACCGTGCACGACAAGGGCAAGGCGCACCGCGCCGTAGCCTGGGGCGGCACCGCGTACAATTTCGGTCCGCTGGCGGATCGCCTTCAGATCTATGCCGACACCACGGCAAAGTATCGCGACGTCATGAAGAGGGAAAACGCCGACGTGCTGCTCTCGAACCATGTCAGCTACGACAACGCGGTGGCCAAGATGGGGACGCTGAAGGAGCGCAAGCCGAACGATCCCAATCCCTTCGTCGTCGGCGAGGACACGGTCGACCGCTTCCTCACCGTGCTCGGCGAATGCGCGCTCGCGACCAAGGCCTATGTCGAGGCCGGCGAACCCGGGAAGGACGATGCCGCGAAGGATGCACCGGCTCCGGCAGCGGAGAAGAAGTGACGGCAAAGCCGTCATCGCCAGGAGCCAACTACCGCCAGTGCAACAGCCGCGTCTCCAGCCAGTTGATCAGCTTGCCCACCGCCAGGCCAAACAGCGACAGGATCACGACGCCGGCCAAGAGCTGATCGGTCTGCATGAGATTCCCCGCCTGCAGCACGAAGGCGCCGATGCCGCGGTCGGCGCCGATCATCTCGGCGCTGACGACGAGCAGCAGCGCGACGGATGCGGTGATGCGGAAGCCGGCGAGGATCGAAGGCAGCGCGCCCGGCCAGATTACCCGGCGCACGATGGTTGCAAACGGCACGTTGAAGCTCTGCGCCATGCGGATCAAATTCCGCGGCACGGCGTCGACGCCGCTATAGACGGATATCGCGGTCGAGAAGAACACGCCGAGCGCGATGGTCGCGATCTTCGGTTCCTCGCCGATCCCGAGCCAGAGGATCAGGAGCGGCAGCAGCGCGATTTTCGGAATTGGAAACAGCGCCGAGATGAAGGTGATGCCGATCGCGCGCGCGTGGCTGAACAGCCCGATCGCAAAGCCAGTGGCGATGCCGGCGATCGTGCCCAGGATCCAGCCTGCGCCGATGCGGAAGATCGAATAAGACATGTGCTGCCACAGCGCGCCGGAAACGGCGAGCTGCCAGATCGCGCGGACGATCGCGGATGGCGTCGGCAGGAACAGCGAATTGATCAGTCTCGCGCTGCCGGCGGCTTGCCAGACCACGATGACGCACAACAGCGCGATCCAGCCGGCATGGCGGCTGGCGCGCGGGGCAAAGCCGGCGCCGCGAAATTCCACCGGCCGCGCCTCGGCCTCTTGTTCCTGCTGCGGCGCGCGCTCAAGCATGCTGAACCTCGCGCTCGGCGTCGATGGCCTCAGTGCGGATCAGCGACCACAGCTCGTTCTGCAGCGCCAGCAGCCTGGCGCGGGCATCGGCCGCACCGCGCTCGGCGCGCGTCATCGTCACAGGCACGATCTCCCTGATGCGGCCCGGCCGGCGCGACAGCACGACAATGCGGTCGGCAAGCCGCACCGCTTCCTCGAGATTATGCGTGACATAGACCGCGCCCATCGCGCCGTCGGCGAGCAGGCGGATGAAATCTTCCAGCAGCAGCTCGCGGGTCTGCGAATCCAGCCCCGACAGCGGCTCGTCCATCAGCAGGATCGCGGGCCGCACCGCGAGCGCGCGCGCTATGCCGACGCGCTGGCGCATGCCGCCGGAAAGCTGCTTTGGATAGGCGCCGCGAAAATCCGTGAGCCCGGTGCGGCGGAGCGCATCGTCGACCAGCGCGGTGCGCCCGGCGCGCGCGAGCTGTGTATGCAGCAGCGGAAACTCGACATTGCCTTCGACCGTGCACCAGGGCAGCAGCGCAAAATCCTGGAATACGAAGGTCAGCGGATTAAGACTGTCCGCCGGCGGGGAGCCGCGCCATTTCGCGGCTCCAGCAACCGGCTGCAGCAGCCCGCCGAGAATGGACAGCAGCGTGCTCTTGCCGCAGCCGGAAGGACCAACGACCGCCACCACCTCGCCCGAACTCACCGTGAACGACACGTCGTCGAGCACCTCGAGCGCGCCGAAACGATGGCGGATATGGTCGGCAATCAGGTCCATCCAGGTCTTCAACGCTCCAAGTCGATCGGGGCCCCATGGTTCGAGACGCCGCTTCGCGGCTCCTCACCATGAGAGGATACATTTCGCCCGGGGCTCACACCTATCCCCTCATGGTGAGGAGCGCGGCCCGCCGCGCGTCTCGAACTATGAGGCCCGGACCGCGCCATCAATCCGCCTTCACATATGCCTTGTCGATGATCGCATCCGCGCCAAAACCTTTGTCGACAAAACCCTGCTCCTGCAGCCATTTGATCTGGTTGTCGACGTTCTTCACATCGAGCTTGCCGTCGGGATCAATGTAGGCGCAATTGCCGACCACCTGTTCGACCGGCAGGTTGGTGTATTTGGCGATGATCTCCAATAGCGGCCTGGTCTTGTCGTTGATGGCGGCATTGCCGTCCTTGACCGACGACAAAATCACGTCGTGATATTCGCGGTCGGCACGATCGAGAACGCCGAGCAGTTTGGTGACCAGCGCCTTGTTCGCGAGCGTCCTGGGCGAAGCGAACACTGCGCCCAACTGCCACGGCGTCTCGTCGCCGACCCAGCCCAGCAGCTTGGCGCCGCCATCGTCCATCAGTTTTCGCGCGGTCGAAGCGGGCAACAGCGCCGCATCGACGGTCTCGCCCTTCAGCGCGGCCGCCGCATTCGACAGCGATTGCAGCGGGACGATCTTCACATCCGCGAGCTTGAAGCCGTATTTGTCGGCGAGCAGGCCGAGCGAATAATGAAAGCTGGAGCCGACCTGCGTCACCGCGATGCGCTTGCCCGCGAGATCCTTCGGCGTCTTCAGCCCCGCGGCATAGGCGTTATTGCTGGCGAAATAGCCGATCAGGGGATAGCCGGCCTTCTCGCGGCTCATGCCACCGATCACCTTCAGCGTGCCCTTGCCGGCGAGGTTATAGAGCCCGGCGGTGAACGCCGTGATGCCGAAATCGACATCGCCCGAGGTGGTCGCGACCGCGATCGGCTGCGCGGCGTCGAAGAATTTCAGCTCGACATCGAGTCCGGCCTCGCGGAAATAACCCTTGTCCTGCGCGATGAAGACCGGCGCCGAGGACGACAGCCGGAGCACGCCGATTTTTGCCTTCAGCGGCTCTTCCGCGCGCGCCACCGCACCTGCGGTCAAAGCGAGCAGCCCCACCAGCGCCGCGCGCGCCCATTCCTTCATCCCAATTCCTCCGTCCCGATTACAGACCTTCGGGGACCACCTGGTCCCGTCCGATAAAGGCGCCCTGTTGTTTCAGCGTTTGTTGCAGCTTCTCTACCGCAACGTCGCGCGGCGGAGTATTACCCGAAAGCGCAAGCGCCGCAGCGGTGCCCGCCGCCTCCCCCATCACAAAGCAGGCACCGGAGACGCGCGCGGCCGATTGGCCCTCATGGGTCATCGACGCGCAGCGGCCGGCGATCAGCAAATTGTCGACACCCTCGGGCACCAGCATGCGGTAGGGCAATTCGTTGTAGCCGCGCGATTGCGGTATCGGCGGGAACTTGAAGATCACGTCACCCGCGACATGCTCCTCCATCGGCCAGCCATTGACGCCGATCGAATCTTCGAACGACGCACAGCCCAGCACGTCTTCGCCACTAAGCTGATAGCCGCCGACGACACGCCGCGTCTCGCGGATGCCGAGCTGCGGTGGCAAATCGACGATGTAGGATTTTTCAAAGCCCGGCACGGTGCGCAGGAAGGCGAAGGCCTCGACCGCCTGGCGGCGGCCGTCGATCTCGCCGCGGGTGAGATCATCGGGTTCGAGCCCGTTGATGGCGCTGCCGTCGCTGCGCTTCAGCTGCGTGAAATTCACGCGCCATTCGATCTGCGAGCGTTGCGGCCGCACGATCGCGGCCTTGCGCGGAAATCTATGAGTGCCTTTGGCTTCGGCCTGTTCCATCAGCTGCGGAATCGTGCGCCAGGCGTCGCCGGCTTTTTCGGGATCGATGCCGTTGAGGCGGAACATCATCGAGGGGTAGAGCATGTGGCCATGCGCGTCGCCGACCTCGAACGGCGCGCCGGCCCAGGCCGCGAGGTCGCCGTCGCCCGAGCAATCGATGAAGATGCCGGCGCGGATCGCCTGCCGCCCGGCCTTGGTCTCGACGAACAGCGCGTTGATGCGGGCCTCGTCATGCATCGCGACGCCGGCGCCGAGCGCGTGGAAGAGGATGTCGACCTTGTGCGCAGCCAGCAGATCGTCGGCCGCGATCTTGTAGGCCGCGGTGTCATAGGCTTGGGCAAGGATCTTGCCGAAAATCAGATGCGGCGCGTTGAGCCCGTCGAGGCGATCGATGCGCGCAAGCAGGTCGGAGGCGATGCCCTGTACCACGCGGTGCATCTCGCCATGCACGTTGGCATGGAGCCCGCAGAAATTGGTGACGCCGGCTGCTGTCCCCATGCCGCCGAGAAAACCGTAGCGCTCGACCAGCAGCGTGCGCCGCCCCGCACGCGTGGCAGCCACCGCCGCGGCGATCCCCGCCGGCCCGCCACCGAGCACGGCCACTTCGTATTCGCCGTAGACCGGGATTTCGCGCGCAGGCTCTTGTATGGTCTTCATTGTGGTTCACGATCTTGAGCGGCGTGGAAGACCCCGAGGATCACCACCTCGTTGGGATCGGTCGTACCTATCTCGTAGACAATGATATAGGGCAAGCCATGCACGACCCATTCGTGTGTACCGGCAACGCGGCCTGTTCGCCCCATCTTGGGGAACTCTGTCAGCCGTTCCGCGGCCAGCCGAATGCGGGCAGCGACCTGCGTAGCAGCCGCAGGACTGCGGTCCCCGATGTAGCCATAAATTTCAGCGATGTGCTCCCGCGTTTCGGCGGTAAAGCGCAGCCTCATAGACCGCACGATTTCCAGAGCTCAGCCATCTCTTCGTCGGTCGCAAAGGTGGCTTTGCCATTGCGAACATCACGCTGGATGCGGGCAACCTCCTGGGCCTGAGCGTCGGTGAGGCGATAACTACTGGTGTCCTGCCGCTCCATTTCAAGCAGGACCTCCGCGGCGTCCTCCTGCCGGCGTTCCGGCCAGTGTCGCATGCGTTCCATGAGCTGTTCGAGGTTCTTTGCTGCCATGGCTTCCTTATAGCAAGCCCGCTCTCGTTCGTCACGTCGTGCGCTAACCCTTCCCGCCTCCCCAATTCGCCGCGCGCTTCTCGGCAAAGGAGGCGAGGCCCTCCGACGCCTCACTGGTCTGCCGCTTGGCCGCGTGCATTTTGACCAGCCGCTTATAGGCGGCATCGTCGACGGCCATGCCGCCGAACGAGCTTTCCAGTGCGAGCCGCTTGGTCTCGGCGAGAGCGTCGGGCGCGTTGGCGAGCAACTGCTCCACGACCTTGCCGCCGGCTGCCTCCAGTTCGGCGAGCGGCACCACCTCGTGCACGAGGCCAATGCGCCGCGCCTCTTCCGCGCCAAAGCGTTCGCCGGTCAGCGCATAGCGGCGCACCTGGCGCACGCCGATGGAATCGCAGAGCTGCGGGATGATGATCGCCGCCGTCAGGCCCCAGCGCACCTCCGTGATCGAGAACAGCGCATTGTCGGCCGCGATCACGACGTCGCAGGCGGAGATGATGCCGGTGCCGCCGCCGAAACAGCCGCCCTGCACCAGCGCCACCGTCGGGATCGGCAGACAATTGAGCCGCTGCACGGCCTCGAACGTCGCCTGCGACACCGCCTCGTTTTCATCGGGCGATTTCGGCCGCACGCCGTTGATCCATTTCAGATCGGCGCCGGCCTGGAAATGCTTGCCATTACCCCTGAGCACCACGACGCGCAGCGACGGCTTCTTGCCAAGCTCGTCCATGGCCGCAAGCACACCATGGATCAGACCTCCATCATAGGCATTGTTGACCTCGGGACGGTTGAAGGCGACGGTGGCGACCCCGCGCGCATCGAGGTCCCACAAGACGGGATTTGACATGGATGCTTCCTTTGGCGCGGCCGGTTATTCCGCAGCGTCCAGCGTCGTCTTGCCGAGCGAATTGTCGACGATGACAGGCGTCTCGAAGTAGCTGATCTCGGGCGCGCTGCCGTAGCGATCGGTAATCATCTTGCGCCACTCGGCGTTGTAGACGCGCTCGGCGGCCTCGCGGCTCTCCCAGAGATAGCAGCCGCCGCCGGTGTGGCTTTCAGCGTCGAACAGATAATATTTGCGGACCAGGCCGCTGAGCCGCTGATATTTCGGCGCCGAGCCCTTGAACAATTCCTCCGCCTTGGCGGCGTCGATGCTGGCTGGCAGCTTGAAGCGGACGATGGCGGTGATCATGGGCATCCTCCCTTTACGCGTGGCGTGACCGGTTGCGCCCCACGCAAGTTTATTTGAAACTAGCCCCGTCTTACCACGTCTGACAGGACATCCACACGATGCGGATATGCATTTTCGGCGCAGGCGCCGTCGGCAGCCATTTTGCGGTGCGGCTGGCGGAAGCCGGCCATGACGTTTCCTGCGTGATGCGCGGGCCGCACCTTGCCGCAGTCCAAGCCAAGGGACTGACGCTGCGAGCCGGTGACACCGCGACCAACGCCAAGGTGAAAGCCTCCGACAATCCCGCAGCACTCGGTCCGCAGGACCTCGTCATTTCGACGCTAAAGGCGACCGGCGTGGCGAGCCTCGCGGGCGGCCTGAAGCCGCTGCTCGGCGACGGCACGCCGGTGATCCTCGCGCAGAACGGCATTCCCTGGTGGTATGACGTTGGCCTGGCCGCCGAGCACCCTGCCCCACCCGATCTTTCCTTTCTCGATCCCGGCGGCGCCTTGCGCGCGGCGATCGCGAAGGCGCGCATCATCGGCGGCGTGATCTTCTCCTCCAACGAAGTGATCGAGCCGGGCGTGGTCGCCAACCTCTCGCCGGAGCGCAATATGCTCCTGATCGGCGAATGCGACGACCGCGCCAGCGAACGCATCGGCAAGCTGCGCGCGCTGCTGGAATGCGCGAAGATCGCCTCCGCGCCCGCCGCGCGGATCCGCGAGACCATCTGGTCGAAGCTTCTCACCAACATGTCGATGTCGGTGCTGTGCCTCCTGACCGGACAGACCGCGCGCGGCGTCCGCGACGAGCCGGCGCTGCAGCACGTGATCCCGCGCCTGCTCGATGAGGCCAATGCCGTCGGCCAAAGCTGCATCCCCAGTGTCAAGCGCGTGACGCGCTCGGGTCCGGCGCCGGAGCACAAGCCGTCGATCCTGCAGGATTACGAGCTCGGCCGCGCCATGGAGATCGACGTGCTGGTGCGTGCGCCCGCCGCCTTTGCGCGCGCCGCCGGGCTGTCGACGCCGCTGCTCGATCTGATCGGAGGGTTGGCGGTCCAGCGGGCGCGGGACAAGGGTCTCTACAAGCCGGGATAAGGAAACGAGAATATGCACATCAAGGACAAGGTCTGTGTCGTCACCGGCGGCGCCAGCGGGATCGGCGAAGCCACGGCTCGTGCTTTCGCAGAAGCCGGCGCACGCGGCGTCGTGGTCGCCGACCTCAAGAGCTCGCGCGACCGGCTGGCCCAGGTCGCGGGCGATATCGACGGCCTCGCCGTCACCGCCGATGTCGGACAGGAGGAAGATATCCAGGCGCTGATCGCGGCGGCGGAAGCGAAATACGGCGCAGTCGACGTGTTCTTCTCCAATGCCGGCCTCTCGCGGAAGGGGCAGGAGAGCGCCTCGGATGCCGATTGGGACGTGAGCTGGCGCGTGCATGTCATGAGCCATGTGTTCGCGGCGCGCGTGCTGGTGCCAAAAATGCTGGCGCGCGGCTCCGGCTATCTTCTCAACACCGCCTCCGCCGCCGGCCTGCTCGCCTCGCTCAACTCGATGCCTTACGGGGTAACGAAGAACGCAGCCGTGGCGCTCGCCGAGCATCTTGCGATTCAGTATGGCGACCGCGGCATCGGCGTTTCCGTGCTGTGCCCGCAGTCGGTGCAAACCGGCATGACCATGCCGGGGCCGAGCGCCGCCCGGGTCGACGGTGTGCTGCAGCCGGGCGAAGTGGCACGCATGGTGATTGAGGCGATGGAGGAAGAACGCTTCATGATCCTGTCGCATCCGACGGTGCAGGGCTACATGCAGCGCAAGACGCAAGACCGTGACCGCTGGCTTTCAGGCATGCGCCGCCTGCGCGACAGGATTTATGGGCCGCGGGCTACCTCTTAGGCGATCGCCTCGGCCAAGTCCTTCATGGTCGGCACCAGGATATCCGGCTGATGCGGCGTCTCGCCGAAGGGGCGCGAGCGGCGGTCGATGAAGGCGGTGCGCATGCCCGCTGCTTTCGCGCCGATGCAGTCGAAGGCGTGGTTGGCGACGAACAGGATCTGATCCATCTTCAGGCCGAGCAGCTCGGCGGCCTTGGTGTAGGTCGCGACATGCGGCTTGAAGGAGCCGGCTTCGGCCACCGAGATGACGCGGTCGAACGGAATTTTGTGATACTGCTTTGCCGTCTCCAGCATGTCCGGGTCGCCATTGGAAAGCACGACCAGGCTGTATCTGGTATGCAGCTTCGCCAGCGCCGCCGGCACTTCCGGAAACGGCTTCAGCTTCTCGATCTCGCCGACGAGAGTGCGGACCTCGTCCCTTGTATAGCTGATGCCCGCGCGGTCCATCACATGCGCGACCGCGCGGTGGCCGATCTCGCGATAGGGCGTGTGCTCGCGATGCAGCAGCGCATCGATCATCGAGTTCTCGAAATGGGTGCGCCGCCACCAGGTGACAAAGGAATTGGGATCGCCGCGCCAGCCCTTTGCCTGCAGGAACGGCGTCGCGATCGCCGTCAGTCCGCCCTGCATGTCGACCACGGTGCCGTACTGGTCGAACATGCAGACTTTCACGTTGTCCTTGATGAATTCGTAGCTCATCGCGTCGCCGTCAAAGCGCCTGCAAACCAAGGCGATCGAACAGCCTGCGATCGGCCGCGTCCTCCGGATTGCCGGCGGTCAGCAGGGTGTCGCCGATAAAGATCGAATTCGCACCGGCGAAGAAGCAGAGTGCCTGCATCTCGTCGGTCATCGCGGATCGGCCGGCGGAGAGCCGCACAAAGGAAGCGGGCATCATGATGCGCGCCAATGCTACGACGCGGACGAATTCGATCGGCCCGATCGGGTCGGATTTGGCGAGCGGCGTGCCGGGGATCGGGATCAGCATGTTGATCGGCACGCTCTCGGGCGGCTCCGGCAGATTGGCCAGCGCGACCAGCATGTCGACGCGATCCTGCTCGCTTTCACCCATGCCCAGAATGCCGCCACAGCAGACTTTCATCCCGGACTGCCGGACATGCTCCAGCGTCTCCAGACGATCGTCAAAACTGCGCGTCGAGATAACCTGCGGGTAATAGCGCTCCGACGTATCGATATTGTGGTTGTAGTAATCGAGGCCGGCGTCGCTGAGCCGATCCGCCTGCTCGCGTTCCAGCATGCCCAGCGTCATGCAGGTCTCGAGCCCAAGCGCCTTCACCGCGCCGACGATCTCGACGACGGCATCCATGTCGCGCGGCTTCGGGTTGCGCCATGCCGCTCCCATGCAGTAGCGCGTCGCGCCACTCTCCTTCGCCTTGCGTGCTTCCGCCACGATGGTCTCCACATCCATCAATTTCGAGGCGGCAAGGCCGGTCGCATGATGCGACGACTGGCTGCAATAGCCGCAATCCTCGGGGCAGCCGCCGGTCTTGATGTTGAGCAGACGGCTCAATTGCACGCGGTTCGGATCGAAATGCTGCCGGTGCACCGACTGCGCGCGGAACAAGAGATCATTGAACGGCGAGTGATAGACCGCCGCTGCCGTTTCGCTCGTCCATTGCGCTTGCGCCGCCGCCATCACGCAGGCCTCATCCCTCACATCAAGCATTCCAAACTCTCCGAAGATTTCATTCGCGGCCGGACCATTGCATGATCCGCTGATGGGCGCCAGCAAGGCACGTCATGCGATTCAGAAAGTTGATGCGCTCAGATACGCATGACGGCGATCCACGCGGCAAACGCGTCCAGCACCTCGATCATCACCTCGGCATCCTTGCGTCCCGAACGCGCCGGCACATGGAAGGAATGATCGGCGGCTTCGACCAGATGCAATGTCGCGCGCGACCCGAGCTTCTTCACCACGGGCTTCAGTAACTCGAGTTCCGCCAGCTTGTCGTTGGTCCCCTGCAGGAACAGCATCGGGATCTTCACGTCCGCGAGATGATCGCCGCGATCGCTGGAAGGCTTTCCGGCCGCATGCAAGGGAAAGCCGAAGAAAGCGAGGCCGACAACGCCCGCCAGCGGCGCTTTCGCCTGTGCCTGCGAGGTCATCCGCCCACCAAAGGATTTACCGCCCGCGATCAGCGGCAGCCCGGGACAATTTTGCGCGGCGGCCGCGACCGCGGCGCGCACGGCGGCATGCGCGATGCCCGGAGGGTCGGGGCGCTTGCTGGCCTTCTCCATATAGGGAAACTGGTAGCGCAGCGTCGCGACATGACGTTCCGCCAGCCCCGACGCCACCACGGCCATGAACGCATGCGTCATGCCGGCGCCCGCGCCATGGGCGAACACAAAGCAGGCGCGCGGTTGTGCTGGCAGCGTCAGCAATGCGGAGACCGCGCCCGCGCTTCCGACCTCGATCCCGAGCGGCTGCGCTTCCTTCATCGGCCTGGCGCCCTGGCGGTGGTCGGCCATAGATATTCCAGCACCTGGCGCAGGGTTGCCATGATCTCGCGCCGGCCACTGTCCGCATCGGCGTCGCCGAATTTTCCTTCAAGCGCCAGCTTGGCAAAGCCGTGCACCGTGGACCAAGCAACCGTCGCCGCGATCTTTGCCTGTTTCGGCGTCATGCCCGGCGTGTGCATGGCCAATTCGTCGATGACAATCTCGAACTCGAGATAAGCGGCCTTGATCGCCTTGCGCAATCGTTCATCGTCGGCGACCAGCCGCTTGTTGGAGAACATCATCTGGAAGCGCCCCGGATAGGTCAGCGCGAAGTCGACATAGGCCAGTCCCTGCGCGTGCAGCTTCTGGTGATCGGTGCCCTTCTTCGCCGCCGCCTGCTTCAGCGCGGCGCCGAGCGCGTCATAGCCGCGGATCGCTACTTCGGTGAGAAGCCCTGGCGCATTGCCGAAATGATGTGCGGGCGCGGCCGGCGACACGCCGGCGCGGCGCGCGGCTTCGCGCAGCGTGAAACCTTCCGCGCCCTGATCGGCCAGAATTTCCTCGCTCGCGGCGATCAACGCTTCCTGCAGGTCGCCATGATGATAGCCACCTTCCGGTTCGGCGGGGGCGCGGTTCCGCTTTTTACGCGCGAGAGTGGCTGCTTTCTTCGGCATTATTAACTTGACACTGTTTAGATTGAACCTATGGTTTGCTTAACACTGTTAAGATTGCCTCTGACCCAACGCATCAGGAGATTCGACATGTCGGACAATCAGGATAGCACTGCGCCGGCGGGCGTAAAGCGGCGCCATCTGGTCGGCGGCGCGGCGCTTGGCCTCGTGGCCGGCGCGATCGGCGGGCTTGCCGGCGGCGTGGCGCTCGGGCAGGCCGCGACGCTGCCGCAGCAGAAGCCGAGCGGCAAGCGCCGCTTCGAGAACAAGGTCGTTCTGGTGACCGGCGGCACCTCGGGGATCGGGCGCGCCGCGAGCCTGATGTTTGCCGCCGAAGGCGGCAGGGTCGCATTCTGCGGCCGCAATATCGAGCGCGGCAAGCAGGTGCAGGACCAGATCCGGGAGGCCGGCGGCAGCGGCATCTTCATCCGCGCCGACGTCCGCAACGAGAGCGACGTGAAGGCGCTGGTCGACCGCACCCTCGACACCTACGGGCAACTCGATGTGGCCTTCAACAATGCCGGCATTTCCGTCGAGAAGCCGCTGCACGAATATGCGGCAAGCGAATTCGACGACGTCATCAACACCGATCTGCGCGGCGTGTTCCTGTCGATGAAGTACGAGATTCCGCACATGCTCGAACGCGGCGGCTCGATCCTGGTGACGTCGTCGTCGAACGCGATCGCTACCACCGCGAACCGTTCGGCCTATTCCGCGGCGAAGCGCGGCCTGGTTGGCCTGGTGCAGGCGGCGGCGCTGGACTACGCGCAGCACAACATCCGCATCAACACGCTGATCCCCGGCACCACCGACACGCCGTTCATCCGCCACCTGTCCGGCATGGAGAACGCACCGGATGCCGCCTGGCATGTCGCGGTCTCGCAATGGGCCAAGACCCATGTGCCGGGCCAGCAGCGCGTCGCGACGGCTGAAGAAATTGCGGCGTTCGCGGTGACGCTCGCCTCCGACGATCATCCCTACACGACCGGCGGGCAGTTCGTGATCGACGGCGGCAAGACCGCGCACGCGGGCTAGCCCCGCGCTCGCGCGAGCGGCTAGCCAGATCAGGCCGCTCACGCCTGCGGCGCTGATGGCAGCGGCACGCTCTGGGCGTGACGGAACAGGTTTTCCGGATCGTATTGCTGCTTCACCGCCGTCAGCCGCGGAAGATTGTCACCCCAATAGGCGTTGGGATAGTCCGGCAGATCGATGTCGCAATAGTTGACATAGGATGCACCGGGCAGATAGGGCCGCATCGCCGCGTAGACTTTGGCGACGCTGGCGAGATGCGCTGATGTATCCGATGCGTGCATCCAGCTCGAATAATACTGGATGCAGAATTGCGTGCCGGCGCGCCGGGGAAAGGCGGTGTCGGCCGCCCCCACATCGGCGATCTTGCCGCCATAGCCGTCGCACAGCAGCGCGACGCTGCTGGCCGCCGATGCCGCCGACATCATCGCCGCGATCGCGTCCGCGCCAAGCGGCGTCAGCACATAATCGGACTTGGCCTTCATGTAGACCTGTTCGTAATCCAGCGGCCCCGCGAAATGCTTGACGGCATTGATGAAGCTCAGCGACTGGATCGACAGCGCCGAGGACGGCTTGTCCATGCTCACGAGCGGCTGCAATTGCGCCCGCAACTCGTTTTCGCTGCCGACGGATTGCCCGATGCAGCGGAGCGTGATCAAGCCGCTGCCGGCCGACTGCACCTTCATGATCGAGGTGATGTTGCTCGGTGCGTTCGGCGCCCAGGCCTGCCAGGCAGCGAACAGCCTTGCCGCCGCTGCTTGCGACAATTTCCAGGACACGCCAAACACCAGCGCGCTCTTGAGCGGGAACACATGCAGCCGAAACTCGGTGGCAATGCCAAAGCTGCCACCGCCGCCGCCCTTGCAGGCCCAGTAGAGATCGGGCTCCGAACTCGCATCGACGGTGAGGATGCGCGACTGGCTGTCGACAAGCGTGAGCTCAAGCAGGCTGTCGCAGGTCAAGCCATGCGAGCGGGCCAACAAGCCGTGGCCGCCGCCCAGGATATGGCCGGAGATGCCGACCGTCGGACAGCTTCCCGCCTGCAATGCCAGGCCACGGTCCGCGACCGCCTGATAGATCTGATACAGCGAGGCGCCGGAGCCGGCCGTGACCAGATTGGCATTGGTGTCGACGCCGATCGAGGCCATGCCGCGCAGGTCGATCACGACGTCGGTCGATTGCGAAAAGCCTTCATAGGAATGGCCGCCGCAGCGCACCGCAAAGGACAGGTGGTTGCTGCGCACCCAGTCGACCATCACCGAGACCGCGTGCGCGGTCTTGCAGACCGCGCGCAGCGCCGGGCTCAATCGCGTGCGGATGTTTGCCGCCGGCAAATAATCCCTATAGTGCGAATCCTGCGGCTTCAGGAACAGCACGTCGCTTGAAGGAAGATGGGGCAGCGGCGGCAACGGCGCCGCGCCGGCTGCGGCCACGGACGGCGGCGGTTCGGCGGTGACCGCCGGCGGCGTATCGGTGTGGGGCAGTTCCTCGACGCGAAGCGGATGTTCCATGGCAAGCCCCCACCCTTGCGGCGGGATCTTCCGCCACGGCCAAAGAGAGACTATCACCTGAAGTTGCCGTGATTATGTCTTGATGGTTTTACGTGCAGGGCGCGCCGGCCGGCTTGCTTTACAGCGCCGGCACACATGTCATCATGACCGTTCGATTCAGGGTCCAGCGAGGGCGACAAGATGGTTTCGCGTCATTGACGAATTCTCCGCCGCCGCTTTCCTGGCTCGGAATCGTCCGACTCGGCCTGGTGCAGACCGCACTCGGCTCGGTGACCGTGCTCACCATGGCGACGCTCAACCGCGTGATGGTGGTGGAGCTCGCGCTGCCTGCCATGCTGCCGGGCTTCCTGGTCGGCCTGCATTACGCGATGCAGGTGCTGCGCCCGCGCCTCGGCTATGGCTCCGACATCGGCGGCCGCCGTTCGCCATGGATCATCGGCGGCATGGCGCTGCATGCCACGGGCGGCGCGCTTGCCGCGGTCGCGACCGCCTGGATGGCGACGCACCTCTTCCTTGGCATTGCGCTTGCCGTCGTCGCTTTCGTCATGATCGGCGTCGGCGTCTCGGCGGCCGGCACATCGCTTCTGGTGCTGCTCGCCAAGCGCACCGAGCCGTCGCGGCGAAGTGCGGCCGCCTCGATCGCCTACATCATGATGGTGACGGGCTTTATCGCGACCAGCGCCGCGGCGGGCCAGGCCCTCGATCCCTTCTCCGGCACAAGGCTGGTCGTCGTCTCGTCCACGATCTCGGTGATCGCGATGATCTTCACGCTGATCGGCGTGTGGAACATCGAGGGCACCGGCGCGAACGGCAAGCGCGTGGTGGAAACGGAGCCGCCAAAATCAACCTTCCGCGAGGAGCTGATCGCAATCCTGCGCGAGCCGCAGGCCAGACGTTTTGCGATCTTCATCTTCATCTCGATGCTCGCCTACAGCTCGCAGGATCTGATCCTGGAGCCGTTTGCCGGCGCGGTGTTTTCCATGACGCCGGGACAGACCACAAAGCTCGCCGGCTTCCAGCACGCGGGCGCGCTGATCGGCATGACCCTGGTGCCGCTCCTCAACTGGCTGATCCCGGTGTGGCGGTTGCGCACGACGCCATGGATCGTCGGCGGCAGCGTCGCCTCCGCGTTTGCGCTGCTCAATATTGCAGCGGCAGCAATGGTCGGCCCCGGCTGGCCGCTGCGGGCCTCGATGATGCTGCTTGGAGTTACCAACGGCGTATTCGCCATCGCCGCAATCGGCGCGATGATGAATCTGGTCGGCGCCGGACATCGCAACCGCGAGGGCACGCGGATGGGAGTGTGGGGCGCGTCGCAGGCGGTCTCGTTCGGGATCGGCGGCTTCCTCGGCACGCTCGCGAGCGATGCGACGCGGCACCTCTTGCCGTCGCTATCTTTATCCTACGCGCTGGTTTTCGCAGCCGAGGCTGGGCTGTTCCTGGTTGCCGCCTCGCTTGCGCTATGGGTCGGAAAGCCTCTAGCCGGCAACACACCCACGGAACAAGCGGCGGTATTGCCTGCCAGCCAGAAAGCTTGATCGCGCCGCTCGGCGGAGAGTGTGCCCAGCAGCGCGAGAAAAATTGATGATCGTCAGCGCCATGGCAATGCCGTGATGCATTACCGCTGTAGCCGTTTTCCCTTCGCTGGAAGTCAACGCGTAACAACCATCCAAGCACCTTCCTCTGCCTAGTCGAGCAGCCGTCCGATCGAGCCGGCCATGCCTCTCGACAAACAGAGGACCGATCACATGAAAATTCTAATCGCTTCGACGCCGGCGACGGGTCATCTCAATCCGCTGCTTGCGATCACACGCATCCTGTCGGCCGAAGGCCACGAGATCGCCTTCCTGACGGGCTCCGCCTTTCGCTCCCTCATCGAATCCAGCGGCGCCAAATTCTTTTCGCTTCCCGCGGGCGCCGACTTCGATTTGCGGGAGATTCTCTCGGTGGTTCCCGAGCTGAAGGACATACCGCCGGGGTTCGAATGGCTGCGCGTCGCCTGCGAGCGCCTCTTCGTCGACGCCGTCCCGGCGCAGCACCAGGGCCTGCAGCAAGCCCTGCGGGCCTTTCCGGCCGACGTCATCGTCGCCGACGACATGTTCTTCGGCGTGCTGGCGATGCTGCGCGGGCCGCGTTCGAAGCGTCCTCCCATCGTTCTCTGCGGCACATCGTTTCTGCATTGGGCCCGCGAGGATGGCGCACCGAATTTTCTCGGCCTGCCGCCCGCAACGACGGCGGAACAGCGCGCCGAATACCCGGCCATTGCACGGACATACGATGAGGCGGTCGATCAGCCGGTACTCCTGCGCCTCAATCGGACGCTGAAGACCATGGGCGCTGGCCCGGTGTCGCTTCCGATGTTCCATTCGGTCGTGGAGCTCGCCGATGCCTACCTGCAATTGTCGGTGCCGGGTTTCGAATTTCCGCGCGAAATCCCGCCCACGGTGCATTTCGTCGGCACCCCTCCGATCATTCCCGGCCAGGTTCCGCCGCCTCCCTGGGCTCACGAACTCGACGGTTCTCGCAAGGTCGTGCTGGTCACGCAGGGAACGTTTGCCAATCACAATTTAGGTCTGCTGGTCGCCCCGACGCTGGCGGCACTGGCCAATGAGCCCGATGTGCTGGTGGTCGCCACGGCCGGCGGGCGGCCGGTCGATGCGATCCCCGGTGAGATTCCGTCCAACGCACGGGTCTCCAGCTTTTTGCCGTTCGAATGGCTGCTGCCCCGGGTCGACGTGCTCGTCACCAATGGTGGCTATGGCAGCGTCAACCAGGCCATGAGCTTTGGCATTCCGTTGGTCACCGCGGGACTGACCGAGGACAAGGCCGACGTCAACGCGCGCGTCGCGTGGTCCGGTGTAGGCGTCAACCTCGCAACCAACGAACCGACCAAGGAAGCATTGCGCGAAGCGGTGCGGACCGTGCTCGATCGGCCCGTTCACCGCCAGCGCGCGGCGCAAATGGCCGCGGAATTTGCCCGCATCAACACGCGATCCGAAATCCTCAGGATCATCGGCCAGGCCGTCGCCGACCAGGAAGCGACGTGGCGGACCGCCGCAAGGGCGGCCGGCTAGCGCGGCTGCCGCCGGCCGATCGTGTCTGTCGGCAAGGAAGGGGAAGTGACTTCCCCTTCCTCCCTCAGAGAAAATAGCTGAAATCATTTCGAACGCACGCGCCATGCAAATCAAGCCAGCCTCGTTTGCCTTCACGCTGCTGCTCGGCTTTCTCGCGGCCGTGCCGTATTCCGGCATCGACATCAATTTGCCGGCGCTGGCCTCGACCGGAGCCACGCTCGGCGCGAGCCCTTCGGATGTCAGCCTGACGATGAGCGCCTTCATGCTCAGCCTCGCTGCAGCGCCGCTCATCTACGGGCCCGTCTCCGATCGATTTGGACGAAAACCGGTGGTCGTGTTCGGCGTCGCACTATTTGTCATCGCGAGCCTCGCTTGCGCGGTCGCACAGTCATTGCTGATGCTGTTGATTTGTCGCTTCGTCCAGGGCGTCGGCGCCGCCAGCACGGCAATGACCATCGCCATCATTCGCGATCTTTTCGACGAAACGACCGCACGCGCCAAGATCGCCAATGTCGTGGTCGCCATCAATGTGGTAACCGTGATCGCGCCGACCGCGGGTGCTGAGCTGCTGACACTCGGCAGCTGGCGGCTGATTTACGCGACCCAGGCTGGAATCGGCGTCATCCTGCTGTCGGCCGTGGTGTTCGGATTTGTCGAGAGCGCAAGGATCGATTCTGCCGAACGCATGCTGCCGGCGGCCGTGGTCCGAAGCTATCTCCGCGTGCTGGCGCACCCACTCTCGCTCGCTTACATCATGGTCGGCGCCGCCGGCGGTGCGACGGTGTTTGCCTATGTGACGGGATCCGCGCTGTTCTTCATCAGTGTCCAGGGATTGCGGCCGGGCCAGTACGGGTTGATCTTCAGTGCCTGCTCGGCGGCGGTGATGAGCGGCGCCCTCCTCGATAGCCGCATCGGCCGAAGCGGGATAGCGCCGGCCCAGGTGCTGGTGATTGGGTTTGCGCTGATGGCGGCCGCCTCGACCGCACTGCTTGCGATAACACTGGCCGGCTGGACGCCGCCGTCTCTGGTCGCCGCGCTCCTGATGGCGGTGGCGTTTGCCTTTGGCATGACCATGCCGAATGTCATGAACGCAACCATGCGGCCGTTGCCGGACATCGCCGGCACCGTCGGCGCCACGGCCGGGAGCATTCAATTGACGGCCGGCGCAGTGGCAAGCGGACTGGTCTCGGTGTGGTTCGATGGAAAGTCCGCGCTTTCCATGGCGGCGGTGATGGCCGCCTGTTCGCTGCTCGGGCTGGTCGCATATTGGCTGCTCGCCCGTCCCGCCGAGCGTCGCATCCATTCGCAGGAGGCGGAGGTACCCACAGCGATTGAAGCGAGATGAACGATGAACGCGATCGCGCTTCCCGGCGTGCGAGGCATTCGTGGGTTTGGGGGCATCGGACCCCCGCAGACAAATCGCTGCCGATTCGTGGCGGGCTGAAGGCGGCCAACATGCCTGATCGCGCCGATGCCAAAGCGCATTAGCCGGTCACTCGACGATCGTCGAACGCCACGCCCTCCGGATCGTGCTCAAAAGCGCGATGACGATTCAACCCAATCTCATCGCGCTTTAGCACTTCCCGATGTAGAGGCGCTGGTAAACAAGCCGACTCGGCAAGAAATCGAGCGCGAGATGGCTTCCAGGTAGACGAACGAATAGCCCAACAGCAATCCGTGAAACCGCGTTGGGTCGATAGGGACTCACGTTGTGAAATTCCTGGACGGCTATTCCGTGCGCGGCCAGCTTTGCCATCAATCCATTGTGGGTAAAGTAACTGCCGTGCTCGACATCCCCAATAATCGGACAGGACAAAATGAAGAGCCCCCGGTGCTGGCGCGCCAATTTTGCGAGCAACAAATCCTGCTCGGAATCGGGCAGGTAGTAGAGGCACTCGATCGCGGCGATGACGTCGAAGCCCGCCAAAGATACATCAAGAAAATCCGCCGCGACGAAGCTTGCGTAGGGCAGATGTCGGGCTTTGGCTCGTTCGATCGCGATCTGGCTTATGTCAACACCCACTACTGATCGGGCGCCACAAAGGACCGTCTCGGTGAGGTGACCTTCGCCACATCCGAGCTCGAAAACTGACCTTCCGTCGATCAAGGGCGCAATGCAACGCCGCAGGGCATTGTCCCGATACCAAGCGCCGGTAATGCGCCAAGGATCTGGTTTTGAATAGTACTCGTTGAATTCGCTGGCGGTTCGCATGCGGGGCGTATATTGCCGCCCCCCTGACCCGCCGCGATTCAAGCACCGCCACTGGGCGAAATAAGGGCGACACCGCAAGCCGCCCGTGACGGCTTGGGTGCGCACGCGAAGATCGGAAACTCGAACGCCACGCCTTCAGGATCGTTTTCCTTGAACCGCGCAATCGATCACCACCACAGTGCCCTCTCGAAGGCAACGAGGATTATGAAAACGAGTGAAGTGACTCCGATGAAGGTGATGGCACTGTAAACGTAGCGCATGGCGTCCCTCGCAGAGCTGCAGGTGACGGCGTCTCGGCACGCATGATTCCGCCGATTTGGCGCGTGCGCAAATTATCAATCCCTTGGGGCGTGGAACGGCGACTAGCTACAGCGCGTCGTGGGTGTGAGAAAGAGGCCGCGAACTGAGGCGGCCTTACTCATAGGTCTATTCAGGTGGACGGAGCCCGGGGGGATGCAAGCCACTCGTTTATACGAAAGCCGATTTTGGCCTGCCTGGCTTTGCGGATCATCTCATTGCGTACCGCGCCAGGTGGAAGCATTTGGCTTCAGCGCGGAGGCGCTTCACCGCCGCGCAAAAGCCGCCCGTGAGGGCTTGGCTACTCGAGTTGGTTCGTCAGGTATTTCAGCGTGGCCTCGCAGGCTTCTTCGGCCTCAGCGAGCGTTCTGAAGGGCGAGCCGCCGATCTTGATGGCGCTCCTGTTCCGATCGATCGGACGCCACGACGCCACGAACCCGGGGTGTCCGTGAAGGCCGGGACCGCTGCGGCTCTCATAGCTGATCACGAACGAAAGGCCGTCGCTGCTCGCGGACCATATTTCCATGTCCTTGACGGGGCTAATGACGCGGGTGAACTCCATGGCCATTTCCACGACCTACGCCATTGCTGGAAATCTCGAATTGGGTGAAGGGCGCCGCGCGTGCGCATGCATCACCACACGGAACTGCCGGTCACGCCGGCGGGTTCAGAGTTTAATCCAGCGGCGCGTTTCGGTCTGGCATCGCGGACAGCGATATAGGGCTTCGCTGAGCTGATTTTCTTCGTCCGCGGCCTTGAGCGAGATGCGGGGCATCTCGACCCGGCAGTTCGGGCACGTCACCAATCCCAGTGAGCGTCTAATCGGACCGTCGATGCGCTGAACCGGTTCCGCGAGCGGCATGCCATCCTCCGAACTCTGACGACAATGCAGGGGTCGAGCTATTGTTCCCGACGGTTCCGCCGCAGACCCGCACGCCGCGGCAACTTTTAGTTAACCATCTGCACCGATGCTTTCGCTCACGAATCGGCGAGCCGGACGTCGAGCCAGCAGCTCGCTTGGCAATACCGGCGTCATAGCGCCGCCGGGTTTTCTCACGTCGGGGCGGGGGCCTTGAACGGAGAATTTGAGATGCAGGATCTTGAACAGGCAATCCGCGAACGCGCTTATCAGCTTTGGGCGGAAGGCGGCTGCCGAGAAGGGCATGCCGAAAGTCACTGGCTCGCGGCGCAACGGGACATTCTGGGCGCGTCGCTCGGCGAACTCGACCGCGTTACCCTCGGTGAAGCTACCGCGGTCGCTGCCAAGCAGAAGGCGAAGGCGTCTCGAAAGAAGCAGCGAGCCGCGTAAGCCTGCGGCGCCAGCGGGCCGCCGGTGCGCGGTGGCGGCGGCATGCCCCAGCGCATCAAGACCATAACTTCGGCTTCGCCGGCGGCGGGCACTGGCCGAAATAGGCACCGCTCTTCACGCGGAATTTAATGGGGATCGGTCGCCCGCGACCCTACATCATGGCTGTGCCGGTCCATCGCCCCCCGGTCCGGCACTTTTCTACGCGGCCCCAGCTTTCACCCCCAGGCTGGGGCCGTCTCCTTTCGGCATTCGCAGATGCGGTCACACCTCACCTCATGAGCTTGTGTAGACAAGTGAGCACAAACGCACGATCGACTGGGATAGGCTCAGATCATCACCGCTTGCTCCAGGGAGCATCACAGTGTTTCGTCCCGATGCCGTCGAGCCATCGCTTATCCCGGTGGAGGGACCACGCTGCCGGAGGTGCCAAGCTCGCTTGACACTGGCTGGTGTCGAACCCGGCCCGACGGGCTCCGTTCTGCGGACATTCCAATGTCCCGGGTGCGAACGCGTTCAAAAGGTATTCTCTGAGCGGTCAATTAAATCGGACATGAGGGACTGGCTGAACAGCGGGCTAAGACCGCCCGAGTAGATGACCAAATTTTTCTTGGCACTTATCGCAATGGGCATTGCCACCTTGATCGGAGCAGTCGTCATTGCTGCCTTCAGACCGCACAATCCGCTCCTGCATAGGCGCCAAACTTCGGGCGAGGCCCCTTCGCACGAGCGGACCCTGACTCCGCCGCCAGAGAGCGGTGAATCGCCGGGCTCACCAGTGGGGCGTTTCTGGCCGGGCTTGGACTATCCTCCGATTTCGGCCAATCACGCTGATGGTCGGCGGCCTCTCTCTTTCAAGCTCCACTCAGATTCGGCGACCCGGTGTGGCGCCTAAGCGCGACGCATCGGATCGGTTCGTCGATCTCTACAATCGGCTCGACAAGTTTGACGCTCCTGCGCAGCGTGGAACCACCGCTGGGATGTTCGATGACTTGATCCCGAAACAGGCCGGCGCGCGTACCTCGTCTGTTTCCCGGGGGTCCCGATCGGACCGGATACGCAAAAACCTATAGTTTATTGGGCAAAACTGGCGATCCCGGGATGACTCGAACATCCGACCTACGGTTTAGGAAACCGCCGCTCTATCCGGCTGAGCTACGGGACCGAACGCCTTCGACGCGTTGCGGACCTCCATAGCAGAGCGCTCGCGCCACCGGAAGCCTCCGGCGGCGCAGAAAAGGGCAGGCGATTAACCGTCTATTTCTGGTCGGCGACGTGCTTCAGCACGAGGCAAGAGAGCTGGGTTACCAGCGCCCGCAGACGGGCATTCTCCTGCAACAGCCGGATGACGTCGGGATCGAACTCCGAATCAAAACCGTCATCATCCAAAAATCGCGATGGGGGAGTATGACTGCCCTTCTTCGCCGGCGGGAACGCGATTGCCATGACCAAACTCCTAACAAAGGGACTCCGCCGAGTCCGAATCAACTGAGCTTCAGGGTGCAGGAATCCCGCGTCGAAATTTCGGCCGTTCGATGGGGAAATTGGAGCGAGCGCGCCGGCATGCTATCCTAGCGCCACAGGCCGCCCCGATTTCTCCTTGCATGGCAGCAGGATGTCCAGTTCAGACGGTGAGACCGGCGCAAGCGAGCTTCGCGGCCGGAGACAAAAGGGTTCCCCGCTTCTGGTGCTCGCCGCCGGCCTGCTGATGTTTGCGGCGATCGTCGTCGCGGCCTTCATCCTGCTCCGGCCGACCACCTTGCGGATCGCCGTCGGCCCGTCGGGAAGCAGCGACCAGCAATTGATCCAGGGCCTGGCGCAGCATTTCGCGCAGGAGAACAGCACGGTGCGGCTTTCCGTGATCACGACCGCGGGCCCGGTGGATTCGATCGCGGTGCTCGCCGCCGGCAATGCCGATCTTGCGGTCGCTCGCGCGGACGAGGAGATGCCTGATGGCACCGAGTCGGTCGCCATCCTGCGCAAGAATGTCGTCGTGCTCTGGGCTGCGAGCAGCCCTCCGCCGAAGGCACCGCGCAAGCCGGCCAAATCGAAGATCAAGGCGATCAGCGACCTGCCGGGCCATCGCGTCGGGGTGATCGGACGGACCAAGGTGAACGAGACGCTGCTGCGCGTGATCCTCAAGGAATCCGGCGTCGATCCGGACAAGGTCGAGGTGACGCAGTTCAACAAGGACCAGGTCGGCGACATGGTCAAGGACGCCACGATCGACGCGTTCATGCTGGTCGGGCCGGTCGACAGCAAGCTCATTTCGGAGGCGATCACCACGTCCGCCCGCGTCCGCGGCGAGCCGGTGTTCCTGCCGGTTGATGTGTCCGAGGCGATCGCCGCGCGCCACCCGGCATATGAATCCGAGGAAATTCCGGGCAGCTCGTTCACGACCTCGCCCGCGCGGCCCGACGACAAGATCGAGACCGTCGGCGTCAACCACCTCATCGTTGCGCCAAAATCGCTGGCGGAGACCACGGTCGGAACCCTGACCCGGCAGATCTTCGCGACCAAACCGTCGCTTGCCCGCGAAATCCCGAGCGCATCGAAGATCGAGAAGCCCGACACCGACAAGGACGCCGCGCTGCCGGCGCATCCCGGCGCCGCCGCCTATATCGACGGCACCGAACGCACCTTCATGGACAAATACAGCGACTACATCTGGGGCGTGGTGCTGTTGTTCTCGGTGGTGGGCTCGGCGACCGCGGCATTCCGCCATTTCATCCGCCGCGACGAGCGCAAGCTGAACGTGCTGCATCGCGACCGGCTGGTAGAGACCATCGCACGGGTACGCAAGATCAATTCGCTCGAAGAGCTCGATGCCGTGCAACATGAGGCCGACGAGATCCTGCGCGAGACGCTGGAATGCTACGACGACGGCGCGATCGAGGAAACGGATCTGGCAGCCTATCATCTGGTGCTGGAGCAATTTCATCACGCGGTCGTCGACCGGCGCGCCGCGCTTGGCGGCGCGCCGGCCAACCTCGGCCGCATGCGCGCGAGTTGATCAAGGCAACGCGTCGGGTCAGCCGGCGCGGACGGTCAGCAGGAACTGTTCGACTTCGCTCTTCAGGCGGTTGCTTTCGGTCGACAGCGCGCGCGCCGAGCTGTGCACCTGGCCGGCGGAAGCGCCGGTGTCGGAGGCGCCGCGATTGACCTCGCCGATATTGCTGGTCACTTGCGCGGCACCTTGCGCCGCCTGCTGCACGTTGCGGGCGATCTCCTGGGTCGCGGCACCCTGCGCTTCGACGGACGCGGCAACGGTCGAGGAGATTTCCGAGATCATGCGGATGGTGGCGCTGATCTCCCTGATGGTGCCGACCGATTGCTCGGTGGCCGATTGCATCTGCGCAATCTGGCTGCCGATCTCTTCCGTCGCCTTCGCCGTCTGGCTCGCCAAGGCCTTGACCTCGGAAGCGACGACCGCAAATCCGCGCCCTGCCTCGCCGGCGCGCGCGGCCTCGATGGTCGCATTCAGCGCCAGCAGGTTGGTCTGCTCGGCCACCGCCGAGATCATCTTGACGACCTCGCCGATGCGCCCCGCCGATTGCGACAGCTCCGACATCCGCGCATTGGTCTGCTCGGCCTGGGCGACGGCCGAGGTCGCGACCCGCTGCGATTCCTGCACCTGGCGGGAGATTTCCGACACCGACGACACCATCTCTTCGGACGCGGACGCCGCCGACTGCACGCTCGCGGAAGATTGCTCGGAAGCAGCGGCGACATTTGCCGACAGCGAATGCGTCGCTTCCGCGGTCCGGTTTAGCCCTTCGGCTGCGATCTCGATTTCGGAGGAGGCGCTGGACACGTTTTCGACGATCTGGCCGATGCTGCGCTCGAACCCGTCCGCCATCTCGAGCATCGCCTGGCGGCGCTCGACCTCGGCCTCTCGCTTCGCCTGTTCCTGGTCGGCGGCGAGTTTCCGGTTCTCGCGCAGCTTGTCGCGAAAGATCGCGAGCGCCTCGGAAATCTTGCCGATCTCGTCGCGGCGATCGACCTTCGCCACCTCGCGATCGAGGTCGCCCTGCGCCAGATGCTCCATCGCCGTGACCATCTTGGTCAGCGGCGCGGTCATCCGCCGGCCGAACCACAAGGCGGCCGCGATCACCACCGCAACCGTGATCCAGATCGACCAGAACACATAATTGCGCACCTGCTCGAGCTCGGCCTTGACCGCGGCGAGCCGCTCGTCGGCGGCCTTGCGCACCGCATTCAAGGTCGGCCGCAGCCGGTCGTAGATCTGCGCGAGATCGGTGGTCTCGTCAATCAGCGTGCTCTGCCCGGCCATATAGGCGAGGAAGCTCGTCTTGTAGGTCTCGATCAGCTTGCCGATCTCGGCCTTTTCGTTATCGGGCAAATCCGCTTTCGCCAGCGCCGTCTTGAACTCGCTCGCCCGCGTCGTCAGCTCGTCGCCATATTTCTCGTCGCCGCGCAGCATGAAATCCTTCTCATGCCGGCGCATCATCAGCATCAGCACCGCAAGCCGCGGCTGGTCGAAGGTCTTGAGCTTGGACTCCACCGAATGCACGGCAGCGCGGAGCTTGCCCTGCAATCCGTCATTCTCGTTGAAGCCGATCAGCTTCTGCGCCGAGACCACATTGTTGAAGCGCGTGGTGTAGCTTTTGATCACCGGGCGAAAGGAAAGCGCCTGCCGCAGCGGATCGCCGTCCGGCAATTTCTCGGCGATGGCCTCGATCGAAGCGAGGCGCTCGATCGCCGCCTTCACCGTCTCGTCGTGGGTGGCGACTTTCTTGTCGTTCGGCTTCTGCAGGAATTGCGTCGCGATCTCGCGCGCCTGCAGCAGGTTTTCCGAGACCTTGGCCGTCAGCCCTTCCAATGCGCCGAAGCGCTCGGCCTCGCGCTGGCTCCGCTGCTCGACCTGCAGGCCGGCAAGATAGATGGCGCCGACGACCACGACGCCGGCAACCCCGAGCAGCAGGATTTGCCCGCGCAGGCCGAGATGCAGCCGGCCGGCGACCTTGCCGCAGGCCTTGACGGCCTTGCCAACGAATTTCAAGCGCAATGGGGTTCCCCGGCGGATCGGCGAAATCGAGCAAAAAAACGATATGTCCGATCGTACCGCGGTAACCCTGCTAATTTCCTAAGCACGGCACCGGGCACGTCGGGGCTGCCCGAGTTTCGCGCGTCATTTCTTCCGTAGTACTACCCGACGTGGCTACGCTGCAGTGCGAAAGACTAGAGCATGATCCGGAAAAGTGTGTAGCGGTTTTCCCTCGCGACAAACGCGTAGCGTTTGCGCGGAGATCATGCTCAATCAAAAAGCTAAAGCGCGATGACGATTCAACCTAATCTCATCGCGCTTTAGTGCTCCGCGACGCAGCCCGGCAGGTCGAACAGCGCCGCGAGCCCACACGGCGAGGTCAACATCTTGTCGCCGTCATGGCCGACGCCCTGGACGTCCCAGACCCTGTGGTTGGGTGTACCGCCGTCGCGCTTCGCCATGACGGCCGCATAGAAATGACCGCGCGCGTAGCGATAGGGGCCTTCGGCTTCCGCCATGCAGCTCTTGTCCAGCGCGGGGTGGTCGGGGTTGGTGTCCCAGGTACCCAGGAGATAGATCACCTGGCGCGCGACATAGCGCTGCTCCAGTTCGGCCGGCGAGCCCGCCACATAGGGAGGGCGCGCCTCCATGCCGTATTTCCAGTCGTTGTAGCCGGTGCAGGACGCCGCGATCTGCGGCTCCGGCCGCTCCGCGCTGAAATAGGCATAGGACGAGGGATTGGCGACGACGTAGCGCACGCCGATCTGAGCGGCCTTGAGCGCCGCCTCGCCTTGCGTTGCGATGGCATAACGCTGCACCACCTGGCCGCCGCCGGAATGGCCGGCGACCACGACCTGCTTCAGGTTCGGGAATAGCTGCCGGTCGGCAAGGCGCGCGAGGATCGCATCCAGCGCATCGAAGGAGCTTGCTGAGGTCGGGCCTAGCGCGGCTTCACCGCCTTCCCAGCCCTCCAGCGTCCAACGCAGCGTATCTGACGGCAGGTGCCAGCCCTCGATGTCGACCTCCGAGAGGAATTGCGGGACGATCATGATGGTCGATTTGCCGGCGTCACCGGCCGCGGCCTGCGCCGTCAGCGCCGAGCGGAAATAGACATCGGCGTTGCGCAGCCGCCCGTGCCGCACCAGCACGGCGCGGGTGATCGCGGTCTGCGGCTTTGACCAGTCGCTCGAAACGTACAGTGGCAGCGTGCCCTTGCTGCCGACCGCGATCCGGGCGTCGGCGACCGCCTTGACCGGCTTCGTGTGCGGCGCGGTTTCCTCTTCGGCAACAACCCGGGTGCAGATCAACACAAACGCGGCGGCCGCGAGCCATCCCGACTTCATGCACCCGCTCCCTTCGCTGCGTTCTTCTCGAGCTCGGCCGGCGGACCTTCCAGCACGGTGCGGCCGGTCTGCAGCACATACGCGTAGTCGGCGATATCGAAGGCGAGCTCCAGCGACTGCTCGGCGAGCAGCAAGGTCAGGCCCTCGTCATGCAGCCGGTGCAAGGTTTCATAGAGCGTCTCGACCACGGCCGGCGCCAACCCAAGGCTCGGCTCGTCCGGCATCAGCAAGACCGGCTCGCTCATCAGCGCGCGACCGACCGCAAGCATCTGCCGCTCGCCGCCCGACAGCGTGCCGGTGATCGATGACCATCTCTGAGCGCTTCCATATTCTTGTTTCTTGGCGTCGGCGCCGCGATTAGTTCAGCACCTTGTCGCAGAGTCAACGTGGCGTGGCCATCTCGATCAAACCTGCGTAGGGAGCCGGACAATCCGGCTATCCGCCCCCGGGGCGATGGTCTATGACGGCGCAAGCAACCCTGCCTGCGGATAACCAACCGAGACATTTTGATGACGCCGAAAATTGCCCGCTTTCGCCTTCCGAGGCTCGCCGCGGTAGCGGCGCTCGCACTGCTCGTGTTTCCTGTGCAGGCCCAAGTGAAGGCCCAAGCGAAGGCCGAAGTGAAGGCCGAAGTGCAGACCGATCTCTGGAGCGGCCAGCGCGCGCTCGACATCATCGTGCAGCTGTTGAAATTCACGCCGCGCTCGATGGAGACGGTCGGCCACCAGCAGACTATCGACTACATCACCTCGGAGCTGAAGAAGACGAAGTTCTCTACCATCAAGACGCAGCGCTGGGTGGAGCATTCCGCCGGCCGGACCATGGCGATGACCAACATCATCGCCCGCCTCAACCCTGATAATCCGCGCCGCATGATCGTCACCACGCATTACGACAGCATCATCAAGGCCTATCGCGACGCCAAAAATCCGGACGCGCCGATGCCCGGCGCCAACAACTCCGCCTCCGGCGTCGCACTGCTGCTCGAGACGGCGCGCGTCATCTCGGTCCTGCCCGATCCGCCCATCGGCATCGACATGATCTTCTTCGACGGCGAGGAAGGCGCGATCTCGATGGGCGCCGGCGATCCCAATTTCAGGCCGGTCGGCTCGGCGCATTTCGCCGATCGTCTCGCCGAGTTCTATCCGAAGGCGAAGCCGGAAAGGGCCGTCGATTTCGACATGGTCTGCGACCGGGATCTGCACCTCAAGCCGGAGCCGTCTTCGATCCGGTCGGCGCAAGCCGAGGTGAAGAAGTTCTGGGACATCGGCATCAAGACCGCGCCGGATGCCTTCGAGCTGACGCCGACCCCCTACTCGATCGAGGACGACCACAGCAATCTGCAAGCCGCTGGCATCCCGAGCTTCGTGGTGATCGATTTCGATTACGAGCCCTACTACAACACGCTGCAGGACACGCCGGACAAATGCTCTACGCAGAGCCTGGAAGCCGTCGGGCGGACGTTGCTGCAGTATCTTTATCTGCCGTAGAACGGCATGAATTTTGGTTGAGTTGGCGTCGCCGCAAGCCCTGTTCCTTCTCCGCGTCGCGTCACTCTGGAACTCCTGCTTTGCGGAGGCCGTCGAAAGCCCCAATACATCGCCGCCCGCTACCCGTTCAGAAATGCGAAAATCGGGGTCGAGTTCGAGCAGACCGGCCACTGCCTCCCTTGCCTCTGCTTCTCGTCCTAGATGAGCCAGGGCCGACGCAAGGCAGCGATAGGTGAAAGGAAAAAGCGGGTTCTGGCGGACGCCCTTCTTGGCTGCCGAGACAGCCTCATCAAAACGACCAAGAAGAATAAGCAGCCGGTAAGGAAAATGTAAGCTGAATGTCAAGCATGCGTGGCCGCGTCCTGGCACCCTCATCTGCGTAGAAACCGACACTCAGGGGAGCTGCGCAATGAGCACGACCTACAGTGCGACAGGCTTGCAATCGACAGTCGCATCGATGCTCCCAGCTTTTTTCAAGAGATACTGGCGTGCCTTTCAGGAACGGCGCGGACGCAAGAGGCTGCGAGCCACCCTGTTCGGCCTCACTGACAGGGAACTGATGGATATCGGCACAACGCGCGGCGAAATCGATTACGTCACCTCCAACCGAGCTATCGACCCGCGAGGTATCCGGTTCGTCGAGTAGACCTTCGACATATTGCCGCAGTCGATTGCCGCAACTGGACCGACCAGACGCGCGATTGCCGGAGCCGACTTCCAGTGTGGGTCAAAAGCGGCGGCGTCGCCGAAGTCGTGAAAGCCCCTTAGCGACTTCATGTGATCTAGTTCATGCCTTGTATTGCGATGGGTCTGGTAGAGGGGTTTCACGGCGATGATCAAACATGGAGTTGGATCATGCCCACGATATTTGACATGCTTTATCGCGAATATTGCCGCGCGCGCCTGACTGAGATGCGGAAGCAGCTTTTGCTTTGGCCTGGCCCCCCTGAAGACCTCGAGGTGAATCGGGATGCCGACCGTCCCGACGGCACCGTTGAGCGGGGCGTAGGTTCAGAGCCTTCGCATGAAGGCGACAGCCACGGAGGCAATTCTTGAGCTTCGGGGGGCGGGAGCGCGCTGCCGACGCCTGTGCAGCTCAGCCCGTTTCGGAGCTACGCGGACTTCCCCGCCCGCTCTGCCAGCAGCGCGTCGAACGCGTGCTTGATGGCGCGCACATGGGGGTCCTTGTAGGGGAACGCCTCGTTGTGCTCGTGCACCAGCATCGAGGCATTGACCTCGAACACGACGAGATGACCGGCGCGATCGAGGGCGCAATCGATGCCGAAATAATCGAGCCCGATGCGTTCGCGGATCGTGCCCAGCGTCGCATAATGCGCCGTGCTGAACACCGCGCCGGGATTTTCGAGGAACGCCGCTTCCTCCTGCTGCATCCAGAGATGCTGGTCCATGTCGGTTGCGTCGTGATGCAGCTTCCAATCGCTTCCGATCGCGAGATGATAGGGCAGGATTTTCTCGCCGACGAAGATGAAGCGGTATTTGCGGAAATAGCCGTCGCCTGAAGCGTAGTTGATATATTCGATCAGGTAATGATCGCCCTCGCGCGATCCCAGGAATTCCGACAACGCCGCGACGCCCTCGATTTTCTCGAAATCGTCGCCGCCATGGGTGCCCGCGGGGCGTGCGAGCAGCGGGAAGGCAAACGGCAGCTTTGCCGCAAGCGCCGCGACCGAGACGTCGCTGCCCGCATCGATGCGCAGAATCCTGGGAATGCGGCAGCCCGCAATGCCCGGCAGCAGACCCGCGACCTCATCGCGCGTGGTGCGCCTGATCCTGTCGGGGTCATTGATGACGGGTTTGCCGAGCCTCGAGACGAGATCGGCCGCCACCGGCAGCACGGTCTCCGCCTGGTCCGCATCCGAGATCAGATTGACCACGAGATCGAACGCGCCCAGCGTCGAGACATCGGGCCGGGAGGAGTCGAGCAGGGCCAGCGTATCGGTATCGTAGCAGGCGTCCTTGAACAGGTATTCGGCCGGCGTGTTGCCCGCGAACGGCGCATAAAGCGCGAGCACGCGGAAATCCGAAGGCTGCTTGATCGCGCGCTTGCGGATCAGGGGCTGGATTTGCGCGGCCGCCGTATAGGCCGCTTGCGCGGCGCTGACGTCGCCAAGCCTCTGCTGGATGCCGCCGATCCAGTAGAGGCTGTCGGCATCGCGCGGATTGAGCACGACGGCCTGGCCGAAATGCGCGAGCGCAGCTTCGATCTCGTTCAGCGCAAAACTGACCTTGCCAAGGTGATGGCGGACCTGGGCGTCCTGCGGCCGCTCCTCGACCAGCTCCGAGAGCAGCGCCTTGGCGACAACCGTCTGGCCGGTCGCCATCAGCGCCTGCACCAGGTTGGTGCGGGTCGGCCAGTGCGTCGCGTTGGTCTTCAGCGCCTGGAGATACAGCGCGATCGCGTCCTGTGGATTGCCGCTCTGCAGCTGCACATTGCCGAGATTGCACCAGCAAGCCGTCATATGCGGCGCAATACGCAGCGCCGCGGTGTAGTTCATGCCGGCGAGCGCGAGTTCGCAGCGGACCATGTAGGCGTTGCCGAGCTTGGCATGCAGCTCGGCCCTGGTCGTCATGACCAGATGATTGGCCGCACCATCGCCGGCGGCATCGAGCCCGCTTTTGTAGGCCGATATCGCCTCCTCGATCCGCCCCCGGACATGGTGCTCCTGGCCCTGCAAAAGATGCCGCACCACGGCCAGATGGATGATTTCATCGGCGGAGGCGGGCGTGGTTTGGGTGCTGGTCGTCACGGTATCACTCATCGCAGGGAACGCTTAACCATGCCGATCACTGGTAAACAAAACCCTTCCAAGGCGGCGACCGCGGAAGCTTGCGCCGCTAAAACTTCCGTAATGTCGGCAACCGCCGCCGCGGCGCAGGCGAATCAGCCGGCCATGGTGTAAGGCCTGAGGCCGTGAACCTACGGACCCGCGGATGAAGGCGAAGAGCATGGCTTCCCGGCCCACCCCTCGCGCACGCGACGGCGGCTGGGCGCCGCGGCTGGCGCAGGAAGCACGGCTCGCCGAACTCGACGCGCTTCTGGCGCGGCAAGCCGGGGCGGGGGACGCCAATGTCGAAGTCGAGCGCGCGGTGCTGCTCGGCGCGCTCAACCGGCACCAGGACGCGCAGCAGGCGTTTGTCGCAATCCTGCGCAAGACGCCGACGCATTTCAGCGCGCTGAACGAGTTCGGCACGCTGCTCACCGGTATGGGCGCGATCGAAGCCGCCTGCCGCGTCTATGCCGAAGCGATCCTGCATCATCCGGACAACCCGCTGGCGCGGGTGAATCTGGCGAACCTGCTGCTGCGTGCCAACCGATACAAGGAGGCGCGCAAACATTATGAACACGCGCTGCAGGTAGACCCGGACCATGCGCCCGCGCATCAGGGGCTGGGCGCGGTGCTGGCCGACCTCGGCGACCGCGCCGGCGCGCGCGAGCATTTCAGAAGGGGTTTTCGCGGTCACGCCGTGTCGACCCTGCCCTACCGCGGCGACAAGCCGCCGATCAGACTGCTGCAGCTGGTTTCCTCCGGCGGCGGCAATATCCCGAGCGGACTGTTCCTCGACGATACCCGCTTCCTCACCTCGGTCGTCGTCGCCGATCATCTCGATCCCCTGACACCGCTGCCGCCGCATCAGATCATCTTCAATGCCATCGGCGACGCCGATCTCTGCGAGGTGGCGCTCGAAGCCGCGACCCGCATCGTCGCCGGCGCCAAGGTGCCCGTGATCAATGATCCTCGTGCGGTGACGAAAACCGGCCGCATCGGCAATGCGGAGCGGCTTCGTGGCATAGCGGGCGTGCGAACCGCACACACGATAGCGATCGCGCGCGACATCCTTGCCGGCCCCGATGGCGCCGGCGCGGTCGCTGCGCTGGGCTTCTCCTTCCCGCTGCTGCTGCGCTCGCCCGGCTATCATACGGGGCGGAACTTTGTTCTGGTCGAAGCGGCCGCCCATCTGGCTGCAGCCGCGACCGATCTCCCGGGCGAAGAATTATTGACGATCGAATATCTCGATGCCCGCGGGCGCGACGGCAAGGCGCGGAAATTCCGCGTGATGATGATCGACGGACGGCTCTATCCGCTGCATCTCGCCATCTCGCGAGAGTGGAAGGTGCATTACTTCACCTCCGACATGGGGGAAGATCCCGGTCATCGCGAAGAAGAAGCGAGATTCCTTAAGGATATGCCCGCCGTGCTCGGCACCCAAGCGATGCGTGCGCTGACGGCGATTCAAGCCGCGCTCGGCCTCGATTATGCCGGCATCGATTTCGGCCTGTCCGATGACGGCGATCTCCTGCTGTTCGAAGCCAACGCCACCATGGTGATCGCAAAACCCAATGATGACGCGCGCTGGGCCTATCGCCGCGGCGCGATCGACCGGGTGCTGGAGGCGGTGGTTGCGATGCTCAGGCGCAAGGCAACGACGCCCGAACGGCACCGCCGCTGATCAACCGCCGCGCCGCGAGCGCAGCGCTTCCGCCAGACCTTGCGGATCATCGGTGCCGATGCGGCGAACCTCGTTGGACTTGAGTCGCAGCTCGACGGCATCGAGGCCAGAGACATTATAGAGCCGGAAGCCCGAAGCCATCCGGATGCCCCAGCCGTTCCAACAATGATTACGCACGACCGCGACGCCGCTGATCTCATCAAGCGGCAGCCGGTAGCTCCATAGTCCGGGGCCGAAATGCCAGCGTACTTCGTTGTCGCTCACCTCGACCGTCAGCGAGGAGAACAAGACCGCGGCCGAAATCATGATGACAAGGAGCAGGGCCGTTGCCGGCCATTGGCCTGAGTTCCAATACAGCGCCATGCCAATTGCGCCGGCGAGCAGGCAGCACATCAGGATCAGGGTTCCCGGCTGTGTATGACGATAAGTCACGACATCATCTCCGCATTTTCGAGGGAACCCACCCTGGAATTTTGGTCGCAGGCCGATTTGCTTGGGTTCGACAACCCAAAACAGCAGGGCGCGTCAAGCAAAAAGGCTGTCATCCACACCCCCAAATTGCGCGGCCTGGGATACCACATCGCCGCAAAATGGTAACAATTTCTGGCAAATGTGGCGACGCGCTTTGGGGGAACTTCGTCTGTGATTGGTTCGCGTGCTGCCGCGTTGCTCGTGGCCGGATTCGCAAGTGTTATGGTACCGAACCTTTCGCGTGTTTCCGCGCAATGGTGGCACCGTGCGCCCGTCGATTTCGAGGAGTGCGCCGAGGCTGCAGGCAAATCGGCGACCAAGGAAGAGAAGTCGGCGGCCCTGGCCGAATGCAACGCCAAATTCGCCGGGCGCCGCAAACCTGGCGGCGGCTACAGCTATTACGACTTCATGCAGGACCGCAGCTTCGACATCGCCGGTCCGAATCCGACGCCGGAAGAGCAGCGTTATATCGACGAGCAATACACCGTCTATCTGGAAAACCAGCGGCGCAACAACATCGCCGCCGCCTTTGTCAAGCAGCAGCAATTGAAGGTGGAGCAGGCTTCGCTGCGGTCCGAGACCACCACCACCGAGAAAATTCCGATTCCGCAGGCTCGCCCGAAACAGGCGGGACGCGGCCCCAACAATTGCCCGCGGCACAATTTCTCCTGCGAATGGCCGAAGCTGTCGGACAGCCTCAACGAATTGAAGAGGATGTTCAACGCCAACGCGAAGGCCAAGAAAAGCTGACGCGAAAATTCACGCGTCAGTGCTTGTGCTTGCCATGATGCCGCGATGGCCTCGTGAACGGTGCGGCCGGCTGAACCATGGTCGGGGATGATCCCGCGGCTGCCTTGCGCTGCTCCTGCAACCGCGCGTCATAACCGGGCGACGGCGTCACCGTCGGAGGCACGGCCAGGGCTGGCGTCAGCGAGCCGACCATCACCGAGGCGGCCACCGCCGCAATTGCGTAAAATCGAAGCATTCCTTCCTCCCGGCGTCGCATCCGGCCAGGATTACGACTGATCTCAGCCGATTCAAGGCGGCAAGGAATGACCGCTGCCGGACGGTCGTTGATCTATGTCAGGCCTACTTGCCTTGCAACCGTCATGACACGCCGATATCTTTTGGCGGCGGGGCAAGAGGAGGCAACCATGGGTTTACTTGACGTCATCAATGGCATGCAGCAAGGCCCCCGCGGCTCGAGCACGCCGAGTTCGCAACCCTCCGGCGGAATGTCGCCGATGACAATGGCGCTGCTCGGCCTGATCGCCTGGAAGGCCTTCAAGCACATCACCGCAAGCTCGTCGGGCGCGACACCGCCGGCTACCCCCTCACCCGCGCCTGCCCCCGCCGGGGGCGGCATGGCGAGCGGAATGGGCGGCGGCCTTGGCGATGTGCTGAAAGGACCGCTCGGCGGCATCCTTGGCGGCGCCGCCGCGGGCAGCGTGATCTCCGGCGGGCTCGGCGACCTGCTCAAGCAGCTGCAGCAGGGCGGCCATGGCGATACCGCCAATTCCTGGGTCGGCAAGGGTGAGAACAAGGCGATCTCGCCCAATGATCTCGCGAGCGCACTCGGGGCCGACCAGATCGATTCGCTGGCCTCGCAGAGCGGCATGTCGCCCGACGACCTGCTCAGTGGTCTCAGCAAATATTTGCCGCAGGTGATCGACCACCTGACGCCCGAGGGGCGGTTGCCGACCGACGACGAGGTGTCCGGCCGGCTCTGATTTTTTTATCTCCTGTGAGGAGAAAGGACGACACCATGAGCATGGGCGGCTTACTCTGGATCATCATCGTCGGCTTTGTCGCGGGCATCATCGCGCGTTTCCTGTCGCCGGGGCCGAACAACCCCAGCGGCTTCATCCTGACCACCATCCTCGGCATCGTCGGCGCGTTCCTGGCGACATGGATCGGCCAGGCGATCGGACATTACGGCGCGGACCAGGGCGCGGGCTTCATCATGGCGACCATCGGCGCCCTGGTCGTGCTGTTCATCTGGAACAGGCTCGTCGCCAGCGGCGTGGTGAAAGATTACAATAGATAACGCTGCAGCCGTCATTGCGAGCCGTCATTGCGAGCAGCGTTAGCGACGACTTGTCCGCCGTAGCTCAAAGAGCGAAGGCGGAAGCAATCCAGACCGCTCCCGCGGAAAGATTCCGGATTGCTTCGCGGAGCCTGTCATCGGGCGCGCATTCGCGCGACCCGTTGGCTCGCAATGACGGGGTTAGAGCGTCACTGAATCAGATGCATCCCCGCATCCATGCGCAAGAGTTCGCCGGTCATGTTGCTGGACGCCGGCGTCGCAAGGTAGCAGACGGCCTCAGCGATTTCCTCCGCGGATGACGCGACCTGGAGCGGCACGCGTGCGACAACCGAATCGCGCACTGCCTTGGCGCCGGCCTCGCCCCGGCCCTTGGTGAACCAGGGCGTGTCGATATAACCCGGGCATACCGTGTTGACGCGGATCAGCGGCGCCAGCGCGCGCGCCAGCGACAGCGTCATGGTGTTGAGCGCGCCCTTGCTTGCGGCGTAGGCCACCGACGAGCCGCCGCCGCTGATACCCGCGACCGAGGAGATGTTGACCACCGCGCCGGGCCGCCCCGACGCCTTGGCGCCGGCTTCCAGGAGCGCGCGCGCCGCGCGGATCATCTGGTACGGACCGATGGTGTTCACCGCAAAGATGCGCTGGAAGTCTTCGGCCGAAAGCTGGTCGAGCTTGTCATGGGCGACATGCTTGGTGGTGCCGGCATTGTTGATCAGCGCATCGAGCTTGCCCCATGGCGCGGCAGCAGCCACGATCTTCTGACAGTCCTCGTCGCGCGCGACGTCGCCCTGCACCACCACAACTTCGGCGGCGCCGGCCTTGCGGCAGGCTTCGGCGGTTGCTTCCGCTTCGTTCTTGCTGCTGGAATAGTTGACCACGATGCGCGCACCGCGCTTGGCCAGAATACCGGCGGTCGCAGCCCCCAGGCCCGACGCCGAGCCGGTCACGATCACGCACAAACCATCCTTCGACATCCGTTTCCTCTTGTTGTTTGCAGCCCCTGATCTTCGGCTCGCGATCTACCATACCAGCGGGCGGAATGGGAAACTCCGTTGCGCGGAATTGGCGCCCCTCATGCCAGCCCCGCAGCCACGCATACCGACATGCGGCTTGTCAGGGGGGTAGCTTTTCCCCATCATCGGGCGCAAGAAAAGGTGCAGGGCGAGCCGGATGCGCCGGGTAATCATGGCTCGCCAACCAAAAAAGAGGAACGCCGTGTCGGAGAGTGAGAATATCGTCGTCGAGACCGCAGAGAAAATCTTTGCCGATCTTGCCGACGCGCAAACCATCAACCACGACAAGAAGGGCGAGTGGAAAGCGCCGCTCTGGAAAGCGCTGACGGAAGCCGGCCTGCCGCTGTCGTGGGTGGGCGAGGATTGCGGCGGTTCCGGTGCGAGTCTGGCGGAAGGCTTTGGCGTCGTCGGCGCCGCGGGGCGGCATGCGATCGCGGTACCGCTCGCGGAAACCATGCTGGCCGGCTGGCTCTTGGCACAGGCCAAGATCGCCTCGCCCGAAGGCGAGATGACGGTGGCGCCCGCAAGCCCGAAGGACCGCATCACGCTTAATGCCGACGGCACTTTGTCCGGCCGCGCCCGCGGCGTTCCCTTTGCCAAGGCGGCGAAGCACATCGCAGTGCTCGCGCAAGGCGCCAATGGCGCCTCGGTCGCGCTGGTCGATGCCGGCTCGTTGCGCATCGAAGCCGGGCTCAATCTCGCCAACGACAACAGCGACACCGTGAGCTTCGACAAGGTCGCGCCGTCGATCGTCAAGCCGGCGCCGAAAGGCTTTGACCAGACCGCGCTCATGCTGATGGGCGGCGTGGTGCGCTCACTCCAGATCGCCGGCGCGCTGGAATCGATGCTCGATATCAGCGTGCGCTATTCCAACGAACGCGTCGCCTTCGAGAAGAAGATCTCGAAATTCCAGGCAGTGCAGCACAATCTCGCAAAGCTCGCGGGCGAATCCGCAGCGGCGCTGGCGGCGGCGACTTCGGCGGCCGACACCATCGTCAACAATGCCGACTTCGGCGACGATGCGGTCTTCCTCGAAGCCGTCGCCGCCAAGATCCGCTGCTCGGAAGCGGCCGAGAAGGGCGGCGCCATCGCCCATCAGGTGCATGGCGCAATCGGCTTCACCATCGAGCACATCCTGCATCGCTACACCCTGCGCGCGCTGTCATGGCGCGACGACTTCGGCTCGGAGAGTTACTGGGCAGTCAAGCTCGGCGAACGCGTCGCCGCGCGCGGCGCCGATGAATTGTGGCCGCTGGTCGCCTCCCGCTGAGCCCATTTTAGAAGACGAGACACACCATGACCGCAGCCCTTCGTTTCGACCCGATCCGCCTGCCGGAGAAATGCGAGCAGCTTCGCAAGGAAGTGCGCGCCTTCCTCGCCGAGGAAACCGCCGCCGGCACCTTCTCGCCGTTCAAGCCCAATCGCGAGGACACCGACGTACCGGAGTTTTCGCGGAAAGTCGGTGCGCGCGGCTGGATCGGCATGACCTGGCCGAAGAAATATGGCGGCCATGAGCGTTCGTTCCTGGAGCGCTATGTCGTCACCGAGGAGATGCGCGTCGCCAACGCGCCGACGCGGCGCTTCTTCGTCGCCGACCGCCAGAGCGGTCCCGTCCTGCTCAAATATGCGCCCGAGCACATCAAGATGGACATCCTGCCGCGCATCTGCCGCGGCGAGATCTGCTTTGCCATCGGCATGAGCGAACCGAATTCGGGCTCGGATTTGTTCGCGGCGAAGACGCGCGCGACCAAGACCGACGGCGGCTATCTCATCAACGGCACGAAAATCTGGACCTCGTCGGCGCATATCGCCGACTACATGATCGCGATCTTCCGCACCTCGCCGCCGACCAAGGAGAACCGCCGCCACGGCCTGACCCAGTTCCTGGTCAAGATGAAGCAGCCGGGCATCCAGGTGAACCCGATCGGCCAGATCACCGGCCAGTTCGAATTCAACGAGGTCGTCTTCACCGACCATTTCGTGCCCGATGATCACGTGCTGGGCGAGATCGACGGCGCCTGGAAGCAGGCGACGAGCGAACTGGCCTATGAACGTTCCGGCCCCGAGCGCTTCCTGGAGACCTATTACGTGCTCACCGAGCTGGTGCGCGCGGTCGGCACCAAGCCCGACGTGCGCGCGGCCGAAGGCATCGGCCGGCTGGTGGCGCAGGTGCACACCATGCGCCGCATGTCGGTGTCGGTCGCGGGCATGCTGCAGGCCGGCAAGGAGCCGGTGGTGGAAGCTTCCATCGTCAAAGACATCGGCACGGTGTGGGAGCAGCAGCTGCCGCACCGCGTGCGCGACCTCGCCGCCTTTGTCGAGGAAGAGGCGACCAACCGCGAGACGCTGGAAAAGCAGCTGTCGTTCGCGATCAAGACCGCGCCGAAACTCACCATCCAGGGCGGCACCACCGAAGTCCTGCGCGGCATCATCGCGCGCGGGCTTGGCTTGCGCTAGGCCGTGTGTCCGACGATGGCGCCGCAAACTCTTTCACCTCTCCCATTGGGAGAGGTCGGCGCGCAGCGCCGGGTGAGGGGTTACGCTCCATCGATAGACCTGACACCCTCACCCGGATTGCATCTGCGATGCAATCCGACCTCTCCCTCCGGGAGAGGTGAAGTACTTCCGACGCGGAAATTATGAGCTTTATTGGAGACAACACATGAGCAAATACACCGATATCGGCGTCGAGAAGCACGATCACGTCGGCCTGATCGAAATCCGCAAACCCCCGCTCAACTTCTTCGACGTCTCGCTGATCAATCAGATCGCCGATGCGCTGGAAGAGTTGGACCGCGACATCGAAATCCGCGCCTCGGTGCTCGCAGCCCAAGGCAAGGCGTTCTGCGCCGGCGCCAATTTCTCTGATCCGGCGCGGCAGGAGCAGGAGAAGCGCGCCGAGACCGATCCGGCCTCGAACCTGCCGATCAATCATCTCTATGTCCAGGCCGTGCGCATCTTCCGCAACAAGAAGCCGATCGTCGCGGCGATCCACGGTGCCGCCATCGGCGGCGGGCTGGGGCTCGCGGTGTCGGCGGATTTCCGCGTCACCTGCCCCGAGGCCCGTTTTGCGGCGAACTTCACCAAGCTCGGCTTCCATCCGGGCTTTGGGCTCACCGCGACGCTGCCGGAGCTGATCGGCAAGAACAATGCCGAGCTGATGTTCTATACCAGCCGCCGCGTCACCGGCGAGGAGGCCTATCGCTGGGGCCTTGCCAACGAGCTGGTGCCGCAGGACCAGGTGCGCGCCACCGCGATGAAGCTCGCGGCCGAGATCGCGGAATGTTCGCCGCTCGGCCTCGTCTCCACCCGCGCCACCATGCGCGCCGGGTTGGCCGACCGCGTGCTGGCTGCCACCAATCACGAGCTGGTCGAGCAGAACGCCCTGCGTTCGACCGAGGATTTCAAGGAAGGCGTGAAGGCGACGGCGGAACGTCGCGTCGCGAATTTCAGGGGGCGGTAGTCTTCGTCCCTTCTCCCCTTGTGGGAGAAGGTGGCGCGCGAAGCGCGCCGGATGAGGGGTTGCATCCGCGGGCGCGAAACGCAGTTTAGCGAGTGGAGAGAGACCCCTCACCCGTCTCAATCGTGCTTCGCACGATCGATCCACCCTCTCCCACAAGGGGAGAGGGTGCAGTGCGTTTGCCGCACCGGAGTTTTTTATTTTCGCGGCACCACCAGCGCGTCCACGATCGTCACACCCTGTCCCTCCGGATGCACCAGCACCGGATTGAGCTCCATCTCCGAAACCTGCTCCCGCAGCCTCGCGGCGAGCACGGACACCTCCGAGATCAGCTTCGACAACGCCGCGACGTCGGTCTTCGCCGCGCCCCGGAAGCCACGCAGCAGCGGCGCGGCTTTCAGCTCGTCCAGTATCGCGGTCGCCTCATCTGCGCTGACCGGCGCCGGGCGGTAGATCACGTCGCGGAACAGCTCGGTGGTGATGCCGCCGAGGCCAACCATCACCATCGGCCCAAAAGTCGCGTCCATGAGCGTGCCGATGATGATCTCGACGCCTTTCTTGGCCATCGGACTGACCAGTACGCCCTGGATCGACGCATTCGGCCGGAGCTTCTGCGCGCTTTCGAGCAGGTCGCGATACGTCGAAAACGCCTCACCCTTGGTGGTGATGCCGATGCGGACGCCGCCGACTTCGCTCTTGTGGGCGATGTCGGGCGACTGGATCTTCATGACCAGCGGAAAGCCGACGCGCGCGATCGACGCGTCAAGCCCATCGCGCTCGGCAACCAGCACCTCGTCCGGCAGGGCAATGCCGGCCTCACGCAGCAACGTCTTGCTGTCGGCCTCGGAAAGCTTGGGCGCCTTCAGGTGCGCCGAGAGCTCGCGTTCCGGCAGACTTGCGGCCTCGGCTTCCGGCGCCAGCTTGAACCTCGAGTATTCCAAGAGCCGCAGCATCGCGACACCGGCATGGGTCAGACCCGACAGCACCACCACGCCGGATTTCGCCAGCTCCCGCCGCGCGAAGTCCGACGGCAGCGTGTAGGAGTAGAACACGACAGGCTTGTTCTGCGCCGAAATCACCGGCTTCAGCTCGGCCTGCTTGAACCACATCCGCGTATCGCTCGATAGCGACAGCACCACCAGCGTCGCGTCAACTTCATCGGACGCATCGAACAGCTCGATGCTCTTCTGCAGGCCGCCGCTGGAGACGCCCTGCGCGGTGACGTCGACCGGATTGCCCGCCGCGCCATAGGACGGCATCCACTGCTTGATCTCGGACTGCAGGCCCTCGGACAACACGGGCACCCGCAGGCCTTGCATCGAGATCGTATCCGCGCCCCATATCCCCCCGCCGCCGGACACGGTCAGCACCGCGACGCGATCCCCCTTGGGCAGCGGATTGCTCGCGAACACCGCGGCAATGGTGACGGCCTCGTCGAGGTCGTTGGAGACGATGAAGCCATATTTGGCGAACACCGCATCATAGGCGCTCGACCAGCCGGCCATGCTGGCGGTGTGCGAGGCGGCGGCGCGGAAGCCCGCATGAGAACGGCCGACTTTGGTGACGATTACGGGTTTGCCGACTTCGGCCGCGCGTTTGGCGGCGGCCATGAACTTGTCGACGTCACGGATGCCCTCGATGAACAGCAGGATCACGTCGGTCGAGGCGTCCTGAACCATGTATTCGAGAAACTCACCGGCGCCGAGATCGCTCTCGTTGCCGGCGCTGACGCAATAGCTGATCGCCACCCCGAGCGCCTTGGCGCGATGCTTGATGGCAAAACCGATGCCGCCGGATTGCGCGACAATGGCGATCCGCCGCTTCGTCGCAACCAGCGGCACATGGCCCGGCTTGATATCGACGGTCGGACTGAAGGTCGCCGCAACCTTCTGCACTTCGCTGAAAAAGCCTTCAGCATTGGGACCGGAGATGCGCATGCCGGTACGCTCTGCGATCGCGACAATCTGGTCCTGCATCGCGGCGGAATCGCCGCCCTCCTCGGCAAAACCGGAGGAAATGATGACGGCATTCTTCACGCCAACGGCAGCACATTCCTGCAGCGCGCCGACCACCGCGCGCGCAGGAATGATGATCACGGCGAGATCGACGGGCGCGCCGACCTCGGCGATGGTCTTGTAGCATTTCAGCCCGTCGATATCGCCATAGTTCGGATTGATCGGATAGATTTTGCCCGGATATTCGTTCTTGCGCAGCATCGACAACAGGCGGCCCGGAATTTTCTCAAGGTCGCGCGACGCGCCGATCAGGGCGATGCTTTCGGGCGCAAAGAAACTGTCGAGCGGATGCGGCATGCGGGGTGTTCCTTTTTCTGATTGTTATTGCATGCTTGGATTAAGTCGAGAACGCAGGGTGGGCAAGGCGAAGCGTGCCCACCGTCTGATCGCGAACCGGGATGATGCGCGGTGGGCACGGCGCTTGCGCCCCTTTGCCCACCCTGCGATGCGGCAATGCCATCATTCACGCAGCAAGGCGGAAGTTCACACCGCCAATAAAAAACTCGCTGCCGGAGACCTTGTAGCCACGCGCCTTCGCGGCGTCGCAGACCTTGGCCACATTGCCGACACGGAAATCCAGCGCGCTCATGATTTCGTCGGCGCCCTTTACGAAGCGGAAGCTCGCGTTGGGCAATTTCAGCTCGGCCGTGCCGTCCGCACCCTTCAAGACACCGACGCCGATGATCTTGCCCCAATGCTCCGCAAGCCCGGCCGGGTCCGGGCTCTGCATCTCGACACCGGTCAACGCCTGCGTCACCTCCTTGCGGATGTGCTTCTGCCAGTCCGGTCCGGCCGGCGGATAGATGCCAAGCACGTCGTCGCTGCCGTCGGTGTGGTTGAACTCGATGAAGGCGGCGCGGCAGTCGCGTGGATGCAGTTGCACACCGAGATAGGGCGCATGCGTGATGCGGTTGGCGGTGCGCACGCCCATCGCGTCGGCGCGCTTTCCGTAAGTGTCCGGATCGTCGCAGCAGAAGATCGCCATGTAGCCGCCGCGACCGCCATTCTTCTCGACGAAGCGGCCCGCCGCCGTGCCGTCGCGGAACGGCGCGACCATTTCGAGCAGGATCGTGTCGACCGGCAGCAGCGCATTGACGAGGCCGTATTTCTCGACGTTACCGTCGCGGTAACAGACCTCGAGCCCCATGATGGCGGCGATGTCCGGGATCGCAGGCTCGAGATGCGGCGCGACCAGACATATCTGCCGCAGCCGCATATAGGGCGCCATGGTCAATGCCCCCCGAACGCGGGCTTGCGCTTCTCGACGAACGCCTTTGCCGCTTCCTTGTGGTCGGCGGTCTCGCCGGCGCGCGAATGATGGATCGCCTCACCGTCGAAGCAGGCCTCCAGCGACATCTTCTCCGCGTTGTTGATGTTGCGCTTGATGTAGCCGAGCGCGATGGACGGTCCCTGCGCCAGCGACATCGCCAGCTCATGCGCGGCCGCCTCACACTCGGCGTCCGGCACGACCTTGGTCACCATGCCGAGTGCGAGCGCCTCGCTCGCTGTCAGCACCGGCGACAGCAGATAGAGCTCGCGGGCCTTCGCGCTGCCCAGCATGTGGGTGAGGAAGTAGGTGCCGCCATAGTCGCCGGAGAAGCCGACCTTGGCGAAGGCCGTCGTGATCTTGCAGGATTCGCCGGCGACACGCAGATCGCAGGAGAGCGCGATCGAAAGGCCCGCACCGGCCGCCGCGCCGTCGAGCTGCGCCACCACGGGCTTGGGCACCTCATGCAGGATACGCGAGACCTCCATGCCCTTGCGCAGATTGGCGGTCTTGGCCTCGAACGGCAGCGGCGCGCGGCCCTCGGCCATCGATTTCACGTCGCCGCCAACGCAGAAGGTGCCGCCGGCACCCTTGAGCAGCACGGCGCGGACTTCCGGATCGTCGGTAGCGCGCCGCGCGGCGTCGACCAGCCCGCGCGTCATGTCGGGGTTGAGCGCATTGCGCCGGTCGGGGCGGTTCATGGTGATGGTCAGGAGGCCGTTGTCGAGGTGCTGGAGGACCATTTCGTTGGATGTCATGGGTTGTTGCTTTCTTTGTTGTTGGTTGTCTCGATTGCCGTCATTGCGAGGAGCGTGAGCGACGAGGCAATCCAGTTCTTGGTTGATATCGCCGGATTGCTTCGCGGAGCCTGTCATCGGGCGCGCATTCGCGCGACCCGTTGGCTCGCAATGACGGCTACGCCGTCACTTCTTCACCAGCGGGCACCGCGACGACTCCAGCGACTGGAACGCCTCGTTGCCGGGAACTGTGGCGAGCAGCTTGTAGTCGTCCCAGCGGCCCTTCGACTCCGACGGCTTCTTCACCTCGAACAGGTACATGTCATGGACCATGCGGCCGTCCTCGCGGATCCGGCCACCGCTGGCGAACATGTCGTTGATCGGGGTCTCCTTCATCACCTTCATGACGGCCGCGGAATCGGTGGTGCCCGCGGCCTTCACCGCCTTCAGGTAATGCGTGACGGAGGAATAGACGCCGGCCTGCGCCGAGGTCGGCACGCGCTTGACGCGTTCCATGAAGCGCTTGGAGAACGCGCGGCTGTCATCGTTCAGGTCCCAGTAGAATGCTTCAGCCAGCAAGAGCCCCTGCGCGGTTTCGAGGCCGACGCTGTCGATGTCGGTGACAAAGGCGAGCAGTGGCGAGAGTTTCTGGCCGCCCTTGACGATGCCGAATTCGGCGGCCTGCTTGATGGCGTTGATGGTGTCGCCGCCGGCGTTGGCGAGCCCGATCACCTTGGCCTTGGAGGCCTGCGCCTGCAGCAGGAAGGACGAGAAGTCAGACGTGTTGAGCGGATGCCGCACGCTGCCCAGCACCTTGCCGCCGCTCTTCACCACGACATTGGTGGTGTCCTTTTCCAGATCCTGGCCGAAGGCATAATCGGCCGACAGGAAGAACCAGGTGTCGAGCCCGCTCTTGACCGCCGCAAGCCCGGTGACATTGGCCTGTGCGAACGTGTCGAACACATAATGCACGGTATAGGGACCGCAGGCCTCGTTGGAGAGCCGAATCGAGCCCGGACCGTTGAACATGATGATCTTGCCCCGCGCCTTCGCGATCTCGCCGGCGGCGAGCGCGGTCGCGGAGGCCGCGACGTCGTAGATCATCTCGACGCCCTGGTTGTCGATCATGTCGCGGGCGATGTTGGCGGCGAGATCGGCCTTGTTGAGATGGTCGGCCGCGATCACCTCGATCTTGCGGCCGAGCACTTCGCCGCCGAAGTCTTCCGCCGCCATCTTCGCGGCCTCGAGACTGCCGGGGCCCGTGATGTCGGCATAAAGGCTCGACATATCCAGGATGCCGCCGATCTTGAGCGGCGGCTTGCTTTCCTGAGCCAGCGCCGCGGTGGCGCCGAGCGCCATCAACACGGCCGCCGCGCCCATCAACATTCGCCTCATTGAAATCCTCCCAACTTCGCGCGGCGCGCGCCGCGGCGCTATTTGATTGGGCACGATCATGCCGCATGCTTCCGGAAGCGGCAAGCCAAGCGGAACATCGGTGAGCGCGGGTTTTCCGCTGAACGGAATGGGTTAGGTCGCGCGCTCCTGCAGCACCGCTCGTCGCGCTGCTCGTCCCTGGCTTGTCCGCACGCTGGTTCGCGAGCTGTCCAGCTCTGAATGCCGGCATCCCGCCAGGTTCAGTTGCTGCCTGACAGCGGCGCTGCCTGTTGTGGCTTCAGGTCATCGATGCGCTTGGCCTGCGCGACGTCGGCAAATGCGCGCTTCTGATCGCCCATCCGATGGAAGACAATTGCGCGATCGATGTAGGCGTCAGAGAAATTCGGATCGAGATTGATCGCCAGATCAAAATCGACGAGTGCAAGGGGCAGATCGCCACTGCGATACGCCAGCCCGCCGCGCTGTCGATAGTATCTGGCGTCCTTCACTCCGATGTCGGAAGTCGTCGCAATAGCGCCGGTGTTGTCCGTTGCCGGTGCGACGACTGGCGCCGCTATCTCCTTGACGGGGTCGGGGGCTTCCGGCTTGCTGGAGATCGAGATGTCATCAAGCTTGTTGTGTTCGACAGTTCGACCGATTGTATCGGACGGCTGTGCCGGCATCGCAGCGGCCAGTGCCGATGCCCGTGCGGATATTTCGTGCACTTGCGCTGGAACGATGCGCATCCTCGAAACTTTTTCGACCAGCATGAATGCTCCGATGGACACGAACGCGATCACCATGCCTGAGATGGCGTCCGGCATCAGGCCGCGGAGCCCGAAGAACATCTTGCGCTTTGAATTTTGAGCTCGCTGCTGCTGTGCCCTGGCCAACAGCGAGTCATAGGTCGCTCGTTGCCGTTCGTCGTCGAGAATGACATGGGCGCGCACGATCCGCCTGAACCTTTGCGGAGCGTCAGGATCGTCGGGATTGTTGTCGGGATGGTTGGCCTTGGCAGCCTTACGGAATGCCTTCCTGAGGCCATCAGCATCATCTTCAGGAAGCGCACCGAGTAACTCGTAAAGAGTTTGCACGATCTCCCTCGCAATTATGACCCTTCAGAAATTCCCCTTTTCAGCAATTCCCATCGACAATTCCCATCGCCTGGGAAGGGAATCCTCGCGAGAAAAACGTGCCTTGATAAGGCGGCAAGACGACTGAATTTTGGAGCTGCGGCCTTGGTATTGTCATCGAGGAGACACAAAGGGCCGGGCGGCTTGGCGACAAGCAGAGGTTGAAATTAATTCGGACCTTGTCGCGACTGGGCGTTCGTTAGCGAACGGGTCGTTGTTGCGGAACGCGCTCGATCTCGCATGTGCTGGATGCCTGCAGCTGGCTCAGGCGGTCTCGTGCCGCCTTTTCGGCATCCTGATAACACTGACGCTCGAACTCGGCTTTCAAGCGAGCCCATTCGTCCGGGTCCACCGCCTTGAGATCGGCTCTCTTGAACTCGCAGTTGGGCGCCGGCTGGGCCGCAAGCAGCACCGGGTCGGGCCGGCGAACGCGCAGTTCGGCAGCGCGCAGTTCGGCAGATTGCCGCGTTTCGGTGTGGACGCGGGCACGCGAAGGCGAACGAACACGGGTTGCCCTGATCTGCCGCTGAACCGAATTGAACTCACGGTGAACCGGACTGAATTCACGGTGAGCCGAATTGCGCGCGCATCCGGCCAGCCCCAGCGCGAGGACAATGACAGAAATGGTCGGCAGTTTTGGCGGCAACGACAGCCGGCCATTCCGCCGCAACCGCGTCTTCGCCAATTCGCAGCAATCATCTGCACAATGCGCCGGATGCGCGATCGCCATGCTGATCATTCCGATTTCGCGGCGAGGCAGGTTGCGGCTGCTGTGTTTGCAACGAAATCTCGCGCAGGAGCGATGCAATCATGCGCAGGAAAATTTGAATCTCAGTCTAACAACTACGATGAACGAACCATTAATCGGCCTCGTCGTGCCGTTGATTTCCATGCTCTCCCCTGTGTGGCAATGTCCGGTGGACGAAAGCGATACGGATCGGGCACAGAGCAGGGAATGCGGGTGCAAATCGGCGCCATGACAACGAAAGGTCGGACCTTTGGCCGCGTTCGCGCGGCAGCTTTTTCGGCATCGGCAGCTCTCGCGCTCGCGGCCACGCCCTTGCGCGCCGCGCCCTGCGCATTCGAGCCGCAAGGCGAAGGTCATGTCGCAGCCGTCGTCAGTGGCAGGAGCTTCCGTCTCACCGACGGTCGTGAGATCAAGCTCGCCGGCATCGAGCCCGTTTCGTCTGATGCGACGAAGGCCACCGCGGCGCTGTCGGCGACCCTCGCCGGCAAGGATGTGACGTTGCACGGCGAGGACGACGCGCCCGACCGCTATGGCAGGCAGCGTGCGTTCGTGTTCCTCGCCGGCGGCGACACGCCGGTGCAAGGCCTGTTGCTGGCCGAGGGCGCGGCCGTGGTATCGACCGAAGTCACCGACAAGGACTGCGCCGCCGTTCTGATGGCGGCCGAGGCGGCGGCGCGAGGCGCGAAAAAGGGCATCTGGGCCGATCCGGCGGCCATAAAAAACGCGGAAAGTACAGACGATATTTTGGCCGGGATTGGGCGATTCACGCTTGTCGAGGGCACGGTTTTGTCCGTACGACAGGCTGGGGCAACGACTTACCTGAACTTCGGACGACGCTGGACACGGGACTTCGCTGTGACTATTTCAAGGCGCATGCTGACGGCTGTGGAGGCTGCCGGCATGCCCGTCAAGTCACTGGAGAATCGGCGGATTCTGGTTCGTGGCTGGGTTGAGGCGCGCCCCGGCCCACGGATCGAGGTGGTGCGGGCCGGGCAAATCGAAGTGCTGGGCGGGAACTAGGGGTGTGGTCCGGAAAAGTGGGGACCGGTTTCCCTCGCGCGAAGCGTTTGCGCGGAGATTATGCTCAAACAAGAAGCTAGGGCGCGTTAGCGCGCTCCAGACAGACGAGTAGCTTGACGTGGATGGGTTTGCGGGACGGCGCAAAGTGGGAATGAGCCGCCAGCTTTGGGCTGCGCCGGCTCTGCTGTTGGTGGCAGCGACGCTGGCCGCCTGCGGCGACATGGGCCGTTTCCAAACTGCTGCAACCCCTGCCGCAGTGCCCCCGGTCAAGCCGAACCGGACGGTGACGACCACGCCGGCCTCCGAGAAGGAACACGAGCGCATCCTCGCCTCCTATGGCGGCGTCTATGACGACCCGAAGCTCGAATCGCTGGTGACCAAGACCGTCGACCGGCTGGTCGCCGCCTCTGACCGCCCCGACCAGCCCTACAAGGTCACGATCCTCAATTCCGGTGCCGTCAACGCCTTCGCGCTGCCGACCGGCCAGCTCTATGTCACGCGCGGGCTGATCGCGCTCGCCAGCGACACCTCGGAGTTGTCGTCGGTGCTCAGCCACGAGATGGCACACGTGCTGGCCAAGCACGCCGCCCAGCGCGAGGACCAGGCGCGGCAGGCCGCGATCGTCGACAAGGTCGTCACCGACATGGGCAGCGACCCCGAGGTGACCGCGTTCACGATCGCCAAGAACAAGATCTCGATGGCGAACTTCTCGCGCTCGCAGGAGATCGACGCCGACGCGATGGGGGTGGAGATTTCGGCCCATGCGCATTTCGATCCCTATGGCGCGTCGCGCTTCCTGACCTCGATGGAGCGCAATGCCGAATTGAAGGCGGGCAAGACCTCGCTCGATCCGCGCGCGCAGGATTTCCTCTCCTCGCATCCGGCGACGCCGGAACGCGTGCAGAAAGCGCAGGCCGCCGCGCGGCAGTACAACTCGCCCGAAAACGCCGAACGCGACCGCGAGGACTATCTGTCCACCATCGACAACATCGTCTATGGCGAAGACCCCAGCGAAGGCTTCGTGCGCGGCCGCCGCTTCCTGCATCCCAAGCTCGGCTTCACCTTCCAGGCGCCGGACAATTTCTCGCTCGACAACACCGCGCAGGCCGTGATCGGCGTGCGCGAGGGCGGCGCGCAGGCGATGCGCTTCGACGTGGTGCGGGTGCCGGCGGAGCAGACGCTCAGCGATTATCTCAATTCTGGCTGGATGGAGAACGTCGACAAGTCGACGACCGAGGACATGACCATCAACGGTTTCCCGGCGGCGGCAACCACCGCGCACGGCGACCAGTGGCAGTTCAAGGTCTATGCGCTGCGCGTCGGTGCCGACGTCTACCGCTTCATCTTCGCCGCGCGGCAGAAGACCACCGAGAGCGAGCGCAACGCGCGCGAGACCGTCAATTCCTTCCGCCGCCTGACGCTGGAGGAAATCCAGGCCGCCCGTCCGCTCCGCATCAAGGTCATCACCGTGCAGCCCGGCGACACCGTTGAATCGCTGTCGCACCGCATGGCCGGCATCGACCATCCCGTCGAACGTTTCCGCGTGCTGAACGGGCTCGACAGCAAGGCCCAGGTGAAGGTGCGCGACCGCGTCAAGATCGTGGTGGATTGACGCGCGAAAGCGCGTCAATCCCGGGCGCGCCTTGGCGCGAACCCGGGGTATCGAGCCGCAAATTCCGCCGTCGTTGCAAACAATATCCGCAGGGTGGGCAAAGCGTAGCGTGCCCACCATCGCTTCACACACGCTTGGAGAGGATGGTGGGCACGGCGCAAACGCGCCTTTGCCCACCCACGATTGGACCCTTACTTCGCCTTTGCACTCAGCCGCCGCCCAGCCATTCCGGGTACAAAAGCCGTTGCAGCACCGGGCAGCGTGTGCGACGCTCTGTAGCATTCAAACGGCCTGAGATCGCAAGGTGGCACCATGGATGACAGCCTGCCCGAACTGGGAGACCTCGAGCGCGAGGTAATGCAACTGGTTTGGGCCAACGGTCCGGTAACGGCCGAGGCCGTGCGCGAGCGGCTTTCGCGTCGGCTCAAGGAATCGACGGTTCGGACCGTGCTGCGGAGGCTGGAGGACAAGGGTTACACGACCCACACCGTGGATGGGCGGACCTATGTCTACCAGGCGGCGGAACCGCGCGGACGCGTAGCGGCGAAAGCGGTGCAGCGCATCGTCGACTGGTTCTGCAACGGCTCCGTCGAAGAGGTGCTGGTCGGCATGGTCGATACCGCCATGCTCGACCAGAAGCAGCTGCGCATGCTGGCCGATCAGGTGGCCAAGGCCAAAGAGAGGACGACGGCGAAGGGAGGGAAGAAATGATGCTGGCGATACTGGCGGAGGCGGCGCTGCGCTCTCTCTTGCTTGGAAGCGCCGTGTGGGTTGGCTTGAAATTTCTTCGGTTGCGAAATCCGCACGTTCACATGACATGCTGGGTCATGGTGCTGGTGGCATCGCTGGCGATGCCGCTCTTGATGCATTGGACCACGGTGACGATCTCGCGGGATAGTTTGCCGATGCCGGCGCCCGAGAACCTGTGGCCCATCGGCAGCCCATCACCTGAGCCACTGCCCACGTCGCTGTCGCCGGATCCAGCCGCGCCCGCCGCAGCTCACCTCGAGAATGATCGGCCTGTAAACTGGCTTGCGGTCGCAACCGCCATCTATGCGCTGGTTGCCGGCGTGCTGTTGCTCCGGCTGGCGCTTGGCATCTATCTGACCTGGCTTCTGGTGCGCGCCGCAAAGCCAATGCGCGAGCCCTGGACAGCCGATTGGTGTGTGCGGGTCAGCACCGCGATCGGCGGTCCCGTGACCTTCGGATCGACCATTCTGCTGCCTCCGCAATGCAGCGATTGGGACTGGCGGAAGCGTCAGGCTGTGCTTGCGCACGAGGGCGCGCACGTCATCAACCGTGATTTCTACGTGCTGCTGCTGGCTTCCCTCAATCGCGCGCTGTTCTGGTTCAGCCCATTCGCGTGGTGGCACCTGGTCCGGCTGGCTGAACTCGCAGAAATCATCAGCGACACGCAGGCGCTGGAAGTCGTCGAGGACAGGCTGTCCTATGCCGAGATTCTGCTTGATCTCGTGCAACGCGTTCGCCGCGCGCCGGCGGGTCTGGAAATGGCGAGGGCGTGCACGGTTCGCGCGCGCATCGAACGCCTCCTCGCCGCCACCACGACGCCGACGAGGCTCGATTGGCGGAAACGAATCTGGATCGCGGCGGCCATCCTGCCGGCGATCATCGCTTCTGCCGGCAGCATCGCCTACACCTCCCGGCCGGTATCCGCGCGGTCGTTTGACGGCGATCCGGCTCAGGCGAACGCGATGCGCGTGCCGCAGGCCGTGGCGTTTTACTCATTCGGCCATGCCTCGATCTTCACCGTTTTCCACGAAGGCGAAGATCTCTTCGGTCAAATGAGCGGGCAGCGCAAACTCCGCCTGGCGGCAGCCGGCGATGGAACTTACGCCTATCCGGCACGGGCGGGTCAGATCACATTGGCCGTCAGCCGTGACCACCAGCCGTCCGAAGCGACGCTGAGCCAGAACGGGGGCGATGTGCACGCGGCCCGGATCGCCGAAGCCTTGTGGCAAGGCGCAGGTGCGGAATCGAGCCTGCTCGATGCCTATGTCGGCTTCTACGAACTGACGCCCTACCGCGTGCTCACCGTGGCGCGCGATGGTGATCGGCTGTCAGTCCAGGAGACTGGAAGGGCGAAACTGGCGGTCGCGACCTACGGCGCCGATGCGTTCGTCAGTAACCATGATGATCTCCTCGTCTTCCTGCGCGACGGCCAGGCCGGGGTCACGCAGCTGCTGCTGCAGGACCCGATGACCGGGGCCCACCTTGCGCATCGGGTCGCCGCGACCAGGGCAAACATGATCGAAGAGGAGTTCGCACGGCGGATTGCGGCGGTCCCGGATCGATTCAGGGAGCAGGCCCCGCTGCCGGGCAGCAAAGAGGCCATCCTGCGAGGAATCGAGGACCTGCGCCAAGGCGCACCGAACTATCAGCGAATGAGCGCGCCGCTCGCAGCAAAGATCCGTCGCCAGGCCTCCGAGCTGCAGTCCATGTTCAACGCGTTCGGTCCCGTGGAGACGATCTTCTTCCGCGGCGTCGGCCCGGGCGGTTACGACTTCTATGGCGTGAAATTCGCCAATGGTTTTGCCGAGTTCCGGCTGCTGCTGGGAGAAGACGGCAAGGCCGACGACGTCATCTTCCGCGCCGACGGCAATGATGCGCGTGGCGGAATCGCCGCCTGCTCCGACGAACAAGGCCTGAAATCGACCGGGGGCACCGCGCCGATCCACGTGCTGCTCTACAACGCCACCGGCGCCGCCATCCAGCTCTACAAGCTCGAAGCCGGGGGCAAGCGTACGGCCCAGGGCGCGATCGGCGATAACATGTCGTTGTCGGTCCTGACCACCGTCGACACCCCGTGGGTTGTCACGGACGCGTCCGGGAAATGCCTTGAGATCGTGCTGCCGGGACAGCAGACGCGGTATCACACGGTCGAAGGGATCGGTGCGGATGGGCAGCCGGAGCACTCGATGTCGCATCGCACGGCTCCGCAGGCGGGAAGCGAGGCGATGCTGCGCCGGTACATCGAAGCGCTTGGGCGCGGCGTGCCGGATTACGATCGCATGACCCCCGAAGTGGCGGCGCAGACACGTCAGCAACTGCCCTTCGACCAGGCCATCTTGAGCCGGCTTGGCGCGCTGCGTGCGATCTCGTTCCGGGGAGTTACGAACATGGGCAGCGACGTCTACATGGCCAATTTCGCCAACGGTTCGGCGGAGTGGCGCATTGCCCTGGTCAAGGACGGCACGATCGGACGAATTGCGCTGGGTCCGCAGTAGCCGGAGATATCGCTGATTTCGCTCTCCCCGCGCCTCGCGGGGAGAGGTGAAGCGAGCCAGACGTTCCGCGCTCGCCCCTCAATCGGTACTTGCATCGGAAATGAGCTAGTGCTACGGTTTGTAGCACTACATGACGTAGCTGCGCGACCGACATTGGCGGCGTGCTGGGCTTTTCGCATCGTCGGAGCGTTGCCATGAGCAATTCCGCAAAGGCTGACGCAGCTCTCGCCCTGCATCGGTTCGGGATGGGGCCGCGCCCGGGATCGATGGCGGCGATTGCGGCCGATCCGCGCGGCGCGTTGATCGCCGAACTCGAGCGGCCGTCCGCCATCGACATTGCGGCTTCCAGCCTGCCTTCGAGCGCCAAGGCCTTTCGAGCGGTGAACGAGGCCAATGCCAAGCGGCAGGCCAAGGCGATCGTCGCCAAGAAGGAACAGGACGCGAAGCGGAAGCAGATGGCCGAGGCGGCCCCGATGACGGAGGGCGCCGCGCAGGATGCCGGCGAGAGCATGGCAAAGATGGCCGCCGAAGCCGTTCCCGATCCGGGGCGGCAATTCTATCTCGAAGAGGCGCGGAGTCGCATTGCGGCCGCGCTCGGCGCCGAGATCGGATTCGCGGAGCGGCTGGTCTGGTTTTGGTCCAACCATTTCTGCGTCTCGGCCGACAAGATCAGGAGCATGTCCGGCGCCTATGAGCGCGAGGCCATCCGGCCTCACGTGCTTGGCCGCTTCTCCGACCTGTTGCTCGCTGCCGAGAGCCATCCGGCCATGCTGTTCTATCTCGACCAGACGGTTTCCATGGGAGCGAATTCGGTCGCCGGCATCAACCGCACCCGCGGGCTGAACGAAAACCTGGCACGTGAAGCGCTCGAGCTGCACACGCTCGGTGTGCGCAGCGGCTACACCCAGGAAGACGTCATTGCCTTCGCCAACGTGCTCACCGGATGGACCCTGATTCCGCCGGGCGACAATCCCGAGCATGGCGGCGAATTCTCGTTCAATCCGCGCCTGCACGAACCCGGCGCGCAGAAGGTGCTGGGCAAATCCTACGACGACGAAACCGTGGAGCAGGGCCGCGCCGTGTTCCATGATCTCGCCGCCCATCCCGCGACCGCCACGCATCTGGCCGGCAAGCTGGCGGCCTACTTCATTGCCGATACGCCTCCCGCGCCGCTGGTCGAGCGGATGGCAAAAGTGTTCCTCGATACCTCAGGCGATCTCAAGGAGGTCGCCAGGGCGATGGTTGCGTCCGATGAATCCTGGACGCAGCCGGCCACCAAACTCAAGCGCCCGAGCGAGTGGGTCGTCGGCATGGTGCGGGCAACCGGCCTTACCCAGGCGGATCCCAAGCGGTTCACGGATGGACAGGCGCTGCTCGGCGAACCCTTGTGGCGCCCCTCCTCTCCCAAAGGCTTCCCGGACGACGAAGCCTCCTGGATCGACGGCATGGGGCGCAGGCTCGACATCGCCAACAATTTCGCGGAACGCGTGTCGGACCGGGTCGATCCGGCGGACGTCATCGAGACCGTGTTCGGATCGTGCGTCTCGGACGAGGTGAAGCAGGCGGTCGGCCGCGCCGAGAGCCGCCAGCAGGCGCTCGTGCTGCTGTTCATGTCAGCCGAATTCCAGAGGAGGTAAGCATGACCTTCCATTTTCCCAGCCGTCGCGAAGCGCTGCTCGGCGCCGGCGCCCTGTTCGCATGGAGCCAGATGCCGAAGCTGGCGCGCGCCGAGGGACGCGATCCGCGCATGCTCGTGATTGTGCTCCGGGGCGCGCTCGATGGCCTTGGTGCGGTGGCACCGGTCGGCGATCCCGATTGGATCGGCCTGCGCGGCGACCGCGCGCTGGTGCTGGACGGCAAGATACCGGCATTGCCGCTCGACGCCTTCTTCGCACTCAATCCGGCAATGCCGAACTTCTATCGGCTCTACAAGGCGCAGCAGGCGACCGTCGTGCACGCGACCGCCACGCCCTATCGCGAGCGCTCGCATTTCGACGGCCAGGACGTACTCGAGAGCGGGATGGCGCGGCCGGGCGCCGTCGATACCGGCTGGCTCAACCGCGCGCTGGTTTCGCTGGCGTCGGACGGCCGTGTCGACCCGCGCGGCAGCCGTGTTCTTGGCGTCGGCGCGGTCACGCCGCTGGTGGTGCGCGGCAAGGCGCCCGTGTTGTCGTGGACGCCGCAGCAATTGCTGCCGGCCAGCGACGACACGCAGGCGCGGCTGCTGGATCTCTATCAGCACACCGATCCCAAACTGGCCGCAGCCCTTCAGGCGCGGATCCGCCTCGCCGCACTTGGAGGCACCACAGGCATGCAGGAGCCGCGGCCGGAGGAGCTTCCGCAGCTCGGTATCGCGCGCGTGCGCGCCTATTTCACTGAGGCCGCAGGTGCCGCCGCACGCTTTCTGGCCAAACCGGATGGCCCGCGCGTCGGCGCGCTGGGCTTTGTCGGCTGGGATACGCACATCAACGAGGGCGCGACCGCCGGTCAGCTTTTCAACCTGCTGGGAGCGCTCGACGGCGCGCTGGGCGCGATCGAGACCGACATGGGCGATGCCTGGGGCGAGACGGTGGTTGCCGTCATCACCGAGTTCGGCCGTACCGCGCACATCAACGGCACCAGCGGCACGGATCACGGCACCGGCACCGTTGCCTTCCTCGCCGGCGGCGCGCTCCGGGGCGGACGCGTGATCGCCGACTGGCCCGGACTGAAGCAGGCCCAGCTCTACGAGGAGCGCGACCTCAAACCAACCACCGATCTGCGCGCCGTGCTCAAGGGCCTGCTCAGGGATCATCTGAGGATCGAAGAGCGCGTGCTCGCAAGCAGCGTATTTCCCGACAGCGCCGACGTCGCACCGATCGCCGGTCTCGTCGATTGAGGAGGTCCAGATGAAGAAGCCAGCTCTTATCCTCTCACTCGCGATTTCCGTCATCGCCGTTTCGTCCGACATCACTCCCGCATCGGCCAGCAGAATGAACGGCAAGTGTTGCCAATCGTCCGATGGTGGGCGCTCCTACCGCTACAGGGTGGCGTTGCGCAGGGCCGCCATGCCTCGCACCTGCACTGCCTTTGCGGCGTCGTGCACCCGCGGTCGCAGCGCTCGGGAGGATGGCCCCCGGCTGTGCCAGGCGGCGAGAGCGCAATGCCTGGGGACCGGCGTTTACGTCGGCCCCTACAGCGGCTGGCAATTCGCGGGAATGCGGAGGATCTAGCGAGCCCTCAACTTCGTCCCCGCAGCAGCGCTCCGATGTCGATTCTGACCGGCCACGAACTCCAGTTTCTCGCCAGCCTGAGCAAGCGCTGGAGCAGGCTCTATTACAGCGAACTTGCGCGCCTCATGGAAGAAGAAGACGATGCGACGCCCGACACAAAGCCCGTTCCATCCTTCGGATCTCGGCGGCCCCTTTCAGTCGTTCGCACCGAAAATCAGTGACGGTGATGAAGCGGAAAGGCCGTTGCCGGATATCCGCCTCTACCACCCGGCCCGCCATCGGCGTGCATCGATCCTGTCGCGGCTGATCGATGCGTTGCGCCGCCAGCGCTCAAGCGCTCGTCGCTTCGACGACGGGGAATGAGGGGATCGACATGCCCAGAACAAAAAGCCCGGTCTTTCGACCGGGCCTTAGATCTCTCGAACCAAATTCGCGTGCTATTCCGGATTACGCTTTCAGGCGGCTTCATCGGCGACGGCGGTATCGTCGCCGTCCGCATCATCCGCCTCGTCGGCATCACCTTCGGTCTCGCCTTCACCCTCGGCGCCGCCTTCGGCCTTGACGCCGCGACGCGGGCTTTTGGCGAGCTGGCTCTCGATTTCCTTGACCGCCTCGGTCTCGGTCGAGTGCTGCACCACCGCGATCTCGCGCGAGAGGCGATCGAGCGCCGCTTCATAGAGCTGGCGTTCGGAGTAGGACTGCTCGGGCTGCGACTCCGAACGGTAGAGGTCGCGCACGACTTCCGCGATCGCGACGATGTCGCCCGAATTGATCTTCGCTTCGTATTCCTGGGCGCGACGCGACCACATGGTGCGCTTGACGCGGGCGCGACCCTTCAAGGTCTCCAGCGCCTTCTTGACCAGCGCGGGCTCGGACAGCTTGCGCATGCCGACATTGGCGACCTTCGCGGTCGGCACGCGGAGCGTCATCTTGTCCTTCATGAAGTTGATGACGAACAACTCGAGCTTGGCGCCGGCGATCTCCTGCTCCTCGATGGCCAGGATCTGGCCAACGCCATGAGCGGGATAGACGACGAATTCATTGGCCTTGAACCCCTGACGCTGGGTCACGACCTTCTTCTCTTCCACGCGCGGGGCAGCCGCCGCCGGCTTGGCGGGGGCGGAAACCGGCTTGGCAACAGTTTTTGCAGCAGGCGCCTTCGGGGCAGTCTTGTTCATCGGAGCCTTGGCAGCAACTTTCGAAGCAGAGTTCTTCGACCCCGTCGCTTTCGCGGCGGTCTTGGCAGTTTTTGGGTGCATTGCGCTTCTTTTGTTCTTGGAGGACTTGGCAGCCGTAGTCGCCTTGGCGGCAGTCCGGGTATCCCGGGCACGGCTCTTGGATGCGCTACGGCTGGCCGCGGCGGCTTTCTTTGACGGCTTAGAGGTACTCTTTTTACGCGTTTTCTGTGACACGGCCTGTGCGCGGAACTGCCACGCCCCTGTTCGATGTTTTTCGCGGAAACCCTGCGAGCAGGGTCAATGCGGCTGACCGATTCAGCTCAGAATTTGCTGAATATAGCACATTTTCCGCAAAAATCAATGATTTAGCGGTTTTCAGGGCCGTTTTTAAGCGTGTCACGCGCTATTAGGGTTAAGCGTGAGGCAAATTTATGGTCAGTCGCCGGTCCCCGGGTTCGCCGAGAAATATTTTTCGAACTTGCCTTCCTGGCCTTCGAAATCCTTTGCGTCCGGCGGGGATTCCTTTTTCTGGGTGATATTCGGCCAGGATTTCGCGTATTCGGTGTTCACCTCGAGCCATTTTTCGAGGCCGGGCTCGGTGTCCGGCTTGATCGCGTCGGCCGGGCACTCCGGCTCGCACACGCCGCAATCGATGCATTCGTCCGGATGGATCACCAGCATGTTCTCGCCCTCGTAGAAACAATCGACAGGGCAGACCTCAACGCAATCGGTATATTTGCATTTGATGCAGGCTTCAGTGACGACGTAAGTCATCCAGGACTCCGGAACGGTCGAAATTTGCCGTTTTGCCTAGCGCAGTCAGTGCATTGCCGCAAGGGAAGCGGCACCAAGAATTGAATCACTCATGGACCACCGCCAGCAGATAGTTATTCCGGTCGTCCGTGCAATTCCTCATAGAGCACGCGCGCTGCGTTGGCATCGCCGCGACGTTCGGAAAATCCGATCACTTTCATAAGGCGCACATTGCGGTCCAGCGCGATGGTCAGCACGTCGCCCGGCTTCACCGCATGTCCGGGCGAAGTCTCGCGCACGCCATTGACGCGGACATGGCCGCGCTCGACCAACTCTGCGGCGCTGGTGCGGGCTTTCACCACCCGCGCATGCCACAGAAACTTGTCGAGGCGTTGCCGATCCACGGCTGTTCCTATTGACGCGTTCTCTTCACGCGAACCGGTCCCCCACTTCGCTTGAAAACGCTTCGGTTTACTCCTTGCGATTGCCCGCAAGCTGCTCCTTCAGCGCCGCGAGCTTGGCGAAGGGCGAATTGGGATCGGCGGCGCGGTCGCGCTCGCGCGGGTTCTGCGAGCTTGCATAGTGTCGCAGCGCCGGGCCGCCCTCACGGTCGCGTTTGTCGCGGCCCTTGTCACGGTCGCGGCCGCGGTCACGCCGGTCGCGATCTTCGCGGCGATCGCCCTGACGGTCGCCAAACTTCTCGCGCTTGTTGTCGCGATCGCGGTCGCGGTCGCGGCCCTTGCCTTCAAGGCGGTCGCGCTGCTCGCCACGCTGCGCCTGGCCTTGTTCTTGGCGCTGTTCGCCGACAGGAGCGGGCGCGGCTTCGGCGGTCGCAGCCGGAGCCGCCACCACCGGCGCGTTCTCGCGGGGCTTTCTGAAATCGCGATCGCGGCGGCCGTGATGGCGGGACCTCTCGCGCTTCTCGCCGTCAGCGGCCTTGTCGTTCGAAGCTTTGCCTTCGGCAGCCTGCGCGCCATCCTGCTGCGGAGCCTTGCCATGGCGGTGACGGTTGCGATGCTCATGCCGCGGCCGGCGCTCTTCCGAGCGGCCGCCCGGCCGCCAGACTTCGACGAGCTGCGGTTCGGCCGGCGCTTCGGCAGCGGACTCGATGGCTGCGGCTTCCGCGGGCGCAGCCTCGCTGGCTGGCACAGCATCCGCGACGATGTCAGCAACCGCCTCTGCGGTGGCCTCTACGGGTGCGGACTCCGGTGCAGCTTCGGTTATCGGCTCAGCTTCAGCCGCAGGCTCAGCCTGCGCTTCGATGACGGCCGGCGTTTCTTCGCTTGATGCGAGCGGCGCGACCTCCGGCAACAGCGCGGCTGACGGCGCGGGATCGCCGCTGACCTGCTGATCGACGACTTCTGCCGCGACTTCTGCCGTCACCTCAACAGGCGCTTCCGCTGTCTCCGCAGGCGCGGCTTCCGCGGCCGGCGCCTCCGCGACCACCGGCTTCGGCGGCAATGGCGGGCGGCGGTCCATGCGATAGCCAAGCGCGCGCAGGACCGAGGCAAAGTCCTCGCCGGCCGAGCCCGTCAACGACGTCATCGCCTGCGTCACCACGAAGCTGCGGCCATCGAACGCGCCGGCCGGCTTTTCGCCGGACGAGTTTTCGCGCCAGGCCAGCGCCGGACGAATGAGATCAGCGAGCCGCTCCAGGATGTCGACGCGCACCGCGCGCTCGCCGCATTGGCGATAGCCGAGCACGCGATAGGCGTCGCGCGGCAGGGCCTTGTCGACCGGGAACGAGGTGCGGCCCGAACTCGCCAGATGCTGCGCGCCCGACAGCACAGTGGGATCGACATTGTCCTGCTTCAGCGCCCACAGCAGCGAGGCCAGCGACCGCGCGGCGGGCTTGAGCAGCGCCGGGAAATAAATGTGGTAGGCGCCGAAGCGCACGCCGTATTTGCGCAAAGTGGCGCGCGAGGGCTGGTCGAGATCCTTCATCTCGGCCGCGATCTTGGTGCGCTCAAGCACGCCGAGCGCTTCCACCAGCTGGAACGCGATGCCGCGCGCAATGCCGGTGACGTCCTCGGCCTTGGAGAGCTCGAACATCGGCCCGAGCAGCTTTTCGATATGCGTCTTCAGCCAGAGATCGAGCCGCGTTTGCACCTTCTCGCGCGAAGGGCCGGTCAGCCGCTCGTCGGCGATGATGCGAATGCGCGGATGCAGCGCGTCCTCGGCGGCGACGAGCTTGGCCACGGCGTCACCGGTCCAGCGCAGCGTGCCGTCGGAGGCGAGCACGAACTGCTCGTCGGCGGCAGCGCCCAGTTTTTCGGCACGCGCGTCGATCTCTTTGGCCAGCACCTGTTGGGCGGCGGCCTGCAGCGCCTTGGCGTCGGAACCGGCTTCCGCGGCATCCGGCGCAAAGGTGAATCCGTCGAGCCGGCCGATCGCATGGCCCTCAACGATGACTTCGCCAGTCTTGCCGATTTCCGTATTCAATACCGTGTTCTCCCGCAGGCGGCGCATCAATACACTGGTACGGCGATCAACGAAACGCTCCGTGAGCCGTTCATGCAGCGCGTCCGACAATTTATTTTCGACTTCCCGCGCAATTTCCTGCCAGTGCTCGGGGTTTTGCAGCCAATCCGGCCGGTTGGCGACAAAGGTCCAGGTGCGGATTTGCGCGATCCGGCCCGATAGCGTGTCGATGTCGCCGTCGGTGCGGTCGGACTGGTCGACCTGTGCAGCAAACCAGCCATCCGGAATTTTCCCCTTCTTCATGAGGAAATCGAAAAGGGTGGTCACTAGTTCCGCATGCGCCGCCGGTGCGATCTTGCGGTAGTCCGGGACCTGGCAGGCCTCCCACAGCCGTTCCACCGCGGCCGGCCCGTGGGCCATGTCGCGCACATCGGCATCGCGCGCGGCGTGATCAAATACGCGCATGTCTTCGGCGATCGGCGCTTTCGTCAGCGCCTCATGCGCGGGCGGCAGCGCCAGCGACACCTGCAGCGCGCCGAGCGAGGAGAAATCGAGTTTTGAATTGCGCCATTGCAGAACCTTGACGCTGTCGAAGGTGTGGTTCTGCAGTGCATTCACCAGTTCCGGCTCGAACGGCGCGCAGCGCCCTGTGGTGCCGAAAGTGCCGTCGCGCGTGGCGCGGCCCGCGCGGCCTGCGATCTGCGCGAACTCCGACGGCGTCAGCCTTCGGAACTGGTAGCCGTCATATTTGCGGTCAGAGGCGAAGGCAACGTGATCGACGTCGAGATTGAGGCCCATGCCGATCGCGTCGGTGGCGACGAGATAATCGACGTCGCCGTTCTGGAACATCGCCACCTGTGCGTTGCGCGTGCGCGGAGAGAGTGAGCCCAGCACCACGGCCGCACCGCCATGCTGGCGGCGGATCAGTTCGGCGATCGCATAGACCTCTTCGGCGGAGAACGCGACGATCGCGGTGCGCCGCGGCTGCCGTGTGATCTTGCGGTCGCCGGCAAATTCGAGCTGCGACAGCCGAGGGCGCGTGACGATGCTTGCGCCCGGCAGCAGCCGCTCGATGATCGGCCGCATGGTCGCCGCCCCCAGCAGCATGGTCTCGTCGCGGCCGCGTCGGTTGAGCATGCGGTCGGTGAACACATGTCCGCGCTCGAGATCGCTGGCGATCTGGATTTCATCGACGGCGAGGAACGACACGTCGAGATCCCTGGGCATGGCTTCGACGGTGGAAACCCAGAAGCGCGGATTCTTCGGCTTGATCTTCTCTTCGCCGGTGATCAGCGCGACGCTGTCGATCCCGGCGCGATCGGCGATCTTGTTGTAGACCTCGCGCGCCAGCAGCCGCAGCGGCAGGCCGATCATGCCGCTTGAATGCGCAAGCAGACGCTCGATCGCCAGATGCGTCTTGCCGGTGTTGGTGGGGCCCAGCACCGCGGTGACACCGGCGCCCGCAGCGCGCTCGGTCGCAAGGGGAGAGAAAGCCATATTTTTCGGGTGTTTCTATTACGCCTCGAGAGGCGTGTGGTTTCTCAGAAGTGTTTCAGATTGCGACGCATCGCGGGATATATGGGGTCGGCTTTTACGCTTGAGAACGAGTCTGGAACGAAACACGCCCGAATCGCTGACTCCACCCGGTACCCCGTTTCGTTCACCGCAACATCTCGCGCTCACGCTTTGACTTGGCACTAGATCAAGTTTGTCACAGCTCCACAAGCGACGGTTTGACGACGGAATTCCTTAAATTTTCGCGGGGCCGGAGTCGAATCAGAAGTGGACAAGAGTCAACAGGGATTCACGGCGTCACGACCTCCACTCGTCATGCGCGGGCTTGACCCGCGCATCCATCAAAACCGAGAAGCATCTTTCCCGGGAGGATGGATTGCCGGGTTAAGCCCGGCAATGACGAGTCTCGTTACGGATTCAATGTGTTGCTGCGATTTTACTGCGTCTTCGCCACATGCGGCGGGGTGGCCTGCGTCACAAAGGACGTCGCCTCCAGCATGGCGGTGCCGAGCGGGGTCGGGATCACCATGCGGAACGGCGCCAGGATCCGGGTTCCGACGATGGGCGCGAACGCGATCTCGATATTGCGCTGGCCGGCGAGATATTTGATCACCGGGCGGTCGGGGATATAGCCCGCGATCGGTGTGAAATAGACCGAGCAGACCACGACCGGGCCGTGATAGCCCCTGTCCGCCCGCACCGTTTCCATGCGCTTGAAATCGAGCTTCAGGTCATAGCGCATGCGGCCGTCGAACACGGCGGCACCGTTGCGGCAGGCATCGGGGCCGAGCGGATCGCCATTGCCCGGCACGCGGAGCAGCGACGACGTCATCGGATCGAACACGCCCTTCTTGTGCGCCTCGGCGACCGGGATGCGGTCGGCATCGACCGGCGGCTCCGGCTCGATGCCGAACTCCTTCACATTGCCGTTCGAAAGCGTGATGTGGATGGTCTCGGACTTCTTCGAGGTCGTGGTCGAGGCCTGGTAGGCTTGCGGAACCAGCGCGCCATTGACGATGCGGCCCTGGGAAGCGCCGGTGCCGGAGCCATTGGCGATGGTTTTCAGAAGACCCGTGGTGCCACCGGAGGCGGCTGCCGCATAGGAGTCGTCGCCGATTTCGACATTCCAGGCGCCGCGGCCGACCGGAATGCCGGCGAGCGAGGCCTCATATTGCGCCTCCAGCTTGCCTTGGGCTGCGGCCGGCTCGGTCGCCTCGAGGCCAAACAGCGCGGCGGCGCACAGCGAGGCCGCCTGCCAGCGCACCGATCGGGCCGAAATCCTGCTTTTCATTGTCACTGCGCGTCGGTCCTGAAAGGGCGCGATCAACTCACGATCTAAGCAACAAACTCCCGCAAACAACGCATTATTCCTGCGAAATCGTCTGACGCGCGGGGGCTTACCCCTCCGGCCGCCGGGAACAGGCTTTTTCCTTCAGCCCGGAATGTGCCCTTTATATGATGCGCTAAACGCCGGAAGCGCCTGCCAAATCGGGCATTTTGTGCAGGCCCGGGCGCGTCAAAACCTTGACGCCCTTCGCCTTCCACCCTATACGTCCGCCCGATCCCTGTAAGGACACGAATTTTGGACCCCCTGACGCGCCCGAAGGGCTGCCGGGGCTACAACGAGGATTTATTGAGATGTCGCGGCGCTGTGAACTGACGGCCAAGGGCCCCCAGGTGGGCCACAAGGTCAGCCACTCCAACATCAAGACCAAGCGGCGTTTCCTGCCGAACCTGTGCAACGTCACGTTCATCTCGGACGTGCTCGGGCAGAACGTGCGGCTGCGCGTCTCCACCAACGCGATCAAGAGCGTCGACCACAATGGCGGCCTCGATGCCTTCCTGATGAAGGCGCCGGCCGACAAGCTCTCGCCCCGCGCGCTGGAATTGAAGCGCGCGATCGCGAAGAAGCAGGCGGCAGCGCCGGAGCAGAAGGCGAGCTGAGGATTCAGAGCTGGGGCGAAGGGCGAGTTCGTAGCGTCCAGTCGCGTAAGGCTTGAGTTTAGTGAGATGGTGGCGGCCGGGTCGGAAACGACCCGGCCGTTTTTGTTTCGACGATGTCCGCTTAGTCCTCAAGGATCTTTTGACTGCGCCGCTCACTCACATCGGCCGTCCGACGCTCCCGAACCGTCGCTGAACGTTTTTTCGCCGCGGCGGAAGGACTCTCAAGCTTAAGCTGATCGAAGAACGCTTGATTTCTTATCTCCGCGTCGCGCAGCATTCTTCGGTAGGACATGACTCGAATATGAGCATTGTGGGGTG
>DATMNV010000181.1:0-45095 GCA_035568535.1 Bradyrhizobium sp.
GACCGTCTGAATGATTGGGCTGATCGCGAGAACGGCACGCGTCTTGTCACCAACGTCGTGATGATGGGCATGGGCGAGCCGCTTTACAATTTCGAGGCGGTGCGCGATGCGCTCTTGGTCGTCGCCGACAATGAAGGCATCGGCATCTCGCGGCGCCGCATCACGCTGTCGACCTCGGGCGTCGTGCCGAACATCATCCGCACCGGCGAGGAGATCGGCGTGATGCTCGCGATCTCGCTGCATGCGGTGCGCGACGAGTTGCGCAACGAACTGGTGCCGCTCAACCGCAAATACCCGATCGCCGAACTGCTGCAGGCGTGCCGCGACTACCCGGGCGCGTCGAACGCGCGGCGCATCACGTTTGAATATGTGATGCTGAAGGGCGTCAACGATTCGCTCGATGATGCCAAGCTGCTGGTAAAGCTGCTCAAGGGCATCCCGGCGAAGATCAATCTCATTCCGTTCAATCCGTGGCCGGGCACGGTGTATGAATGCTCGGACTGGGATAGAATCGAAGAATTCTCCGAATATATCTTCAACGCCGGCTACTCCTCGCCGGTGCGCACGCCGCGTGGCCGCGACATCCTTGCCGCCTGCGGCCAGTTGAAATCGGAGACCGAGAAATTGTCGGCGCGCGAGCGGCAAGCACTGCGCGCGATGGCCATGACGGATTGATCCCCCTCGTGGTGAGGAGCGGCGACGCCGCCGCTCCTCAGGATGAGGAGTGTGGTCGCGCTCGTGGATCGAAAGCTGGCATATGAGAAGTTCTTGATGGCACTGATCGGCCGGCTCTTCGTGATCGCTTTCGCCTTCCTCGCCGCCTGCCTGGTGGCGGGGATGATCATTATCGGCGCCGTCATGTTTCCCGAGTTCAGCGATCTCGGCTCAGGGCCGGTCGATCAGGGCGCGATCGATATCATCATCGGATTCGGCTTCATCTTCATCTCCGGATTTGCGCTGCTGCCGGCGATGATCATCGCGCTCATCACCGAAGCCTTTTACATCCGCAGCGCGTTGGCCTACGCGGTCGGCGGCGCCCTTGTCGGGCTCGCCTGCTACCTTGGCCTGGTGCCGTTCGATCCCGAAACGCTGCGCTTCGAAGGCATCGTGCGGCGTCATCTGGAAATCATGACGGGGGCCGGCATTGTCGCCGGGATCGTCTACTGGATGATCGCGGGCCGCAACGCAGGCGCCTGGCGCGAGCCGCCGCGCCGCTTGCCGCCACCGCCGCCGATGCCGTCGCAATCCCCGCCGCCGTTTTAACGCCCGGCGCAAGCCTTCCCATGCCGGATTTCCTCCGCTAAACCCGCTCCCATGAACCGGATTGGACTCTTCATCGCGCTCGGATTGGCGGCTTTCGTCGGATTGCTGTTCGGTTTTTTTCCCGAACTTGACTTGAAGCTGGCCGCGCTGTTTTACGATGCGGCGACCAAATCCTTCCCGCTCAAATTCAACACGCTGGCAGAGTTCGCGCGGGATGCTGCGATGTGGATCGCGTGGCTCCTCGCATGTCCTGCGATTGTCGCGTTGGTCGCGAAGCTGCTGCGGCCGGACCGGAAACTGCTGATATCCGGGCGGGCAATGGTCTTCCTGCTCATCACGCTTGTGCTTTCCGCGGGCGTGCTGACCAATCTCACGTTCAAGAGCTATTGGGGCCGACCGCGTCCGGTCGTGGTCACGCAGTTCAACGGTCCCCAGAAATTCGTGGCGTGGTGGGATCCGCGTGGAAGCTGCGATCGCAACTGCTCGTTCTTTTCAGGCGAGGGCGCGACCGCGTTCTGGACCTATGCCCCCGCAGCGTTGACGCCGCCAGCGTGGCGCCCGCTCGCCTATGCCGCGGCGACGCTGTTCGGCGTCGTGACCAGTCTGCTCCGGATGGCGTTCGGCGGGCACTTCTTTACGGACGTCGCCGCAGCCGGCCTGGTGACGTTTCTGGTGATCTGGCTGGCACACGGTTACATCTATCGCTGGCCGCGGACCAGGCTCTCCGACGAAAGCATCGATGCCGCGCTGACACGATTTGCCTGGCCCGCCTTCATCTGGCGGCGCCGTCTTGCAGACCGCTGGTCGAAGTCGGAGCGGTCCTTCGTGCACCGCATTGTCGAGGCTCATGTCGATGATTGAGCCTTGAGCGGCTTGCCTAGCAAGGCGTTCTCCCTATAGAACCGCGCGAAAATTGGTATTCGCGCCGCAAACGAACTCAGCACTTTCGACCGATTGGAAACGCTATGAGTACGATCCTGGAAAGCCTGCCCAAGGGGGAAAAAGTCGGCATCGCTTTCTCGGGCGGTCTCGACACCAGCGCGGCGCTTTTGTGGATGAAGCAAAAGGGCGCCCGCGTCTTTGCCTATACCGCCAACCTCGGCCAGCCCGATGAGGCCGACTACGACGAGATTCCGCGCAAAGCGCTGGACTTCGGCGCCGAAAAAGCCCGGCTGGTGGATTGCCGCTCCCAATTGGTCCACGAAGGCATTGCCGCCGTCCAATCGGGTGCCTTCCACATCTCGACCGGTGGCATCGCGTACTTCAACACCACGCCGCTCGGTCGCGCGGTGACCGGCACGATGCTGGTCTCCGCCATGAAGGAAGACGGCGTCAACATCTGGGGTGATGGGTCCACCTTCAAGGGCAACGACATCGAGCGCTTCTACCGCTACGGCCTGCTGACCAATCCGGGTTTGCGGATCTACAAGCCCTGGCTCGACCAGCAATTCATCGACGAGCTCGGTGGCCGCGCGGAAATGTCGGCGTTCATGACCGCCAGTGGATTCGCCTACAAGATGAGCGCCGAAAAGGCGTATTCGACCGACAGCAATATTCTCGGTGCGACCCACGAGGCCAAGGATCTCGAGAGCCTCGACAGCGGCATCAAGATCGTCAATCCCATCATGGGCGTGCCGTTCTGGCGCGACGATTGTAGTGTCAAGGCCGAAACGGTCTCCGTGCGTTTTGTCGAGGGCCAGCCGGTCGCGCTGAACGGCCAGACTTTCGCCGATCCCGTCGCGCTGTTCCTCGAGGCCAACGCCATCGGCGGTCGGCATGGCCTTGGCATGAGCGACCAGATCGAGAACCGGATCATCGAGGCAAAGAGCCGCGGCATTTACGAAGCGCCCGGCATGGCGCTGCTGCACATCGCCTACGAACGCCTGGTCACCGGCATCCACAACGAGGACACCATCGAGCAGTACCGGATCAGCGGCATGCGCCTTGGCCGATTGCTGTACCAGGGGCGCTGGTTCGACTCCCAGGCCCTCATGCTGCGCGAAACCGCCCAGCGCTGGGTGGCTCGCGCCATCACCGGCGAGGTGACGCTCGAGCTGCGCCGTGGCAACGACTACTCGATCCTGAACACCGAAAGTCCCAATTTGACCTATCAGCCCGAGCGGCTGAGCATGGAAAAGGTTGAAGATGCGGCGTTCACGCCGGCGGACCGTATCGGCCAGCTGACCATGCGCAACCTCGACATCGCCGATACCCGCGCCAAGCTCAATCTCTACGCAGACACAGGCTTGCTGTCGATCGGGGAAGGCTCACAGATCTTCAAACTCGACAGCGACAAGAGCTGAATTGCGGGGTGCGCCGCGAATTGTAGGGTGGGCAAAGGCGCAAAGCGCCGTGCCCACCGTTTCTTGCGGCGGTGAACGATGGTGGGCACGCTTTGCTTTGCCCACCCTACGATTCTTCTAATCGTCATTGCGAGGAGCGAAAGCGACGAAGCAATCCATCGATCGATTCGCGGCGATATGGATTGCTTCGCTTCGCTCGCAATGACGGGTAGAAAAAATGGCCGGGATCGCTCCCGGCCATTTGCATTTCGTCGATCCGCCTTCGCGTCACCGCGGCGGCGCAATGCCGGGCGGGGGCGGCGGCAGCGAGGCCGTGTTGCCGTTGAGCAGCGGCGTGATGCGGCGGACGGTGACGCGGCGGTTGATGCGGCTCGGCCCGTCGGTCTGCTCCTTCAGATATTGCGAGCCGTAACCCTGCGACGTCAGGTTTTCGGCCGGCACCCCGAATTGCTGGGTGAGCAGTTCGGCCGCCGATTCCGCGCGCCGGTCCGACAGCGACAGATTGTCGGTGTCGTTGCCGGTCGCGTCGGTGTGACCCTCGATCAGGAACACCTCGCGCGGGTTGCGCTGGATGGCGCGGTTGAGGCCGTCGGCGATCGCCTGCAGCTTCACGGCCTGGTCCGGTGGGATCTCCCACGAGCCAAGATCGAAGTTGATGGTGTTGACGTCGATACTCGGCATCAGCATCCGCACGTTCGGGCTGAAGCGGATTTCGTCGAGCGAATAGCGGCGCTCGATGCGGTCCACTGGCGGCGCCACGAGGGTGTCGTAGACCAACTCCGGCGGCGCGTCGTCGTAATCGACAATGTAGCGGTCGTAGGGAATACGCACGACCGGCGGCGGCAGGTCGACAAAGAAGCCGCCGACCGCGAGCGGATCGCGGTAGCTGTTGTCGATGATGACGATCTCGCGGCCGGCGGGGTCGCGCCGCATCCGCCGCAGCAACTGGCCATCCGCGCCGATCACGGTGATGACCTCGGTGCCATCGGGACGGACCACGATGGTGCGGCTTTCGCCGCCGACGGTCTGCGTACGGATGTCGCGCGCACCGAAGCGGAAGCGATCCATCTCGTTGTGGCGGACGAACTCCTGGCCGCTCGGATCGCGGACAATGATGCGACCCGGCTCGACGATCACGGTGCGGCCGCCCTCCTGGACCTCACGCCGCTCGGCACGGAAGTCCTCCATGCGGCGCGGTCCTTGCGGGGCCGCTCCCGGCGCGATCGGCGTCAATGCGGCAGCCGGCGGCACGCTCGGCAGCGGAGCAGTAACGGTCGGCGCGCGGCGGAAGGCCGGCGTCACCGTCGGCGGTGTGTTCTGGACCCGGCCGGGAGGCACCGCGGCGTTCGGGGCACCGGGGACGACACTGGGTGCAGCGGCGTTCGCGGGCGGAGGTGTGGGCGGCGTCGTGCCTGCGGCCGGCGGAGTTCCGCCTGGAGGCGGTGTGCCCGGACGCCCTTCGCGCTCGCGGCGTTCCTCGCGCAGCGCGCCCCCAGCGGGCGGCGGAGACGGCGGCGCTGCGGGCGCCGGTTGGACTTGGGGGGCTGCCTGGGTCGGCGCGGTGCCCGGCGTCTGCTGGGTACGGCCTGGCGGCGGTGCTGTCGTGGGTGCAGTACCGGGCGCGCCTGCCGGAGGCGTGCCGGCGGCCGGCGGCTGGCCGCCATGCTCGCGACGCTCCTCGCGTCCCTGCGGGCCACCTGCGGGGGGCGTTGAGGTTTGCGGCGTGGCCGTGGGTGGTGGCGTCGGGCGAGCTGGTGCGGCGGCCGGCGGGGGTGGCGGCGGAGGCGTCGCCGGCTTGGCTGCCGGAGGTGGCGGGGGCGGCGGAGTTGCCGGCTTGGCCGCCGGCGGAGGAGGCGGCGGCGGCGGTGGCGCTACGTGCGGCGGAGGAGGCGGCGGCGGCGCTGCGTGCGGCGGCGGAGGCGGCGGTGGCGCGGCTGGTCTGGGCGGCGCAGGCGGGGGCGGCGGCGGAGCCGGAGGCTTGGCTGCCGGAGGTGGCGGTGGTGGGGCCGCGGGTTTTGCCGGTGCAGGCGGAGCAGCCGGCTTCGCGGGAGGCTGCGCGCCCTTCGGCGGCTGTTTGGGCTTGCCGTCCGGACCGAGTTCTTCCTTGGCCTGCGCCACCACTATCGGCGCGCTCTGCGCGTGCGCGGCGGTGCTTGCAAATTGCATCGCTGTGAGAGCGGTCGTGGCGAGCAGCACAAGGCGAAGTTTTGTCATGATGATCTTGGTTCCCGGAAAGGTTCTGAAGGCCGGCGATGAACGACCAAGCGTTAGGCCGGATTGTGGCAGCGTTCAAACGCTGATTCGCATTTATTTCTCATGACAAGCGGCACAATTTGGCCGTTGTTCATGACGCATTCAGCGGCTGCTCTCCAATTGCAATTCAAGTTGCGCCGGCGCGATCGGTTGCGGGATTGGGCGTGGAAGGTCCGTTGGGCCCGCGTACGAGAAGCTCGTCAGGCATCTTGCCCGGCAGCTCGTCCGGCCTTGGCGGTTCACCGGGTTCGCGCATCGGCGGCGGAATTTCGGGAGGCTCGATCGGCGTCGGCATCGTATCTCCGTTGTGGAGTGCAATAACGAAGCGGATGCAGCGATGTTCCCGAGAAAACCTCAGCCGCGCAGCAGAAACGTGTTGCTGCGGGTCTTTCCGGTTTCGCGATAGCCGCGCGAGATCATGTCGGCGATGCAGTCCTTTCGCCATTCGTCGCGCGAGAGATGTTCGATCACCACCGCGCGCGGCCATAGCGCTTGGGGGGCCTCCTTGAAGAACGGTATGAGCGCGCGGTCTTCAAACCCTTCGATGTCGATCTTCAGCGCGTCGACTTTTGCGACGCCGGCTTCCTCGAGAATGCGCTGCAGCCGCAGCGACGGCACTTTGATGGCATTGGCACCGGCGGTGCCGGTGACGACATGGCTGGCGCCGAGATTGTCGCCGTCGGTCTCGATCATCAATTCGCCGTCGGCGGAGCCCACAGCCGCCGCCACCAATCTGGTTTGCGCGTTGCCGGAAGCCTTGTCGTTGAACTTCAGCCGCGCATGCGTGACCGGATGCGGCTCGACCGCGATCACCTTGCCGTTTGGGCCGACATGGCGCGCCAGCACCAGCGCGTAGGTGCCGACATTGGCGCCGACATCGACAAGCACGCCGCCTTGGGGCGTGTTCGCCCGCAGGAAATTGAGCTCTTCAAGATTGTAGTCGGGATTGAACAGTGCGCCGCGTTCGGTCGCGCTGGCCTGGTGATAGAAGCGGAATGACGCGCCCTGATAGACCACATCGACCGGGCCGCCGCGCAGCAGATTGACCAATCGCGACAGCATCGGGCGGAACGCGCCGCGCTTGAGCCGCGAGCGATGCGCCAGCCGAATGATCGCGGCCTGCGCCGCATTCGGCGCGAACGCGCCGAATGGCGCGGGCGAGGGATCGTTGTCGGGAGTCAAAGCAGGTCCTTGAAGAGCCGAACGCTGTCGAAGCCGCGTAGGCATAGCCGGTTTTGATCCGGCGGCAAACCGGGGCTCAAGAGGGAAAAACCATGAAGCCGGCGCGCGGGAAATGCACCACGACTTCGCCGGCCCTGGGATCCTCGCGGCGGATCGCGATGTGCTGCGGCGACAGCGCGACGATCTCGCCGGCCACGCGGACCTTGCCGTAATCGTCAGGCATGATCTCGACCTTGTCGCCGACCTTGCGGCCATTGGGATCATTGGGATCGTGCAGCTCGGCGGTCTCAGGCCGCGACTTCGCCGCGAGCTCGAGCGCGTCTGCCGACGACATTTCCGTGCGCGAGCCGTGACCGATCGCGCGCAGCCGTCCGGCCCAGGCGCGGGTGTGATCGAACTCGGCGAGCAATTCGTCGGCGTCCGCGAGATTGGAGCGGGCGTACCAGAGGTTCATGTAGGCGTTGATGTCGAAAAGGCTCGGCGCGTCGCCGGCAAGCCAGGTCCGTTCGTCGCTTAGCTGGGTGTCGATCCATGCGAGATGCGCGCGAAACTGGTCGCGCATCTGCGGGATCGCCGACTTCATCGCCGCGACGTCGAACTTCGCGCCGCGCAGCTTTTCGCGGTCGGCGATGAAGTCCGCCGGCACCTTGTCGGCGAGCGAGCCGAACACCAGGTTGACGGTGTTCTGGAAGAACGGGCGGTCGGTCCACATCGCGCTGCCCCAGGCCAGCCCCTCGGTGCCGCGCGGCAACAGCGACGGTTCGGGAAAGCGCCGCTCCAGCTCGCGCATGATGCATTGGGTGTCGCAATAGATGTCGGCGCCGACCTGCAGCACCGGCGTGCGGCGATAGCCGCCGGTCATTGGCATCAAATCGGGACGCGGCATGATCCGCGAGATCAAGACCGAGGTCCACGCGATCTTCTTGATGCCGAAGATGAGGCGGATCTTTTCCGAGAAAGGCGAAGCGTCGAAGTGATGCAGGATGATGGGCGCGTCGGACATCAGGCACTCCCTTCATGCAAATGATCCCTCGCCGCGAGCCGCGGGAGGGATCAGAACAGTGCGGCCGCGGCGGACCGCGCCTAGATCTGCCGCTCGACCAGCTTCATTTTCAGCTCGGCGATCGCTTCCGACGGGTTGAGGCCCTTCGGGCAGGCCTTGGCGCAGTTCATGATGGTGTGGCAGCGGTAGAGCCGGAACGGATCCTCGAGATCGTCGAGGCGTTCGCCGGTGGCTTCGTCGCGGCTATCCTTGACCCAACGCGTCGCCTGCAACAGCGCGGCAGGGCCCAGGAAGCGCTCGCTGTTCCACCAATAGCTCGGGCAGGACGTCGAGCAGCAGGCGCAGAGGATGCATTCGTAGAGGCCGTCGAGCTTCTCGCGGTCCTCGTGGCTCTGCTTCCATTCCTTCTGCGGCGTCGGCGAGGTGGTCTTCAGCCATGGCTCGATCGAGGCATATTGCGCGTAGAAATTGGTGAGGTCGGGCACCAGGTCCTTCACGACCGGCTGGTGCGGCAGCGGGTTGATCTTCACCGCGCCGCCGGAGGCCACGTCGTGCATCGACTTGGTACAGGCGAGCGTATTCTGGCCGTCGATGTTCATGGCGCAGGAGCCGCAGACGCCCTCGCGGCAGGAGCGGCGGAAGGTCAGGGTCGGATCGATGTGGTTCTTGATCCAGATCAGCCCGTCCAGCACCATCGGGCCGCAGTCGTTGGTGTCGACATAATAGGTGTCGGTGCTCGGATTCTTGCCGTCGTCCGGGTTCCAGCGATAGATCTTGAACTCGCGCGTCTCGGTCGCGCCCTGCGGTTTCGGCCAGACCTTGCCGCCGCTGATCCTCGAATTTTTCGGAAGTGCGAATTCAACCATCGTAAGGCCTTCCCCTCGATCATGATCCGACCCGGCTGGATCGGATCATGATTCTCGTGTGTTTGTCTTGCGCATGATCTTGTCGGAAAACCGGCTCCCGCTTTTCCGGATCATGCGCTAGTACACCCGCGCTTTCGGCGGGATGTACTGCACGTCGTTGGTCATGGTGTAGTCGTGCACCGGGCGGTAATCGATCGAGGTCTTGCCGCCCTGATCGATCCACGCCAGCGTGTGCCTCATCCAGTTCTTGTCGTCTCGCGCGCTAAAATCCTCACGGGCGTGCGCGCCGCGGCTTTCGGTGCGGTTGGCGGCCGAGTCCATGGTGACCACCGCCTGCACGATCAGGTTGGAGAATTCCAGCGTCTCGACCAGGTCGGAATTCCAGATCAGCGAGCGGTCGGACACCGAGATGTCAGAGACGCCGCCCTGCACCTTGTGGATCAGGTTCTGGCCCTCATGCAATATTTCGCCGGTGCGGAACACCGCGCAATTGTTCTGCATCACATGCTGCATGCTGTCGCGGAGCTTTGCGGTCGGCGTGCCGCCGGCAGCATGGCGGAAATGGTCGAGCCGGCCGAGCGACATGTCGGCGGAGTCCTTCGGCAGTTCCGGCTGCTTGGCATTCGCCGTGAGCTTTTCGGCAAGACGCAGCGCCGCGGCGCGGCCGAACACCACGAGGTCGATCAGCGAATTGGAGCCGAGGCGGTTGGCGCCGTGCACGGAGACGCAGGCCGCTTCGCCAATGGCCATCAGGCCAGGGACCACGGCATTGTCGTTGCCGTTCTTCTTGGTCAGCACTTCGGCGTGATAGTTCGTGGGAATGCCGCCCATGTTGTAGTGCACGGTCGGCAGGATCGGGATCGGCTCGCGCGTCACGTCGACATTGGCGAAGATGCGCGCGGATTCCGAAATGCCGGGCAGCCGCTCGTGCAGCACCTTGGGATCGAGATGGTCGAGGTGCAGGAAGATGTGGTCCTTCTTCTTGCCGACGCCGCGCCCTTCGCGTATCTCGATGGTCATGGCGCGCGAGACCACGTCGCGGGAGGCGAGGTCCTTGGCCGACGGCGCGTAGCGCTCCATGAAGCGCTCGCCCTCGGAATTGACGAGATAGCCGCCTTCGCCGCGCGCGCCTTCGGTGACCAGACAGCCCGAGCCATAGATGCCGGTCGGGTGAAACTGCACGAACTCCATATCCTGCAGCGGCAGGCCGGCGCGCAGTGCCATGCCGCCGCCGTCGCCGGTGCAGGTATGCGCGGAGGTGCAGGACGCGTAGGCGCGGCCGTAGCCGCCGGTCGCCAGGATCGTGGTCTGGGCGCGGAAGCGATGCAGCGTGCCGTCATCGAGCTTCAGCGCGATCACGCCGCGGCAGGTGCCCTGGTCGTCCATGATCAGGTCGATGGCGAAGAACTCGATGTAGAATTCCGCGGAGTGCCGCAGCGCCTGGCCGTACATGGTGTGCAGCATGGCATGGCCGGTGCGGTCGGCGGCGGCGCAGGTGCGCTGCGCCTGACCCTTGCCGTATTCCATGGTCATGCCGCCGAACGGGCGCTGATAGATCTTGCCGTCCTCGGTGCGCGAGAACGGCACGCCCCAATGTTCCAATTCGTAGACGGCCTCGGGCGCGTTGCGCACCATGTATTCGATGGCGTCCTGGTCGCCGAGCCAGTCCGAACCCTTGACGGTGTCGTACATGTGCCAGCGCCAGTCGTCGGGATGCATGTTGCCGAGCGAAGCCGAGATGCCGCCCTGCGCCGCCACCGTGTGCGAGCGCGTTGGAAACACCTTGGTGATGCAGGCGGTGCGCAGGCCCGCTTCGCTGCAGCCGACCACGGCGCGCAGGCCCGCGCCGCCGGCGCCGACCACCACCACGTCGTAGGTGTGATCCTCAATCGGATAGGCCTTGCCGTTGGTGGCGGGACCTGAGCCGTTGGTGGCCTTGCCGTTGCCCTCACTGGCCATGGGTTAAACTCCCGACGACAGTTTGAAGATGGCGTAGATCGAGGAAAGCGCCACCGCAAAGCAGAAGAAATTGTTGGCCATGATCGAGGCGAGCTTCAGCTTTTCATGGTGAACGTAGTCCTCGATCACGACCTGCATGCCGATTTTCATGTGCCAGGTCGAGGCGATGATGAAGAGGATCAGGATGACCGCGATCGGCAGCGAGCCGAGGATTTGCGCAGCTCCAGCCTGGTTGCGGCCGAGCAGCATCATGACGATGACCAGCACCGGAATGATCAGGACCGTCATCGCCACCGCCGTGAGGCGCTGGCGCCAGAAATCGCCGGTGCCGGAATGCGAGGCGCCGAGGTAGCGGACACGGCTGAGCGGGGTGCGCATCGACGGCGCGCCGTGGGAGCCTTCTGCGCTCATCGTCCGCCTCCGATCGCATAGGCCACGATCCAGATCAGCACCGTCAGCGAAATGCCGCCGATCAGCGCGCCCCAGGTCAGGGCCTCCCGCTCATTGGCCTTGAAACCGTAGCCGAGGTCCCAGATGAAGTGGCGGATGCCGCTGAGCAGGTGATGCATCAGCGCCCAGGTGTAGCCGAATACGATCAGCCGGCCGATGAAGCTCGAGGTGAAGGCCTGGACATGGGCATACGCCGTCGGTCCGGACGCCGCGGCGATCAGCCACCAGGCCAAAAGCAGCGTGCCGACATACAGCGCCAATCCTGTGCCGCGATGGACGATGGAAAGTATCATCGTCAGCGTCCAGCGGTAGGTCTGCCAATGTGGCGAAAGCGGTCGTTCGATCCTGGCGGTCATTGGCGGCTTCGTGTTGCGGACCGCGAGATTCTTGACAATCCGGGGGTCCGTCGGGGGATCGCGGAGATTGAGCCTTATTTACGGAGTCGAATCATCCAGCGCAACGAAGAATATCAGCCATTCCGAACCCGCATTCACACCTACACGGGAGGCCTGCAAATGCAGGCGTTGACAAGGCTGTCCCGGTGTTGATCGCTGGTATACCTGAAGCACGATTCAAGAACGGTTTGTTCGGGAATAGGGAACAGCCATGACGATTGCCGGGCTCGATGTGAGGGAGCTGGTTGAGCTCGGGCTTTTGCTGATCGCAACGGGCGCGTTGTCGGGATTTCTGGCCGGCCTGTTCGGGATCGGCGGCGGCGCGGTCCTGGTCCCGGTGTTTTATGAGTGTTTCCGGCTCGCGGGCGTGCCGCTCGAGGTGCGGATGCCGCTCTGCATCGGCACCTCGCTCGCCGTAATCATCCCGACCTCGATCTCTGCGTTCCGCGCCCAATATCTCAGGGGCGCGGTGGACATGGCCGTCCTGAAGGTGTGGTGGCTGCCGATCCTGATCGGCGTGCTCGCCGGCACCGTGACGGCGCGCTACGCCCCGGAGCGGCTGTTCAAATATGTGTTTGTCGCCGTGGCCTGGTCGGCGACGCTGCGGTTATGGCTGGCGCGCGACGGCTGGAAGCTCGGCGACGACATGCCAAAGGGGTTTTTGATGCGGATCTACGGTTTCTGCGTCGGAATCCTCGCGACCCTGATGGGTGTCGGCGGCGGCCTGTTCTCCAATCTGCTGATGACCTTCTACGGCCGGCCGATCCATCAGGCGGTCGCGACCTCGTCCGCGCTCGCCGTGCTGATCTCGATCCCCGGCGCGCTCGGCTATGTCTATGCAGGCTGGCCGGTCGCCGCGCGATTCCCGGACGTTGCTGCACTGCAGGCGCCGCTCACCTTCGGCTATGTCTCGCTGGCCGGTGCGGTGCTGGCCATGCCGACCAGCCTTTTGACCGCGCCGCTCGGGGTGCGGATCGCGCATGCGATGTCGAAGCGCATGCTGGAGGTCGCTTTCGGGCTCTATCTGTTCATCGTCGGCGGGCGGTTTGTGATCAGCCTGATCGGCGGGCAGTAGTGGCTAGTCCTTCAGCCGGACCTCACTGAAGCGCCACTTGCGGAGATCACCGGCGCTTTCGACGAGGCCAGACTCGACCATGGCCATGAGGCGCGCGGCGGCGATCGCAGGATCGAGGTCTATGCCAAGGCTTCGATGTTGTTCCGATACCGAGCCGACGATCACGGCGGTCTTGCGCCACTGCGACTTTAGCGTTGAGAGAACGACTCTGTCGAAATCCATCACGGTGATGGATGGCGGCAGGCTGTCTTTATATCCCACGTCAGCTTGCTATCGATCCGTGGTTTTTCTCTGGATGGTGGTTTCAGATCAGGAAATTGGCGGTAGATCACCTGGTCCAGCATTTCGTGTTGCAAGGCCCCATAGGCATTTCCTATGGGCTCGGCAAACGCCTTTCGATCTTCAACCTCGTCGAGATCAAATACCAACGCTGCGACTTGATTGAGCGCTTTCTTCGCGGTCAACAAACGCCGTTGAATTTCCGCGGCCTGCTCTCGGGTCATGTCCCCGCCCGCCGCCGTTGCGGCGTCCCTATGACTTCGCATAAATATCCTTATACGTATCACGCAGCACGTTCTTCTGCACCTTGCCCATGGTGTTGCGCGGCAGCTCATCGACGACGAAGACGCGCTTGGGCATCTTGAATTTTGCCAATCGCCCGTCGAGGCCTTTCAGCACCGAAGCCTCGCTGACTTCGGCGCCCTTGTTGCAGACCACGACCGCGGTGACGCCCTCGCCGAAGTCGGAATGCGGCACGCCGATCACCGCGGATTCGATTACGCCCGGCATGGCGTCGATCTCGCTCTCGATTTCCTTCGGGTAGACGTTGAAGCCGCCTGATATCACGAGGTCCTTGCCGCGGCCGAGGATGTGGACATAGCCGTTGGCGTCGATCTTGCCGAGATCGCCGGTGATGAAGAAGCCGTCGTCACGGAATTCGGATTTGGTCTTCTCCGGCATCCGCCAATAACCCCTGAACACGTTGGGGCCCCTGACCTCGATCATGCCGATGGTGTCGGGCGCGAGAGGCTTGCCGGTGTCGGGATCGGTGACGCGTACGGACACGCCCGGCAGGGCATGACCGACGGCGCCGGGAACGCGCTCGCCGTCATAGGGATTGGAGGTGTTCATGTTGGTTTCGGTCATGCCGTAACGCTCGAGCACGGCATGGCCGGTGCGTGCGGCCCATTCGCGATGGGTGTCGGCGAGCAGCGGCGCCGAGCCCGAGATGAACAGCCGCATGTGCTTGGTCGTCTCCTTGGTGAGCGCAGGATTTTGCAGGAGCCGCGTATAGAAGGTCGGCACGCCCATCATCACGGTGGCGCGCGCCATCAGCTTGATGATCAGGTCCGGATCGAATTTCGGCAGGAAGATCATCGAGGCGCGCGCGAACAGCGTGACATTGCTCGCCACGAACAGGCCGTGGGTGTGATAGATCGGCAGCGCGTGGATCAGCACGTCCTTGTCGGTGAAGCGCCAGTAGCCGACGAGGGAGAGCGAGTTCGAGGCGAGATTGTCGTGGGACAGCATCGCGCCCTTGGAGCGCCCGGTCGTACCTGAGGTGTAGAGGATCGCGGCGAGATCGTCGTTGCCGCGGGCGACCGTGGTGAATTCCGGCTTTGCCTTGGCGGCGGCATCCGCCAGCGAGCCTTTGCCGTGGGAATCCAGCGTCTCGACCCTGGCCCTCACTTTCGCCGCGATCGCCTTGATGCCTTCCGCCTTGGAGGGATCGCAGACCACCAGCGACGGCTCGGCATCGGTGATGAAGTAGTCCAGCTCGTTGAGCGTGTAGGCGGTGTTGAGCGGCAGATAGACCGCGCCGGCGCGCACGGTGGCGAGATAGAGCACCAGACCCAGGACCGATTTCTCGGTCTGCGCCGCGACGCGGTCGCCCGGCTTCACGCCGCGTTCCACCAGCACATTCGCCACCTGGCCCGCACGCGCGATCAGATCGCCGTAGGAGATGTGCTCGCCCTCGATGGTCTCGATGGCGAGCCGCGTGGGATCGTCGAGCCCATCAAACAGGCGTGAAAACAGATTGGCGTTGGCGGTGGTGTTCATGCAACAATTCCCTGAAGGGGGCGCTGGCCGAAAGTTGTGGCTGGATTAGCAAAAACGCCCCCAAAAAAGCAACGGAGACAGTTTGCATGACAAAGGGCGGAAAACGTGTGGCCTGGGTGACCGGTGGCGGCACCGGCATTGGCGAAGCCGGCGCGATTTCGCTGGCCGAGGACGGCTGGACGGTGGTGGTTTCGGGCCGGCGCAAGGATTCGCTCGATGCCGTGGTTACGAAGATCAAAAACTCCGGCGGCGAGGCCGAAGCAATTCCGCTCGATGTCAGCAAGGCCGCCGACGTGCAGAAGGTCGCCGACCAGATCGTGGCCAGGCACGGCCGCATCGATCTCCTGGTCAACAGCGCCGGCGTCAATGTGCCGAAGCGGCGCTGGGCGGACATGGAACTGGAAGGCTGGAACCAGCTCGTCGATATCAATCTCAACGGCGTGCTCTATTGCATGCGCGCTGTATTGCCCGCGATGCGCAAGCAGAAGGATGGCTGCATCATCAATGTCGCCTCATGGGCGGGCCGCCATGTCTCGAAAATGCCGGGCCCTGCCTACACCACGACCAAGCATGCGGTGCTGGCGCTGACCCATTCCTTCAACATGGACGAATGCGTCAACGGCTTGCGCGCCTGCTGCCTGTCGCCGGGCGAGGTGGCGACGCCGATCCTGAAATTGCGCCCGGTGGTGCCGAGCGAGGAAGAGCAGGCCAGGATGCTGCAGCCGGAAGACCTCGGCCGCACCATCGCCTTTGTCGCCGGCATGCCGCCGCGGGTGTGCATGAACGAAATCCTGATCAGCCCGACGCATAATCGCGGATTCATCCAGACGCCGGCGAGCAGGGATTAGCTCCCTGTCGTCCCGGACGCGCGCAAGCGCGATCCGGGACCCATAACCACCGGCTTCAGTTGTTGCGCGAGCTGGCAGTTACTCTTTTCTTCTTCATCACTCGCATCACGCGGTATGGGTCCCGGCTTTCGCCGGGACGACAACAGCTCTCACACGACAATCTCGTTCAGCTCCTTGCCGGAATGTTCGGGCACCATCATGGTGACGCCGACCGCCATCGCCACCATCAGCACGGGGATGCAGAGGAACGACAGCGCGAACGAGCCGGTGTGCTGCTGCAGCGCCACCGTCACGAAGGGGAACAGCACGAAGCCGACGAAATAGGCGATGGCCCAGACCACGCCGTTGGCCACGCCGCGGATCCGTGTCGGGAACACTTCGGCGGTCAGTGTCGTGCTCGGCCCCCAGAAGCCGAGGAAGCCGAAGCTCCAGGCCAGTCCGAATACCCAAAGCAGCACGTGGTTTTCGGAGTAGACCCATAGCGTCATGAAGATCGCGCCCTCGATCAGCATCACCACGAAGGCGAGCCGGCGGCCGATCTTGTCGGCGAGCCAGCCGGCGACGCAGAGGCCGAGGAAGCCGGAGATGCCCCAGAACACGTAGAACAGGCTGTACTCGGCCGTCGACCAGTGCTTTTCGGTGGCAAGATAAAGCGGCATCCAGCCGCCGACCGTGCCGAAGATGCAGGTGCTGCAGCAGGCCACGAACAGCGCCACCAGCGTGGCGGGCAGCACGTCCGGCAGAAACACCTGGCGGATCCCGACCGATTTGGCCTTGCCGAACCAGGCGCTGTCGTCGTCTGAGACCTTGCCGCCGCGCGCCAGCGTTTCGGAGATGCGCCGCTTGCGGTCCTGCGCGCGAACCCAATAGGGCGATTCCGGGCAGGTGGCGCGCACATAGATGCCGAGCAGCGCGATCACGCCGGGCACCATGACTGCGACGCGCCAGCCGAAATCGGAGGCCACGAGCCCGGTGATGCCGCCGGCGAGCGAGGCTCCGAGGCACCAGGTCGAGCGCGTTGCGCTGATGACGCGGCCGCGCAGCCGTGCCGGCCAGGTCTCGGCCACCAGCATCGAGCCGAGCGACCATTCGCCGTTGAGCGCAAAGCCGAGCGCCGAGCGCGCAGCGACAAAGACCGCAAAGGTCGGCGACAGCGCCGCGACCGGCATCAACACCGAGAACAGCGCGATGTTGACTGCGAGCAGCGTGCGCCGCCCGAGCCGGTCGGATAGCCACGGCCAGAAATAGAGGCCAGCAATGCCGATGAAGAGCGCGATCTGCAGGCCCGAACGATATTCCGGCACGGTGAGCGAAAATTCCTTGATCACCATCGGCGAGATCAGCGCGAAGATCACGCCGTCCATGCCGTCAAAGCCCCAGCCGAGTGCGTTGGCGATGGCGATATGCCAGTGCGTCTTTGAGATTTCCGTGCCGCCAGCGACGGCGCGGTAATTGTCGTATTGCAGATGCTTTTGCTCGAGCGGTCCAATGTCGCCGCCTGCGGGACCAGCCGCAGGCGCGGCCAATCCATCTGCCGTGATGCTGCTCATGATCGTCCTCCCCTCACGCCGCTTCTTCGTCAGCGCGTTGAGCGTCAGGCTGAACCAATGATGTGAGAGCAGCAAGCGAATTGCTCGCGGCGGCGCAACCAGCCATTCCGTTGAATGGAATTGAAGGAAGCAGCGAGTTACGCGCGGCATCGCTGCAGGTTTCAGGAATCACAAAGAGTTATTTCCCGAAACCGACGGCAAAACCCTCCCGTAGTTCTGGCAACGACGGCGCCGACATCAACAAGGGAAGGCGCCGTTGTTGACCCAATCATTCCGGCGGACGCCGCCGGTCACCTCAACATCGGGAGACCTTCCATGTCCAAGCGTATTGCACTCTTCGCAGGCGTTGCCTTCAGCGCGCTGGCGCTCACCTCGACCTTCGTCGCGCCGGCGCGCGCCGAAGAGAAGACCGTGATGGTCGGCGGCGCTGCGATGTTCCCCTCGAAGAACATCATCCAGAACGCCGTCAACTCCAAGGATCACACCACACTGGTTGCCGCGGTGAAGGCCGCGGGCCTGGTCGACACCCTCGAAGGCAAGGGACCGTTCACGGTGTTCGCGCCGACCAACGCCGCCTTCGGCAAGCTGCCGGCCGGTACCGTCGACAATCTGGTCAAGCCCGAGAACAAGGCGACCCTGACCAAGATCCTCACCTACCATGTCGTCGCCGGCAAGTATGACGCCTCCGACCTCACCGACGGCAAGAAGCTGAAGACGGTCGAGGGCGAAGAGCTTACGGTGAAGCACGCCGACGGCAAGACCTGGATTATCGACGCCAAGGGCGACCAGTCGATGGTGTCGATCTCCAACGTCCATCAGTCCAACGGTGTGATCCATGTGGTCGACACCGTGCTGATGCCGGCCTCCTAAGACGCCGCGGCTCCCGATCTCCCAGGAGATCCCCCACCGGGATACGCGAACGCGAGCCGGGGAAGCCCGGCTCGCTTTTTTGTGAATGCGATAGGCTTGAGCTATCGGCTCGATAGCGGGCAGGCAGTAACGAAATAGCCGCTTCCGGCGTATATAGCGTCATAAGCGATTTGACCGAGGATCAAGCGATGTCGAGCCTGGCAGCCGCCGAAGACTATACGAAGCAGGAACCGGCCAAGGTGATCCAGCCGGCCTGGGTGCGCGCCATGCACTGGGCGAACGCCTTTGCCATGATCCTGATGATCATGTCGGGCTGGCAGATCTATAATGCCTCGCCGCTGTTCGGCTTCACCTTTCCGCACAGCATCACGCTGGGCGGCTGGCTCGGCGGCGCGCTGCTGTGGCACTTCGCCGCGATGTGGATCCTGATGGTGAACGGCCTGATCTATCTCATCACGGGTTTGGCGACCGGCCGCTTCCGCAAGAAGCTGCTGCCGATCACGCCGACGGGCGTGGTCTCCGACGTCAGGGCGGCGCTGACCTTCAAGCTCGCCCATGATGATCTCAGCAAATACAACTATGTGCAGAAGCTGCTTTATGCCGGCATCATCGCGGTCGGCGTCGTGATCGTGCTGTCGGGACTGTCGATCTGGAAGCCGGTGCAATTGCAATGGCTGACGGCGCTGTTCGGCGGCTATGACATCGCCCGCTATGTCCATTTTGTTTGCATGTCGCTGATCGTCGCCTTCCTGATCGTGCATGTGGTGCTGGCGCTGCTGGTGCCGAAAAGCCTGCGTGCGATGATCATCGGCCGTTGAGATCGAGGAGATTTAACCATGGGCCGCATGCGAAAACTTCTGATCCCCGGCGTCGACAAGAAGCTGCTGGTCAAGGACGCCGCGAAGCTGATGCCGGATCTGACGCGCCGCCGCTTCATCTCGGGCGGCGCCAGCCTTGGCGCGCTGACCTTGCTGACCGGTTGCGATGTGCTCGACAGCGACGGGGCCGACCGGCTGCTGGCGCAGGTTTCCAAGTTCAACGATGCGGTGCAGGCCTGGATGTTCAATCCCGATGCGCTGGCGCCGACCTTCCCGGAGAGCATGATCACGAAACCGTTCCCGTTCAACGGCTATTACGACATCGACGATGCGCCCGAGATCGCGGGCCCGGATTGGAAGCTCGAAGTGCGCGGTCTTGTGGACAACAAGAAGTCGTGGACACTGGACGAATTGTACAAGCTGCCGCAGGTCAAGCAGGTCACGCGCCACATCTGTGTCGAGGGCTGGAGCGCGATCGGAAGCTGGACCGGCACGCCCCTGCGCGACTTCCTGAAGCTGATCGGCGCCGACACCAAGGCGAAATATGTCTGGTTCCAGTGCGCCGACAAGGACGGCTACAACTCGCCGCTCGACATGCGCTCCGCGCTGCATCCGCAGACCCAGATGACATTCAAATTCGGCGACGAGATTTTGCCGCGTACCTACGGCTTCCCGATGAAGATCCGCGTGCCGACCAAGCTCGGGTTCAAGAATCCGAAATATGTGATCTCGATGGAAGTCACCAACGACTACAAGGGCGGCTACTGGGAAGACCAGGGCTACAATTCGTTCAGCGGGAGCTGAGGTGTGCTGTCGTCCCGGGCAAGCGAAGCGCGACCCGGGACCCATACCGCGTGATTTGCGGAATAGGCACGGTGGTTGTAACTGCGATCTTCGCCAAACCATAGCCTGTGGTTATGGGTCCCGGCTTTCGCCGGGACGACATCGAGGGTTACGCTTTCAGCTTCCCCTGGAACGTGGCCAGCACGGCGCCGAGCGCCAGCAGACCCTGTATGGGTTAGGGCGTGTACTCATTAAATTCGCAATGTCCGCTTGGCCCGCCAACGGCGACGCAGAAGTGGACATTGCGCGAGGTCGGCGAAGGGCCAACAGCGGCCTTATCCTGCATCAACCTTGCTAGGCGCAACATCCAGGCGTTCCGGCCTCAAGAGTGTTGCAAGCAATAGGAGAACCGGGCAGGCAAGCCAGAGATAGAAGCCCAACCTAGCGCCGCGAACTACGAACTTGACGTCCAAAACAGGGACATATGTCAGTGTAACGGATGATGCGGCGAGCAGAATGGCCAGCACCGCAAAGACAGCGTGAGAGTGCGCTTTAGCGGCATGGCAGAAAGCAGCATCAGCGGATTAGCCCACCAGCCGAACTGCCCGATCAAGATGCCCAAAGGTCCCAAGAGCAGAAACCACCATCCTCTCCACTCGTGCATATCCGAGCCATCAAAATGCTTGCTTGGACTTTCGATAAACGAAATAGCCGGTACCAACAGCGAAGAGACAAACACGAGGAATGTCGCGATATAGATCAGCCACATCAGCTGAATACGACGAGCATCCGAAAGCATGTCTGACCAATCCTCAAAGGACTAATCGGAGCCATTGCCCTCCGACGCGTCCGGCTCCCGCAAGCAAACTCGCACACTCATCTTCGGCAGTTCGCTGTGCGGATCGTAATGGTTGAGACCAAGGTTTTATTGCGGCCTGCAAATCATTCTTAACCTTGCCGGCCAGCAGGGCACCTTCCCTTAGAAACAACCTCACCGAAAAAACGCCAAGTCCGCATTGGGTCACTCGCGTCATTTATGGCCTGTTCGCGGGATGTCTGCTTATCCCCTGACAGCGGCGGAAGAGCAGACATCGCCCAACCGCTGCTTGGGGCCCAGTTGCTGACTCGTGCGGTGCAACATGGCTCTCAGTTTGTGCCTTTCGCCAGTCGTGCAACTGATGTAGCCTTGTCACGAGCTGCCGAGCGGGACGTGCCGAAGTCCCTTTTTATTTTAGCCGCAGCGCTTATGCCGTCGGCAGGCACGCATCGAAATTAAACCGACGTCTGGGTGTGCGGGCTTCCGTGCGGGTCCACAGGGACTCCGCATGCCAGCAGTTTTGGGGAGGTCGCAATGAAAGTGCCTCGCCGTCAATTCCTGTATCTGGCAGCGGTCGCTGCCACGCTTCCAGCATTATCCCGGTTCGCTAGCGCAAAGAGCTATCCGACGCGGCAGGTGCACCTGCTCGAAGGCTTTGGTGCCGGCGGTGCCGTTGACGTCGTCGCGCGATTGATCGGTCAATCGCTGTCGGAGCGACTTGGACAGTCATTTATCGTCGAGAACCGCAGTGGCGCTACCGGCAGCATCGCCACTGAGGCGGTCGTGCGGGCATCCCCGGACGGCTACACGCTGCTGTTGGCTACCGCATCAAATGCGATAAACGCGACCATGCTCAAACTTAACTTCGACTTCATCCGCGATATCGCGCCGATCGCGGCTATCGTTCGTGTGCCCCTCGTCATGGAGGTCCACCCGTCAGTTCCCGCCAAGACAGTCGCGGAGTTCATCGCCTACGCGAAGGCCAATCCCGGCAAGGTCAATATGGCGTCGGCCGGGACCGGAGGTCTGCCCCACGTGGCCGGCGAAATGTTCAAAACGATGGCCGGCGTCGATCTCTTTCACGTGCCTTATCGAGGCGCGCAGGTATTTCCTGCCCTTCTCACCGGCGAAGCGCAGGTCTATTTTGGCCCGCTACTCTCATCGATCGAATATGTCAGGGCCGGCAATTTCCGGGCCTTGGCAGTGACGACGGTGGCGCGCTCGCCAATATTGCCGGATGTTCCAGCTCTGGGCGAAACCTTGCCCGGTTACGAGGCAAGTGCATGGTTCGGCATTGGCGGTCCAAAGCAGACGCCGGCAGAAGTCATCGAAATACTCAACAAGGAAGTCAACCTCAGCATCGCTGATCCGAAACTCCAAGCGCAGTTTGCCAATCTGGGCGGCACGGCCCTTGGCGGATCGCCCGCCGACTTTGCCAAACTGATCTCCGACGAGGTCAAGAAGTGGAGCAGGGTGATTTTGGCAGCCAATATGAAGCGGGAATGAGCAGCAAGCATTGCGGGATTTCGGCCGGCCTATGTACGAATGTCGCTGGGCGGAAATCCCGCGCCTACAATGCTCCGCCGGCAAAGTCGGACTGTACGAACTTCGTTTCAAGCGAAACTCAATCAAAGAGGAGGACGTCCATGAAATTCGGAAAATGGATTCTCTTCGTCGCCGCTGTTACGTGCTCCATAACGGCGAATTCTCCCGCGACCATCGCAGCAGAGCCGAGCGGCAAGATTACGATCGTATATGACGCGTTCGGCGCTGATCCTACAATGACAAAGGACTGGGGGTTCTCCGCGCTCGTGGAAGTCGCAGGAAAGCGTATTCTGTTTGACACCGGAGATAACGCCGAGATCTTTGGGAAAAATGTCAGGGCAAAAGGGGTTGATCTTACCGCGCTCGATTTTGTGGTTCTCTCCCATCGTCACTCCGATCATATGGCCGGATTGAGCTATCTCCTGAGTGTGAACCCGAAGGTCAAAATCTACGCACCCAAGGAAGCATTCGGCATATATGGTTCATCGCTTCCGTCGACCTTTTATCGCAAAGATGAGGCCCTGCCTGAGGAGATGCGATATTACGGCGGCAAACCGCCGAAAATCATGGAGTTCGGCGCCGCCTGGCCCAATGCAAACTTCGAACTGATTGATCAGACGACGGAGATAGCACCCGGCATCACGCTGATCGCTCTGGTCTCTGATCTTCCCGGCACAAAGGAACTCAAAGAGCTCTCCCTCGCTGTGAATACGCCGGATGGCCTTATTCTTGTCGTCGGCTGTTCGCATCCGGGAATCGAACGCATTGTCGAAGCCGCAACAGCGCTCAACCCCAGAATTCATCTCATTGCCGGGGGCTTCCACCTTGTTGCCGCCGCCGACGACGCCATTGATAAAATCGTGACCGCTCTCAAAGACAAATTCAAGGTCGAGAACATTGCTCCCGGTCACTGCACAGGCGAACCGACGTTTGCCGCGCTAAAGAAGGCGTTTGGCACACGATACTTCTATGCCGGGCTCGGCACCTCACTGGTCCTTGGGCCCGACATCAATTCCAACGTCCGGCACGGCGAAGCACCTGCCTTTGACGAACTCGCGGTCTATCGCAGGCTTGCCAGTCGCGAAGACTGATTTTCCCGCCGCCAGGACGGCGAGGCCATGGCGGATGTCTCTAATTGTAGGCAGCCGCCATGACCGCTACGGGTCACTCGCGTCATTTATGGCCTGTTCGCGGGATGTCTGCTTATCCCCTGACAGCGGCGAAAGAGCAGACATCGCCCAACCGCTGCTTGGGGCCAGAAGCGGACCCGCCGTGGAGGTGGCCGCTACAAGGCTAATCGGCGACCGCCGCTTCCTGAACGTCCCCTTGCCTTTCGACGCTGTTAGAGCGTCGGGATGTTCGGTACCGGCCAGGTGATAGGCCGTGATATCGATGGAACAGTTTCGAAAACGCCGCCGCTGTCTCGTAACCAACCCGGCTGGCAATACGTGCGATGGGCTCATCGCTGGTTTCCAGCAGGAACGCCGCTTCCGCCATCCGGCGTTCGATCACATAACGGTGCATGGACTGGCCGACGAGCTTGGTAAAGCGCGCCGAAAATACCGAGCGGCCGAGCCCCACGCGCTGGCCAAGGTCGCTCAGGGTCCAGGGAAGCTCCGGGTTTTCGTGAATCAGCTTGAGCGCCGGTCCGATATGTGGGTCGGATATGGCCCCGAGCCAGCCGCCTTGTCCGGGACTGAGAGACGCGATCCAGCTTCGGAGCACCTCGACAAAGAGCACTTCCGTCAGTCGTGAAAGCGCGACGCCTTGGCCAGGACGCTCGAGCGCGGACTCGCTAACCATGCGGCGCAGGATTGCTTCAAGCCAACCACGGTCCGCCGTCGGCTTCAGCAAGAGCACGGGCGGAAGTAACTCCAGCACGCTGCCAAACAGCGGCCGTGACACCGTGAAATTGCCGCAGATCAAGGTCGAGAGCGGCTTTGCACGGCTGCCGTGACGAACGACGCCAAGACGTGGCGACGATCGATCGATATCCATAATCCGCAAAGGCTTGGCCCGGCGATCCGAATAAAGCACATGGGGCTCGCCGCGTGTGATGACGACAAAATCGCCCTCGGTCATCTGGATTTCCTGTTCCTGTCCGAGCGCGAGGGTCGCTGAGCCCTGGCTGAGATAGTGAAACAGAGCGTAGGGGCGCGCCGGCAACTCAAGATGCCAGGGATGGCCGAGCTCGAAGTGAAAGAGCAGCGTCCCGCCGAGACGAACGCGATCGAGCACTTGGGCGAGGATATCCATGTCGCCGACATTAGACCGGTGGACGATAGGACACAACATCCGGACGATTGATCTCTATCGTCCGAAAGGTCGGCAAACTAGGTCATGTCGCGGCGGGCCGACGTTACGAGCGGCAACCATTTCGCCAATGGCAGATGGAAGAACCGCGAGCTTGCTGGAAACGCCTGTCCATTCCCCCGGACTGTGTTCGTCCGACATGCCAACAGGAACAATCGATGCGCAATATCCTTCTCTCAGCCGCCACCGTACTCCTGGCCGGAACGACTTTGGTCGGCTCCGCTCATTCAGCCGAACTGCCCAAGGGAGCTGTTCACAATATCGTCCTCGTTCACGGGGCTTTCGTCGACCAGTCAAGCTGGCAGCCCGTTGCCGACATCCTCACTAAGAAGGGCTACAACGTCACGCTCGTCGAAAATCCGCTCACCTCCCTTGCCGCTGACGTCGATGCCACCAAACAGGCGCTGGCGAAGCAGGACGGCAAGACCGTTCTCGTCGGCCATTCCTGGGGCGGCGTGGTGATCACGGAAGCCGGCAACGATCCCAAGGTCTCGGCGCTGGTCTACGTCTCCGCTTTCGCGCCTGACGTCGGACAATCCCTGGCGACCCTCGCCAAGAGCGGTCCTCCGACCGAGGGTGCCGCGGCGATACATCCGGACAACAAAGGCGAGCTCTACGTCGATCCCAAGGTATTTCCCTCGGCGGTCGCGGCTGACCTGCCCCCGAAGATTGCCGAATCCCTTGCGAACCATCAGATGCCGTTGAGCGTCAAGGCGTTCGAGACTCCGGTCGATACGACCGCCTGGCGGGACAAGCCGACGTTCTACGTGATCACCACCAAGGACAGAGTGATCGCACCCGAGGCCCAGAAGTTTTTCGCCGACAGGATGAAGGCCCAGATAACGGACGTCGCCGGCAGTCATGCTTCGCTCGTCGTTCATGCCAAGCAAGTCGCCGAGGTGATCGAGAAGGCCACACTCGCGAAGTGACAGTACCGCTCCCGGCGTTTTCGCGCCGGGAGCGGGTCGCTCAAAGCATCGCTGCGCCACACCGGTCCCCCAATTCGAATATTTCAAGCATCCGGAGGATGACATGACTCAACTCGACATCGTGCGCCAGGACGTCGCCACGCTCGAAACAGCGCCGACCCGTTACGTCGAAGGCAACGGAATCCGCTTCGCCTATCGCCGGCTCGGCCCCGCTACCGGAACGCCGCTGGTTCTTCTGCAGCACTTCTCGGGCAACATCGATGCGTGGGATCCCGCCGTCGTCAACGCTCTCGCCACCGATCGCCCCGTCATCGCCTTCGACAACGCCGGGGTCGGTCGCTCGACCGGCCAAACGCCTGACAATATCGCAGCGATGGCGAAAGATGCAGTCGCCTTCATCAATCTGCTCGGCCTTTCCGAGGTCGACCTGCTGGGCTTTTCTCTTGGCGGCTGCGTCGCCCAACAGATCGCCGCCGAGCACGAACGGCTGGTCCGCAAGCTCATCCTCGTCGGCACAGCGCCGAAAGGCGGAGAGGAACATTTGTTAGCGGTTCTGAAGCAGGCGTTTTCCCAAACCGATGCGCCGGACCCCCGCCTGCCGCTGTTCTTCACGAATTCGTCCGCCAGCCGGTCGTCCGGCTTGGCCTTCCTGAAGCGGACGAAGGTGCGTAAGGACGATCGGGACACCGATAACGGCCGCGCGGTAACCGATCCGCAGGCTAAGGCGCTGATCACCTGGTGCGCCACACCTGATCCCGGGCACGCCATTCTGCGTGCCATCCGCCAGCCCGCTCTTGTGGTCAGCGGCAGCCACGACACCATGCTGCCTGCGAACAACGCCTACACAATGTTCAAGGAACTAAGCAACGCTCAGCTGGTGCTCTATCCCGATTCAGGGCACGGCGCCCTGTTTCAGCACCACGAGATGTTCGTCAGCCACGTCCGGACGTTCCTGGATGCACGGCCCGCGGCGACATGAACCCTGGCGCGTTCCGACGCGATCAGAGGCACTTTATCCATGAGAGTTGTTACGGAGGACAAATGACAATCGCTAAAGTCGAGGTGGAGCGTTTCAGCCTCAGGAGCTTAAAGCCATTCGATGCTGTTGTGGCCGCGCTCAAGTCGGCGGTCGGGCAACCCAACATGGTCGAATTTTTCAAGGAGACGAGGGCGACAAATTCGTTCCCGGACTTGGAGCGCGTTGTACAAAGCGGCCTCGGCCGAACGGACCTTATGCTCTTCGCGGAATTCGACTTGGGTGACATTCTGCGTCGCGAAACTGGATCCAAGACACCTAAGATCATACGGTTTGTGGTCGGCAATCCGCTCATCATGAAAGAGATGGTCAGGCACGTGCCTGACGCTGGATCCTACGCTCCCGTCACAGTGCTGATCGATGAGCGTCCCGATGGCGTGCACGTCTCTTATGACAAAATGGAGAGTTATCTGCTCCATTATGGCAGCTCGGAAGCCCTTGCCGTCGCCCGAAATCTCGATGCGAAAATCACGACCTTGCTACGCGAATGTGCAAGCTAAAACGTCCTGGATGAGCTCAAGGTCGTCGGCCTGACCCGCGACGTCGCGGAGTCGCTCGACGCCAAGCTCCGCGCGCTGGCGGTCCTCGCAACCGGCGCAATCGCGTGATTAGGCGAGCGATCTGCGCATGCCGACCGTCAGTCGATGCGAGACTAACTCATTGAGGGCCTCCCTTCGATCAGGGTGCGGCCAAGGTCGGAAGTAGGGCCGCTCTCGAAATTATGGAGCTTGATGATGCAGGGAAGATCCTTTTGTGCAGCATTGCTGGGGGCGAGTTTGGCTTTGTTGGGAGGTGCTGCCACAGGCAGTGCCGCGGAGTTCCAGGTCTCGACCACGCCCGTCGTGATGGATCATGTAACAATTGAGACGTCCATACCTTATCAAATGGTGACATCTCGACTCAACGGAGAGGTCAAACGGTTCGACGAAAGTTATCGCACGCTCCTCAACGAAAATAAGATCGATGAACTTCGTGCAAAGCTGATCCAAGGTTTGGAACCGGATGGCTTCATGATCCACTTCGTGGCGGAGCAAGGCGATTTGTCTGCGCTAGACGGAACACGTCGACAGGGAAACGTCTACTATCTTGGAAACGTCATTGCTGCCGCGCAGCTAACGAAGGTGAATTTCAGCGCTGCGCTCTATGCCCCCCTGCGACTCAATGTTTACGAAAACGCGCACGGCGGAACGACCTTCGAATACGATAAGCCCTCAACGCAGTTTGGGCAGTTCCACAATGCCGATATCGACAAGATTGCTCATATTCTCGACGATCACATGCTGCGTCTGATCACGAAAGTGAGCTCTTAAGGACACAATCGCCAAATCTCGATGCGAAAATCACAAACCTTGCTACGTGAATGTGCAAGCTGAAACGTCCTGATGACATCTTCGGCCGAAGAAGCGAGTAACTCATACCAATCGCGGAACGCGACGGGCGTTGTCATGACGCAAGCCAAACGTTGGAAGGGAAATTCCAGCATGTACAAGACACTTCTTGTCACTCTCATTGCCTCGGCTCTTTCCACCGGGGCTGTCGCGTCTGCTCCCAGGAAAGAGCCGCTGGATGCTGCGACCCTCAGCGCGATAAAATCGAAGTTCGGCAGACTGATGGAATTGGCCAACAACCACGATTTCAAGGCTCTGCATGGGATGTTCTGGCAATCGCCCTCGACACTATTGGTGGCTAAGAGCGCGATCCAGTCCGAGGGGAACTGGGCTGGCTTTTGGGGCAACGAGGCGGTTGATCAGAAGCTCCACGATATCGGTAGCTCCGGTCCGGTCGTGCTCGAGCCAGATTATTCGAAGCTCAAGGTCGTCGGCCTGACCCGCGACGTCGCCGAGTCCTACGTGCCGATGAACATCACGGTCTCTTATGCGGGGCAGGATGGAACAGCCAGGCCGTTTCTAATGATCATCAATTGGCTTCGCGTCGGGAAGGACTGGAAGGTGGCTTCCGAAATCATTCTGCCGGTGCCGCCCGTATCCGCCGCGAAAGGCTAGGCGCGAGGCCTTAACTGTTCGGCACCGACGCCTCCTGCGTCAGGTCCGCTGTGGATCAAAACCCGCAATGCTCTGGCTGATCGGAAAGTTTCTGCTCGGCCCCCAAAGCCGACGGCCGCGCCTTTATGAGTACGCGCTCTAGCGCTGCGTAAACCCACCACCGGTCGCAACGTCACTTGACAGGAGTGGTGGGTTACGCCGTCGTCTGACCAACCCATCCCAAGAGCGGACTGTCGCAAAATCGACACGACGGGCAATTCGCGCATCGTGGCCATGCGAAAATTGCCCGTCGTGTTACTTTGTCGCGGCTTTCCGTTCTTGCGGAAAATCAGAAACGGAGGCCATATGCGCGACAGCCCGCCTCGAGATGAGGGACGTTACGGCCAATCGTCACGAAACGTGAGGCGGGTTGCGATGGACGCGATCGGCGCGCAACGACGAAGCGCGCGCGATGCGTTCGACGAAGCCGTGTGGTCCCGACACCCCGATGCTGGTGTCAAGCTCGCAAGGGCGACGGTGACTACAGAGCCCGGTACGCCGAGGAGAGCACGGAATAAGTCGTCAAACATCGCGCGGGGAATGCCGGATGTGTTCGGTTGTACCTGTGGACTACTCGTGTGCTTTCTTTTTGCGCACTTTCTGCACACGAGGCTGCGGGTGCAACGGCATCCGGCGTTCCCTGCGCCCTCTCATCTGAGGGACGGCGCTCTTGCAGAACCCGGGCAAATCATGCCGCGGGAATGCGGATGCTCGTCATTGCGGGCGAAGCGACTTGTCCGCCGAAGCCTTGGCGAAGGCGGAAGCAATCCAGACTGCTTCCGCGGAAGCGATGTGGATGGCTTCGGAGCTCACGCTCCTCGCAATGGCGGCGACGGCAGGCTGTTTGACAGTTGAATCAGAATCGGAGGGGCAGGGCGCGAGAGCGCCTTTGTCCACCCTACGGCTCCTTCTTCAGCTTACCCTGGAATGCCGCCAGCACGGCGCCGAGCGCCAGCAGCGCGGCCGAGACATTTAGCGCATAGGAGAGACTGCCGAGCGCGTCGGTGATGGCTCCGACCGCGATCGGCCCTACGGTCTGGCCGATCCCGAAGGCGATGGTCATCGCGGCGATGCCGCTGGGCCACCCTTCCACCGGATAGTTGAAGCGCACGAAGGCGGTGGTCGATCCCACCACGGCGAAGAAGGCGACGCCGAACACCAGCGCCGAGATTGCGAGCAGCAGCGGCGAATGTCCGAAGATCGGCAGCGCCGCGCCGATCGCGTTGGTGCCGAGGATGATGGTGGTGGCAAGCCCGCCGCGGTCGAGTGCCAGCACGCGCCGCCACACCCAGGGCGTGGCGAAGGCGCTCATGCCGATCAGGCTCCAGAACAGGCTCTGGGCGGACGCGCCGCCGCCGCCGTCGCGGACATAGGCGATCATGAAGGTCATGTAGGCGATGTAGCCCGCGCCGAACAGGAAATAGGCAACGAGATAGATCAGCACCGGCCGCACAGCGAAGCCGATGCGCGCCGCACGATCGATCGCGGCATGGCCACTGAGCGGCGCAAGCCACAGCGGGACGAACATGAGGACCGAGAGCAGCGTCAGCGCCCACCATACGATCCACCAGGAGCCGGCGCCAAAGGCCTGCAGCACGTATGGCGCGATCAGGCCCGAGGCCAGGATGCCCATGCCGGGTCCCGCATAGTACAGGCTCAACAGAAAATTCGCCCGTTGGGGCCGTGATTGCGCAATGGTGGCCGCTAGCGCACCGCCGCCGACAAAGACCGCGGCCGCGGCAAAGCCCCCGAGCAGGCGCGCAAGACTGAGCACGATAAAATTGCCCGTGATAGCGCAGAGCGCCAGCGAGACCACGCAAGCGACTGTTCCCCAGATCACGCTTTCGGCAAGGCCAAAACGCTTGATCAGCCGCGAGGCGACCAACGCGCCGGCGAGATAGCCGACCGCGTTGATGGTGTTCATGAAGCCGGCGGCGGAATACGACCACTGCAAGGAGTCGCGCATGTCCGGCAGCACCAGCGCATAGGCGAAGCGGCCGATGCCGAGCCCGATGGTCGGCGCCAGCGACAGAATGAGAATCAGCCGCGCAGGATGCGCGTAGGTCGGGGGAGGGTCGGGGGATCTCACAAAGCACTCCGGCAAGGGTGCATTGTGGCAGGCCCGCGCGTGCTTGCACAGGGCCGACGCAGCAACGCTGTCTTGCGGCGGGCGCAATAAGCCCGCCCGGCACTAGCGCAAGCCAACCCTGCTTGCCAATCCGCGCTCGGCGCATTAGCACTCCGCGCGAAACGAGTGAGGAAACGACCATGGCGACCCATAAATTGCTGCTTCTCCCCGGCGACGGCATCGGCCCCGAAGTGATGGCGGAGGTGAAGCGCCTGATCGACTGGCTCAATGCCAAGGGCATCGCGTCATTCGAAACCGAGCAGGGACTCGTCGGCGGCTCGGCCTATGATGCGCACAAGGTCTCCATCAGCGAAGACACGATGGCGAAGGCGAAGGGCGCCGATGCCATCATCTTCGGCGCGGTCGGCGGACCGAAATGGGACAGCGTGCCCTATGAGGCGCGCCCCGAGGCCGGCCTGCTGCGGCTGCGCAAGGAGCTTGGCTTGTTCGCCAATCTGCGCCCCGCCGTGTGCTATCCGGCGCTTGCGGATGCCTCCAGCCTGAAGCGCGAGGCGGTCGAAGGCCTCGACATCATGATCGTGCGCGAGCTCACCGGCGGCGTCTATTTCGGCGAACCGAAAACCATCACCGATCTCGGCAACGGCCAGAAGCGCGCGATCGACACCCAAGTCTACGACACCTACGAGATCGAGCGCATCGGCCGCGTCGCCTTCGACCTCGCGCGCAAGCGCCGCAACAAGGTGACCTCGATGGAAAAGCGCAATGTCATGAAATCGGGCGTGCTCTGGAACGAGGTGATGACCCAGGTGCATGCACGCGAATACAAGGACGTCACGCTGGAGCATCAGCTCGCCGATTCCGGCGGCATGAACCTGGTGAAATCGCCGAAGCAGTTCGACGTCATCGTGACAGACAATCTGTTCGGCGACATGCTGTCCGACATCGCCGCGATGCTGACCGGCTCGCTCGGCATGCTGCCGTCGGCCTCGCTCGGCGAGGTCGATGCCAAGACCAAGAAGCGCAGGGCGCTGTATGAGCCGGTGCACGGCTCGGCGCCTGATATCGCTGGAAAAGGACTCGCCAACCCGATCGCGATGCTCGCGTCCTTTGGCATGGCGCTGCGCTATTCCTTCGACATGGGCGAACTCGCCGACAAGCTCGACGCCGCAATCGCGGCCGTGCTCGCGAGCGGCCTGCGCACGGCGGATATCAAATCGGAGGGATCGAAGGCGGCGTCAACGACGCAAATGGGCGAAGCGATCCTGGGCGAGCTGCAGAAGCTGCACGCGTAACGCAGTCCAGAAATGGCAATGGCCGGGCGAGCCCGGCCATGACATTCGTTCGTGTTACGCGTTGCGCTTAATACAGCGGGAAGCGGGTCGGCTCGCCGCCGAGATCCGAAGCCGGGTTGAGCGGCTGGCGATCGATCGGACGGTTGTTGTTCTCGCGGGCGAATGACGGAAATCCGACCGCCGGCGGGAACGCGTAGTCCTGGAATTTGCGGTCGCCCGGGAGCACTTCGGTACCGCCATCGAGCCAGGAGCGCTTGCTCACATAGATGCGGGTGTGGCCCTGCTGATAGACCGCATTGGGGCCGCCACTGCCGTAAATGGGCCGGCCGCGGTTGTCGTATCGCAGTGCTTCGGCGCTCGCTGCAGTCGCAAGGCCTGCGGCGACCACGGCGGCTGCCGCCAACAGCAAAAATCCTTTTTTCATCACGTCCTCGCTGGGGGCGGCTGAGCGCCATTTCGATTTCGAGAGCATTTTATCGGCCAGGGTTGTGGCGCCACAAGGCCAATCCGGTCACATGGGATCAGATAAACGTTAGCTGCGACAAAAAAGTTGCATGAAAACCAGAGCGTTAAACTGGGCCTTGGTGAGCACCCGGTCAGAACGCCCCGCGTAGGCGCGGATTGGCGCCGTCCGTCAGCCAGTCCGCCGAGGCAGTGGCAGAGGCGCAGCTACTACGATTGAGCTCGGCGCGGGCGAAATATTCGGCAAGTTTCGGCTCATTTCCGGCAGTCAGCAGCATCAGCCGGTTCAGCGCGCAGTCGATTTCGGCGCGGCGCGCCGGTAGGCTGTCGCCCCGGCAAGACCAGCCGGAAATCTGCACAGCGGGATCATCGATCCGCTTGAAGTAGCCGAGACAGGAACCCGCGCCCTCGCGCCCGCCGACCCGGCGCAGGAGCGCGACGCTACCGAATTTGCTCTCGATCACGCCAGCGGGCTCGAGTTCCGCGCCGGGGGCCAGCATCCGTGCCGCCAATTCGGCTAGCGCCACTGAGGCGGGGCCATATTCACCGCCGGGACGATAGATTTCGAGCTCTCCGACCGGCCTTTCGCCTGTGCCCGACCACCGGAAAATGTCTTTGCGGCCGTCTGCGGGGTGCCGGAGGACCACATAAGTGTCTGATTTTTGGTATTTATCCGAAGCATCCCGCGGGCTGAGGGCAAACGCCGGCGAGGAATGATCGGCGACGCTCCAGCCGGCCTCGGGCGCAGGCTCTGCGGCGAGATCGACCTGCAACCGGTCCCAGGCATGGAGACCGAGGATGCCAAACAGCATCAGCACCCCCACATAGGCGAACAGGCGCGCCACCGTGGCGCAGACTTCGTCGGCGAAACTCGTCAGCGCGGGGCGGATACTGCTGGAATAAGGGGGAATGGCGTGATCATTGGCCGAAAACGACTGCATCAACTGCCCGGGGCCCGTAGTAACGTTGTGTTGACGGCGTTTCTCGCATAGAAGCGCTGCCGCTTCCCTTTCCGCTTGATGCGGCGGGCGGCGTTTTTCTTCGGAGAGTGAACGATGGGTTACAAAGTCGCAGTGGTCGGCGCGACCGGCAATGTCGGGCGGGAAATGCTCAACATTCTGGATGAGCGCAAATTCCCTGCCGATGAGGTTGTGGCGCTGGCGTCACGCCGCAGCATGGGCGTCGAAGTCTCCTATGGCGACCGCACCCTGAAGGTCAAAGCGCTCGAGAATTACGATTTCTCCGACGTCGACATCTGCCTGATGTCGGCGGGCGGCGCGGTGTCGAAGGAATGGTCGCCGAAGATCGGCGCCGCCGGCGCGGTCGTGATCGACAATTCGTCGGCCTGGCGGATGGATCCGGACGTGCCGCTGATCGTGCCCGAGGTCAATGCGGACGCGGTGGCCGGCTTCACCAGGAAGAACATCATCGCCAATCCGAACTGCTCGACCGCGCAGCTCGTGGTCGCGCTGAAGCCGCTGCACGACAAGGCCAGGATCAAGCGCGTCGTGGTCGCGACCTATCAGTCGGTCTCCGGCGCCGGCAAGGATGCGATGGACGAATTGTTCTCGCAGACCAAGGCCGTCTACACCAACGACGATCTGATCAACAAGAAATTCCCGAAGCGTATCGCCTTCAATGTCATCCCCGAGATCGACGTGTTCATGGAGGACGGCTACACCAAGGAAGAGTGGAAGATGATGATGGAGACCAAGAAGATTCTTGATCCCAAGATCAAGCTCACCGCCACCTGCGTGCGCGTGCCGGTGTTCGTCGGCCATTCGGAAGCCGTCAACATCGAATTCGAGAACCCGATCACGGCCGACGAGGCGCGCAACATCCTGCGCAGCGCGCCGGGATGTCTCGTCATCGACAAGCATGAGCCGGGCGGCTACGTCACGCCGTATGAGGCGGCCGGCGAGGACGCCACCTATATCAGCCGCATTCGCGAGGATGCGACGGTGGAGAACGGCCTGGTGCTGTGGTGCGTGTCGGACAATCTGCGCAAGGGCGCGGCGCTGAACGCGATCCAGATCGCGGAGGTGCTGATCAACCGCAAGCTCGTCAGCGCCAAGAAGAAGGCAGCATAAGAGCGATCGGACGGGAGCCGGACCATGACCGAGCAAGCGGCTCCCTCGCCGCCCGGGCCCGCGCATGAACGCATCAGGCGCGGCTTCGAATATGTGCTGTTCAACAGCCGCTGGCTGATGGCCCCGTTCTATGTCGGCCTTGTGGTTGCGCTCGCCGTTCTCTTCCTCAAATTCCTGCGCATGCTCGGGGAATTCGTCCTGCATGCGCCCGGCGCCAAGTCGAGCGAGACGATCCTCGATGCACTGTCGCTGATCGACGTCACACTGGTCGGCAATCTCATCCTGATCGTGGTGTTTTCGGGCTACGAGAATTTCGTTTCGCGCATCGACACCTCAGCCAATCCGAATTGGCCGACCTGGATCACCCGGATCGATTTCGCCGGGCTGAAACAGAAAATGCTCGCCTCGATCGTGGCGATTTCGGCGATTCACGTGCTGGAAGCGTTCCTGAATATAGACGCCGCCTTCGATGCCACGCGGATGACGTGGCTGGTCGCCGTGCATCTGGTGTTCGTGATCTCGGCGCTGCTGCTCGCGCTGTCCGACCGCTGGACGGCGGAAAAGGGCGAGTGATCTGCAGTGTGGGCAAAGCCAACGGGTCGGCACGCGCTATCGCGCCTTTGCGCACCCTACGCAATCTTCACGTCGCTGCGAGCTGTCGCCGCGCTCTTGAATTCCTTTGACGTCTTGTCGAGCACGAATAGCGAGCCCTCGGCGACACCGAAATAGGCGCCGTGCAGCTGCAATTCGCCGCCCTCGACCCGGCTGCGGACGAACGGAAACGTCATCAGGTTTTCGAGCGAGCGGAACACCGCCGCCTTCTCGATGCGGGTGACGAAATCCTGCATCGTCTCATGCGCGCGCTGCTCGACGATCTCGCCAGGCTTGATGAACATCGCCATCCATTTGCCGATGAAATCGCCCGGTGACAGCGGCTCGCTCTTGTCGACGAAGGCGCGGATGCCGCCGCATTGGGCGTGGCCGAGCACCACGATATGTTTTACACGCAGAACCGAAACGGCGTATTCGAGCGCCGCCGAGACGCCGTGCGCGCCGCTGTCGGGCTGATAGACGGGCACCAGATTGGCGATGTTGCGCACCACGAACAATTCGCCGGGGCCGGCGTCGAAGATGACCTCCGGCGAAACGCGGGAGTCGCAGCAGCCGATCACCATCACTTCCGGCGATTGCCCGCGCACCGACAAGTCGCGGTAGCGGCTCTGCTCGGTCGGAAGCCGCTGTGTGGTGAAGGTGCGGTAGCCGTCGAGCAGGTGTTGCGGGAACGTGATCATGACCTTTGGCTAAACCATATGCCGGTGACGGGAACAAGACTTCCGGCAGGTCAGCCGAGATGTTATCGCGTGGGAATCAGAAATTCCGAGGAACCCCGAGGAACCGCCATGACTCGCCCACGCCGCAGCCTGTTGTTCATGCCGGGGTCGAACGCCCGGGCGCTGGAGAAGGCGCGCAATCTTGCGGCTGACTGCCTAATCCTTGACCTGGAAGACTCCGTCGCCCCGGAGGCCAAGGCAAAAGCGCGCGAGCAGATCGCGGCGGCCGTGCAGGCGAAGGGGTTTGGCAAGCGGGAGGTCCTGATCCGCACCAACAGCCTCGACAGTCCCTGGTGGAGCGACGATGTCGCCATGGCGGGCGCGGTCGTGCCCGACGGCATCCTGGTGCCGAAGATTTCGACGGTCGAGGATTTGGGCAAGATTGGCGCGCGCCTGAGCGAGGTCGGTGCGCCTGCCTCGATCAAGGTTTGGGCCATGATCGAGACCGCGCGCGCGGTGCTCGATGTCGACAGGCTTGCGGCCACCTCGCGCGACCCGAAGACCCGGCTGGCCGGCTTCGTGTTTGGCCCCAACGACATCGCGCGGGAGACGCGGATCCGGATGCTGCCGGGCCGCGCGGCGATGATCCCGATGATTGTCAATTGCGTGCTGGCGGCGCATGCGCATGGGCTGGAAATGCTCGACGGGCCCTACAGCGACATCTCAAATCTCGACGGCTTTGCCGCCGAATGCGCGCAGGGCCGCGACCTCGGCTTCGACGGCAAGACGCTGATCCATCCGAGCCATATCGACGCCTGCAATGCGATCTTCACGCCGCCGGCGGAAGAAGTCGCGGAAGCACGCAAGATCATCGCAGCCTTTGCCTTGCCGGAAAACGCCTCGCGCGGTGCGATCCAGCTCGACGGACGGATGGTGGAGCGGCTGCATGCCGAGATGGCCAAGCGCACCATTGCGATCGCGGATGCGATCGCCGCGATGGGCTAGCGCTTTCTACCGCGCCGCGGTTTCGCCGAGCTCCTCGATCGTGGGCGCGTTGGGGCAATAGCTCCGATAATGCGTGGCGGCGCCGCCCGAGACGAGATCGGCGTCACACTCGACCTTATGGGTACAGAGCGCGCAGACGCGCTCCATGTCGCGCAGCACCAGTGGATGGGCATTTTCGAGCTTGGCCTCGTCGATGCCGAGCGCCTTCAAGAGCAGCGGCAATTCGTCGGCCGCATGCAGGCCGCGGCGAACGAGCTCATCGAGGTCGCCGGACGAAATATCCAGATCGGCCGCGATGCGATCGAACTCGGAGCGGTCGAGCTGGCGTATTTCATTGAGTTCGCGGCGGTGCTTGAGCCAGTCGGCGAATGTGTCGATCAGAGCCGTGACTCGGGGGTAGGGCTTGCTATGCGTGGTCATGGGACACCTCGGCTCGCCGGAAGACGAGACCGATTTGACCAGCAATGGCGGCGAAGGAAATTGCGCTGGATCAACCAGGCCGCAGAGATATTTCGCGCTAGGAAGGCCTGGCGGTTGGCGTAATTCGCATCGGCAGGCCGTTGGCCGGACGCACCGTGACGCTCATCAGGGGCCACACCTTCGGCGCCTGCTCGAGGCGGAACTCAAAGCGCCGGATCAGACAAGCCAGCGCGATCGTCGCCTCCTGCAAGGCGAACGACGAACCGATGCAGATGCGGGGGCCGACGCCGAACGGCAGATAGGCAAAGCGTCCAACCGAACGCCGGGCTTCACCCAGAAACCGGCCGGGGTCGAAGACGTCAGGCTGATGCCAGAGTTTTCGGTGCCGGTGCAGCACATAGGGCGCGATCACGATCAGCGATCCGGCCTTGATGTCATATTCTCCGATCCGGTCCGCTCCCTTGGCGGAACGGCTCAGCGCCGCGATCGGGGGATAGAGCCGCAAAGCTTCCTCGATGACGGCCTTGGTAACAACCAGGCGGTCGACCAGCCCTTCCTCCGGACCTGAAAGCTCGCGCTCGGCTTCCTCCCCCACGCGGGCCCGCCAGGTGTCGGATTGCGACAGCAGGAACAGCGACCAGGTCAGCGTGTTGGCGGTGGTCTCGTGGCCGGCCGAGAGGAATGTGAGGATGTTGGAGCGGACCTCTCGAAGCGTCATCGGCTGACCCGTGGCGGGATCGAGCGCGCGCAATAGCAGCGTCAGCAGATCGTCGCGTTGAGGCTTCAGTTTGTTCTCGAGGGCTTGCCGGCGCGCATTGATCAGGTCGTCGACGATGTTTTCAAAATACGTCAGGGTCGACTTGATCCGCCACCGGCCGGGACGCGGGATGTAGTCGGGGGCTCCGATCAGATCCAACAGGCCGATCCGGCCGGCCACGCGAAAATATTCGGTCATGGAGAGGCGGAATTCATCGGGGTCGCTTTGCAGCCCGTCCGAGAAGATGGTGAGTGCCAGCACATTCAGCGTGAGCAGCGTGATCTCGGCGGCAATATCGACCATCGCGCCCGGACCCATTGACAGCCAGCGCTGTGTGAGCTGGTCGACCGCATGCAGCATGTCCTTGGCGCGGCTGCGCACAGTCCGCGCGGAGAACAGCGGTGCGAGGGTGCGGCGCTGAACCTCCCAGCGCTTGTCCTCGGCGCTGAGCAATCCGTCCGAAAGCCCTGCGCTCAAGACGCGGCGCTGCAGCGCGTCTTTGCGATAATTGCCGGCGTTGTCGACCAGCACATGCTTGATGTCAGCGGGATCGTTGAGGACAAAAACCCGGCCGATCGGCAGCCCGACGCGGGAGATCGGCTCGCGAAAAAAGTCCTCGCTCCAGCATTCGAGCGGGTTGCGCCGCAGCGCCTGCAAAAGCCTGATCGGCCCGAGCCGCCGCGGAGACGGCGCCGGGGCCGGCGGGCGGAATCCAGGCGCCTCAGTCGAATCGGTCGCCGGGCTCGACATGGCAGAAATGTCTCTAAAAAAAATCGGAAGCGCCCCATGCCCTCCAAGGCTTCATAGCGCCGAAGTTGGGGGAACTCGTCAATAGTTTAAGTAAGCTAAGTGCGGAATCGCTCCGCTGCCCAGGCGTAGAGGCTGCCTGGAATCGGCGGCTGGCCGCCGCGACCCTTGGGCGAGATGTGCAGCCCCCAGATATCGGGGTCACCAATCAGCGCGGAAAAATCCGAGGGCTCGAAGAAGCGCTTCGGTTCGGCGTGCACGGCATAAAAGGATTTCTTCGGCAACGCATCCCGGACAGAGCCGGAACGGTTGGCAAGCGCGGTCAGCGCCGCCGGGCCGAAGATCGCCACTCGGATATCGGACAGACGGTTGGAGCCGCCACGCATCCGCCGCAGCGCGAAGGTGAGGCGATGGCGCAGCGACAGCCAGTCCGGCGTCAGCTCTTCCTGTTCCATCAGTTTCGCGAACGCAGTCACGATCGGATCGCCGAGCGGCAGATAGAGCACGGAATTGCCGATCTGCCGCGGCCGCTCCCAGGCAAAGAACGGCTTGGCGGGATCGATCTCGACCGGTTTGAGCAGGAGCACGTCGGCGTCGAGCCAAAGGCCGGCGCCTTGCGCCATCAGCCGCATACGGAAGAAATCGCTGAACTGCAGCGTGGTCCAGTCGCGCCACGAACCGTCCGGCTGCGGCGGGCGCAGTCTTTCAGAGAAAGCATGCGGCAGGATCGCCTCGGCTTCCGAGTTGGCGATGCCGTCGGGCAGTCCCGGGATGGTGTCGAAACTATAAACCGTCACCTTGTGGCCGGCCGCAAGCTGCGACCGCAGGCAGGTCCGCCGGAGGGTATCCAGCGGACCGTGCCAGAAGGTGACGACGTCAGGGAGAATCATAGCGTTTTCAAGCGAAGTGGAAACCGGTTCGCGTGAAGAAAACGCGTCAAACCTCAAGATATCCCGTTATGCCCAGGCGCGCTCTTTGAGCTTCGCCTCATAGGCGTCGATCGACGACTTCTTCTCCATGGTGAGGCCGATGTCGTCGAGGCCGTTCAGCAGGCAATGCTTGCGGAACGGATCGATCTCGAACTTCACCTTGCCGCCATCGGGTCCGCGGATCTCCTGGTTGGGGAGATCGATGGTCAGCGTCGCATTCGCGCCGCGTTCGGCGTCGTCAAACAGCTTGTCGAGGTCTTCCTGGCTGACGCGGATCGGCAAGATGCCGTTCTTGAAGCAGTTATTGTAGAAGATGTCGCCGAACGAGGTCGAGATCACGCAGCGGATGCCGAAATCGAGCAGCGCCCAGGGTGCGTGCTCGCGGCTCGAGCCGCAGCCGAAATTGTCGCCGGCAACCAGCACTTTTGCGTTGCGGTAGGCCGGCTTGTTGAGGATGAAGTCCTCATTCTCGCTGCCGTCATCCTTGTAGCGCTGCTCGGAGAAAAGCCCCTTGCCAAGGCCGGTGCGCTTGATGGTCTTGAGGTACTGCTTGGGGATGACCATGTCGGTGTCGACATTGATGATCTTCAAGGGCGCCGCGACGCCTTCCAGCGTGGTGAACTTTTCCATGGGTCAAGCTTCCGGCTAGGGGCCTTGTTAATATCCTCGGGGATCGCTGGTTTAACGCAGGCGCGGCCCCGCTCCAAGGCCAAAAACGGGTAGCGGTCTTGCGAAAACATGGCGTGCTGGACGCGCCTAGTCCGCCTCGGACTCGATATCGGCCATGTCGTCGTCGGAAAGCCCGAAATGATGGCCGATCTCGTGGATCAGCACGTGGCGGACGATGTCGCCAAGCGATTCCTCGTGCTCGGCCCAGTAATCGAGGATCGGACGGCGATAGAGCCAGACCATGTTGGGCAGGCGTGCGACGTCGCCATGGCTCTGCTGGGGCAGGCCCGTGCCCTGAAACAGGCCGAGCAGGTCGAACTCGGTCTCGGCCTCCATCTCGTCCAGCACCTCATCGGTCGGGAAATCGTCCACACGAATGACCACGCCTTCGCACAATTCGCGAAAACGCGCGGGCAGGCGCTCGAAAATGGCGTGCGCCATCACTTCCATCTCGGCCAGCGAGGGGGCCTTCTGATCGGTCCACATCATGAGGGCTTTTAGCGCGAGTTCTGCCACACTGCATCTCTGTTTTATGACGGGGCTAGCTGTGCTGATGGCGCAATGTTAGAAAACGGAACGAAACAGGCTTGGGTGGGCGCGATGAAGCGGATCGGGATGGCGGCAATCGGGGTCGCGCTGGCGGTCAGCGTGGCATGGCCGGCGGAGCGTGTGGCTGCGCAATCGGCATCCGGAATTAAAGTCGCGCAGGCTGCGCCGCAGGATACGCGGGTGCCGCGCCGGGTTTACCGGCCGGTGCCGCGGCTTCGCGTCACGCCCTACTATGAACAGGAAGGCGTCTATCCGCATTACAATCCGGGTCCCGACGCGGTGCGCGTGTGCAACGCGCATTACGTGCAGGAATTTCGGCCGAGCGGCACGGTGATCGTGCCGCGCATGAGCTGCTACTGGACGCGCGGCTGACGGCGGCATCGCCTCCAGAAAATTTTCGGCACGAGAAAATCCTGCGACGGAACTGTCGCGCGCGCCGCGCATTCATCTTTGCGGCGCGGACATTCAGTCGGCATTCACGTCACCTGCTCTAGGATTCGATTATCGCGTCGCGGCGAAGCAGTTGCTGAAGGGCAGCCGCGCGGCGCCGGCGTGAAATCACATCATGGGAAGGAGAATGTTGATGAGCGGAACGAAAGTTCTGGGGCTTGCGGCTGTTGGCGCGTTGTTTGTCATCGCGGCTCCGATCGAGCGCGCACAGGCGTTATCTTTGATCAATCCGGGTGCTGCGGCGGCGGTGCAGCAGGATTCGAAAGAGCTCACCACCGAAGTGCGCTGGGGGTGGCACCATCATTGGCATCATCATCACCACCACTGGCACTGGCGCCGCTGGCATCATCACCGTCACTGGTGAGAAGGCCGGCCGCCTGAATTGAAACAGGCTCGTGATTGCGGGCCTGTTTTCATGCCCGCCGATGCTAGGCTCAGCTCAGTTCTGGTGCGGAGGATGCGATGGCGAGATGGATTGGCGCGGCGGCGCTCGCGGCGATGATGATGTTAGGCGCTCTTGATGCGGCGCGTGCCGCGTCTGCCACCGGCCCCAGCGCGCGCAAGCACGTCAGGCAATATGCTTACGCCACTCGGCCGTACTATCCCTCTTACTATGGCCGTCCCACCGTCTACGCGCCGGCGCCTTTCGTCCCGATCCCGCCGCTGTTCGGTTACGGCTGGGAGTGGTGGTGAAGCCGCGATGCGGCGTTACGGAGAGAACCCCCTCGCCAGCAGAACGATTCCTTCCGCGCCGGCCTTGCGGTCTCTTGATATCTCCAGATATTCCGGCGAGTCGGACCACGCTCGGAACGCAGCCTCGTCGGGAAACGACATCAAAACAAGTTTATCGCGATCCCATTTGCCTTCGAGCACGGATGGACGCTCGTCGGCCGACAGCAATCGTCCGCTGAATTTCTTGAACACATCGAAAAATCGCGCCTGATAACGATCGTAGGCGGCGCGATCCGTCATCTTCAATTGCACGATCACGTACACTGTCATGATGGACGCTCTCCCGTCGTGATGCTCGCGTGCAAAAAAATCGGTTCGCTCTAACTCCACGTATTCTCTCTTATTCCACGCGTGATGATTTTGCATTTCGATTTGCGCGCGACAAGTTGTCGTCGCCATGCGCGCCATTCATGCCGCATTCACTTCGCTATCCTTAGCTTAACCTTCGGGACAGATGCAGCAGCGTAGATGCGGCAAGCGCGCGATGACAATCGTTTGCGCGCTTGCCGTGGTGCGCCCAAGGAATGCGAAAAAAGGGAGGGTCGACCGATGAATGAAATTTGCAGAAGGATTTCGATGCCGGGATTTGTCCGCAGCCTGACGCTCGCGGCGGCTGCGGTGCTCTTGCTCTCCGCCGCGCCGCAGCGCGCGCAGGCGATCTCGCTGATCACGCCGGGTGCAACGCCGGTCGCTAAGGCTGCTTCCGACGGGATCATACAAGTCCGCGGCGGTCATGGCGGCGGCGGTGGTCATGGTGGCGGCTTCCACGGCGGCGGCTCCCATGGCGGTGGGTTCCATGGTGGTGGCTTCCATGGCGGAGGCTTTCACGGTTTCCATGGAGGCGGTGGCGGCTGGCACGGTGGAGGTTGGCATGGTGGATGGCACGGCGGCGGATTTCACCATCGCGGCTTCGCGCACTTCCACCATCGCCGCTTCTTCTATGGTGGCGGCTACTACCCGTACTATGGCTACTATCATCACCCGTACTGCCGGATCATCCGGACCTATTACGGACCGCGCCGCGTCTGCGGCTGGCACCGCTGGCACCACCGGCGCTACTACTGGTGAGTTGTGAACGAAACGAATGGGGCGCCTCTCGGGCGCCCTTTCAATTTGCTGCGGTGCTCAAACCCAGTCCTTGAACTTCCAGGACTTCAGCTTGATCTTCCATGAGGTCAAATTGACCAGCCGCCATTGCTCCATGCGGTCGGGTGGCCAGTGGCTGAGACGCCTCTCCTCCACCTCGGCTGCGGCGGCCACTTTCTTGACCGGGCGCCGCCATTTCTGCTGCGTCCGGTCGGAAATGAGATCGACGAATTCTGGCTTGTTGGCCATGGCCCACTCCTCGCTGCACGCGTAGGCGAGCGAGGAGTGTGCGCCCTGAGACTTAACGCCCCGTTGCCGAACCGCATCGAGATTGAGGCAAGTGGTGTTTTACCACTCTCCCGACGTCGACGATCGCGCGGCCGGCAATCGCATGGCAGCGCAACCGATACTTCATCATTGGGTCGCCGGGCCAATTAACCACACACCCTTGGACGCAGACCAACCCAACCAATAAATGCTGCCCTCTTTAAGCGAGACCTGCTGGTTTTGCATTCCGTCATGGTAGACAACGATGATGGCGCCAACGCAGTTTGTGCATGAAATGTCCGTTGAGGCTTGTGCGTCAAGGGACAGCGAGCGCCAGGCGGACTGGCCATCCCAGTAAGAAAAACTCAACCTTTGATCGCCTCGATTGACAATTCGAACGGTGTCAGCCGGCGGCAATCTCTGCACCGGCATCATTTGGAAATCCGTCGGGCCGATCGGTTGGCGGGGGATGGTCCGCTCGTCAGAAAGCGCTGCGCTACCGACGACCAGCAGCGAAACGAACCCCAGCACGGTTGCGTTGCGCATGATGAATTGCTCCGCGTCGTCTCGAGTTCAAGTGTTGGCTTTATCCGGCGCCTGCGGCGGCGCCTCCGGAGAAGGTTGCGGCTGGGCAAATCGTCCAAGCATGTAGCCCACGATGGTGCCGAACAGGCCAAAAGCCGGAGCAATCTGCTCGTTGTTGTAGCCGCACGTGATTAACATAAGTGTGCCGGTAATGACGGTTACGATGATGATCGGGCGAGCAATGTCCTCGGGACGAGCGTTGTGCGAACGACGCATTCCAAACAGGAGGGCGTAAATGACAGCAAGCCCGAAGAGGCAGATCAGACAACTTAACCAAAATTCGTAGGGCGTCTTGCTGGTGAAAAAACTTCCCAGGTTGGCGCCGACGCTTGGATTCTTCAACTCCGGAGGTGGCGGCAAGCTTTGTGCGTTTACGGTCGGCGCATTGCAAATCGCCGCTACAATGACGCTGAGTTGGCCCAAACGCTTGGCCAGCGCCGCGACGATTCTACACCAGACCCCGAACATAATTTGCTCCTATCGTGGAAGCTTCGGTGAATGTCCTGCCGTCCTGCGCCGCGAAATATCCTGTGTCCATAGCTGCTCCGCGCAGTCCCGGTGTACCATGATAATGAGGGTCTCTTCTGTCGTAAGCGCCCTGATAGACGAATACGTTCTGCATGATCGTCAGCTTTTCAGGCGAGACGTTTCTCTTTTTCGCGAGGTAGTACCCGGCCAGGAAGTCCGCATGAAGTTCGGCAAGCACAGCGTTCGTCTGTCCCATTAATAGGGATTTCAGCAGATCGGGACTGGCGAGTTGAAAGACGTGGGCGCACTCGTGGGCGAGGACTCCGGCGACCGCGATGCCGCCGTCTGGATTGTTATTTCCAGTATTCGCAAGATTTCTTACAAAGTCGATGCCGATCCAGACGGTGCCCTGCGTTCCTCTAATTACGGTTTCCGCGGTCGTGAAGGCGTTATGTGCCTGCACGAATTGAAAGCCCGGGTTGATGCCCGGGATGACCTGTTCAATGACTTTCAATTCCTCGATCAGTGCGGCATCGAACTTGTCGTTCCCGGATTTGGAGGACTTTGTTTTGTGACGGTTTTCGAATTCGTCAGTGCTGCAGGCACAGGGAATGGAGTTGGAATCTTGCAGACTCCAACTCCGGACGGGCCAGAGCACAATTACTGCGGCAACCCCTGAGATCACACTGCGCCGTGAACAGATAACGCACATGGACGCCTGACTACCGATCTAGTACCCACTTTTCTTGGATCGTGAGTCGTGATTCAAGATATGGATGATACCCGAAGCAAGAGAAGTCCACCTTTCGAGGAAAGATCGCAAGGTGCTTGAGGCGTGTTGTCGCTCACCGGTGACGTTGCAGCGC
>DATMNV010000182.1:0-44247 GCA_035568535.1 Bradyrhizobium sp.
CCGGCACACTGGTGCGCGCGATGATGCCGGACGCGCATTTCGCCACCGTCTACGCCAAACCCAAGGGCAGGCCGCTGGTCGACACCTACATCACCGAGGTGTCGCAGGATACCTGGATATTCTTTCCCTGGGACACCGCACTGTCGTTCGCCCCGCCGCTCCGCGACGGCGCGGCTTAGCTGTCATTCCGGGCCTGCGTGCTTCGCACGCATCCCGGAATGACGACGGTGGAATAGTGGTCGCGCCATGCCCCTGCAAAACCGCGTCATGCCAACCGGCGAAATCATTGCCACCTCGCAGCGCGGGCAGTTCGTCGGCAACCGCGGCATCATCCATGACCCCGCGACCAAAACGCTTCTGAAAAAGCGCTGGTCGACATCGGCCTGGCTCACCTGCGTGCTCGAATTTCGGGGGCGGCGGCGCAAGGTGATGGCGAGGCAAAGCTGGACCGAGCTGTTCTTCCTGGACGAAGCCACTGCCTTCGCCGCCGGCCACCGTCCCTGCTTCTACTGCCGGCGCGACGACGCCAACCGCTTTCGCGCGGCGTGGGAAGAGGGCAACGGCGTCAAGGACGTGCTCGCGCCCGAGTTGGACGCGGTCCTGCACCGGGAGCGGTTCGCCAGCGGCAGGAAGCTGCATCCGTTGCCGATGAAAATCGAAAAGTTGCCCGACGGCACGATGCTGCAGGACGGCGACGACAGTTTTCTGATCGCGCGAGGCAGGGCGCTGCAATGGTCGCCCGCTGGCTACACCAAGGAGCGGCGGTCGCTGGAAGACGCCAAGCTACTGACACCACCCTCGACCGTGCGCGCCTTCGCGGCCGGGTATCGGCCGGTGCCGCATCCCAGCGCTGGTCCGTGGCCCGCGTGAGCGACAGCGACACGCGGGGCGGTCCCGCATGGCGCTTCGCTTGCGCGGGCTACGAGTGATCACTTCATCGGGTGGCCGTTCTCGTCGACGCTCATGCGGGAGTCGCGCAAGGTCCACTCCTTGATGATTTGCCGGCATTTTTGCAGCTCGGCGGTTTCAGGCGCGGCGTGGCCAGCTGCTGCCGGCCCTGCGCGTTCGACCATGGCCTTGCACGCGTTGAGCCTGTCGCGCTCGCCGGGGACCGCTCGCGCTGCGCTTGCAAGCAGCATCGCGGCCATCAGCACGAAGCACAACCTCATGCCAGCTTCTGCCGTGCGAGCTTGGCGCCGGCGCCAAGTGCCATCAGCTTCGCCTCGGCGATCTCGCGCCGCATCGGCGCCATGCCGCAATTGGTGGTGGCGACGATGTTGGCCTTGGGCACGAATTTGGCGACGTCCTCGATCACCTTGACGACGTCTTCGGCGGTCTCGACCTCGTCGCTGGCGACATCGATCACACCGGCCTGCACCACCTTGTTCGGCAGCGCCGCCAGCAATTCCAGCGGCACCCTGGAATTGCGGCACTCGATCGCGACCTGCTGGATCGCGCTCTTGTCGATCGACGGGAACGTCTCCTCGTATTGCCGCCATTCGCCGCCCAGCGTCTGCTTCCAGTCGGTGTTGGCCTTGATGCCGTAGCCGTAGCAGATGTGCACGGCGGTGGTGCAGAACAGCCCCTCGGCGGCGCGCTCGAGCGCCTTGATGCCCCAGTCGCGGACCTGGTCCATGTAGACGTTGAAGGCGGGCTCGTCGAACTGGATGACGTCGACGCCGTCGGCCTGCAGGGCTTTCGCTTCCTCGTTAAGAAGCTCGGCGAAGGCGAACGCCATCTTGACGCGATCGCCGTAATATTGGTCCGCGATGGTGTCGATGATGGTCATCGGGCCGGGCAGGGTGAATTTCACCTTCTTCGTGGTGTGGGTGCGGGCGACGCGGGCCTCATCCGCATGCACGCGGCCCTTCAGCTTCAGCGGCGCCACCACCTGCGGCACCATCGCCTTGTAGCGGTCGTTGCGGATTCCCATCTCGACCTTGTGGGCGAAATCGATGCCCTCGATCTTTTCCAGGAAACCATGCACGAAATGCTGCCGCGCCTGCTCGCCCTCGGTGACGATGTCGATGCCGGAATCCTCCTGCAGTTTCACCGCAAGCAGCGTGGCGTCGCGCTTGGCCCGCGCCAGCTCGGCGCCCTGGGCTTTCCAGGGCGCCCACAGCACATTGGGCTCGGCCAGCCATTCGGGCTTCGGCAGCGAGCCTGCGATGGTCGTTGGAAACAGCATCTGGGCCTCCCGGTCGGGTTCTATTTGGGCGACTGTCTGCCATGTCTTTGGCGTCAGGTACATATGTTCGTCATGTCCGCGCTTGCCCAGGCTTGCCCCGGGCATCCACGTCTTCCCTTCTCCTGTGCCAAGACGTGTATGGCCGGGTCAAGCCCGGCCATGACGATGCGGAGGCTTCTATCTATCGGAACTGTCCTTTAGTCTAACGGTGAGGACCGAACAAAAAAGGAAACGCCATGATCGAGTTTTTCTTCGACTGCTCCAGCCCCTGGACCTATCTCGCCTTCCACAACATCCAGCCGCTTGCCAAGGAGTTCGGCGAGGAGATCGTCTGGCGGCCGATCCTGGTCGGCGGCATCTTCAACACCATCAACCCGAGCGTCTATGCGACGCGCGAAAATCCGGTGCCGGCGAAACTCGCCTACCAGAAAAAGGACATGGCGGATTGGGCGCGCTCGGCGGGGCTCGCGATCAAGATGCGGCCGACGGTGTTTCCGGTGAACAGCGTCAAGGCAATGCGCGGCTGCATCTTCCTGGGCAAAGACATGGTGCCGTTCGCGCGCGCCGCCTTCGAGATCTATTGGGGCGAGGACAAGGACATCTCGCAGGACGCGGTGCTGGCGGAAGTGTGCCGGCGCGCCGGCGTCGACCCGCAGAAATTCCTGGCCGGCATCGGCCAGCAAGCGATCAAGGACCAGCTCAAGGCCAACACCGATGAGGTGATGGCGCGCGGCGGTTTCGGCTCGCCGACCATCTTCATCGACAAGACCGACATGTATTTTGGCAATGACCGCTTGCCGCTGGTGCGCGAGGCGCTGGCGGCTGCCAAGGAGCGCGCGGCTTAATGCCAAAGGCCGTCGTCTGCCGCCAGCTCGGACCGCCCGAGCGGCTGCTGCTGGAAAGCTTTGCGTCAAAGCCGCTCGCGCCGGGGCAGGTGCGCGTCGCCATCCGCGCAGCCGGCATCAATTTCCCCGACATATTGATGGCAGCGGGCGAGTATCAGCTCAAGCCGGAGCTGCCATTCACACCCGGCATGGAAGCGGCCGGCGATGTCGTCGAGGTGAACGGCGCGGAAGGCGTGGCGGTGGGCGACCGCGTGATCGTCAAGCTCCGACACGGCGGATACTCTGATGAAGCCGTTGTGGCGCCGTCGCAGCTGACGAGGCTACCCTCGACCTTCGACTATGCGGAAGGCGCGACCTTTCTCGCCGCGCATGGCACGGCCTATCACGGGCTGATCGATCGGGGGCAATTGCAACCGGGCGAGGTGCTGCTGGTGCACGGCGCCGGCGGCGGCGTCGGTCTTGCGGCGGTCGAGATCGGCAAGCTGCTCGGCGCGACGGTGATCGCGGCGGCGTCATCGGAAGAAAAGCTCGCGGTGGCGAAGGCGAGGGGCGCCGACCATCTCGTGCTCTATAGCCGCGAGCCTTTTCGTGACGCGGTCAAACGCATCACCGATGGCCGCGGCGCCGATGTAGTCTACGATCCCGTCGGCGGGCAAATCTTCGAGGAGAGCGTCCGGTGCATCGCCTGGGGCGCGCGGCTGCTCGTGATCGGCTTCACCGGTGGCATCGGGCTGGCGCGCACCAATCTCCTGCTGATCAAGGGCGCGAGCGTGCTCGGCGTCCGCGCGGGGGAAGCGGTGCGGAAGAATCCGGCGCTCGGCGAGGTACGGATCAAGAAGTTGCTGGAATGGGCGGAGCAAGGAAAGATCCGGCCCAATGTCTCGCACCGCCTGCCGCTGGAAGAATATGCGCAGGCGATGCGGCTGCTGATCGATCGCAAGGCGATCGGCCGCGTGGCGCTGACAATGGGTTGATCTTCTTCCGCTCCGATCGAAATCGGAGCGGAGCCTTCGTCCTCCAGGTCCTGGCTTGACTGCCGCGCATTCGGCTCGAGGCAATGTGCGGTTTCAGATCACATGCAGGCGCCGGAGCTTGCTCACCTCTTCGACAACCTCTTCGAGGCCTTGCTTGTCGTAGATCATCATCAACCGTTCCGGGCTGAGATAGGAGAACACGACATTGCGGAAGAAGTTGTTGTATCGCGCCACATCGCTGGGATTGTAGCCGAACGAGGGTGCGATCTGCTGCAGGATCACCTGAACTTCGGTGACGGCGGGAATCGCATTGACGAAGTCGGCGTCCGAGAGATTGTGAATCTGATATTCAATGAGCAGATTGGTTTGGCCGTTGGCGGGGAGATTGACACCGGCGCCGAGCGCGGCGAGCGGCGGCAGGCGCAAGTGTCCGCTTCCGTCCTGGACCAGATAGCCCTTTGCGACGGGGTCGATCCGCGCCATGATCGCGGCAGCGCGCAACCAGTTGACGACCTTGAATTCGTTGCCGAGCGTCGGGGCCGAGTGGGCGGAGGCCTGGGTGATCACCAGCAACGGCGGCAGGCCGCGCGCCATCGTTTCGGCGATGCTCATGATGTGGTGACCGCCGGTACGAGAGTCGCCGGCTGCGCCAAAGTTATCGTTCGTGCCCGTGCCGCCGAAGTTCAATTCGATAAATTCGCTGCCGTCGCCGTTCCATTGGAACACCATCATCTTGGCCCAGTCGTGCCAGATCGGCGCGGCCAGGACCACGTCCTGGCTTATTCTGACGTCGCCGTGGTGCTGCGCGCCCCGGGTGACCGGCAGTCCGCGCTCGCCGGTACTTCCGTACTCGCCACGGTAGGTATCGGCAAAATTGATCGAGCTTTGGTCGTTGAAGGACTCATGCACCGCAAGCCCACCGGGGTAGGAGTGGTGTCCGCCGAAATTGCTGCCAGGGGTCGCCTTGAAGGTGAGCGGCAGCGTTGGGCATGCCGTGCCGTCATTGACAACCGGCGGGAAAATACCGGCCTTCAGGCCGCCGGTGATGGAAGCCGCGTCGGCGGGGTTGACCAGATTCTGCGCGAGCAGGGTGGAAATGATCTGGTTCTTGACCGTGTCCGTGACGCGGGCACGATGCCTGATGCACGTGTTGGGATTGAGAAACGAATCCAGCGTGAGATCCCGAAGGGTCGGATCTTCAATCTGCCGTGCATTTTGTTCCAGCTGCTCGACGGCCGACTGGACGAGCGGGGAGGCGGCCCCGATCTGCTGCGCTCGCGCGTTGCCGGTGCCGACCTGCGTCTGATCGTCGGCGTGAGCGGAAATACTGGTCAATATACTGGCGCAAAAGATCAGAGCTCGGTAACGAACCATGGCTGCCTCTCGTTGCAAGAATTGATTGCGCAAAGTTAGGGATCGTCGTTGAGGCGGGCATTGTCGTCCCGCGTTCGACCGCAAAAACTTATCCGTATTGAATGTCTGCCGTGTGAAACCAGCGCTTGATCAGATCATGCACAGCGAATGGCGCCGGTCTGATCGCTGCAAGCCGTTGGGCGCCTTCAAATATTGCAATTGCGCTTGCGATGCCGGCACAGCGATGCGGCACTCACTGTCGGCAAGATCAATGCTGTCGCATCCCTACGGAGGATCGAGGAGACTGTGGCCTGTTATCCAAAATTCACAGTTCCATCGCTTTGGCTTCATATCCGCAGGCGCCGACGTGGATCGCGATGGTGGGCACGCTTCCGCCTTCGCTCGTTGAGCCACGGCGGACGTGGTCGCTTTGCCCACCCTACGATTCACTATTTATACTCGCGCTCGTCCCACCACGGGAAATAATCGGGCATGTCGCTCGACACCTTGTTCTTGAATTGCGCCGGGCGCTTTTCCAGGAATGACACCACGCCTTCTTTCACGTCGTCCGATCTCCCGCGCGCATAAATGCCGCGGCTGTCGACCTTGTGCGCTTCCATCGGATCGTCGGCGCCCATCATGCGCCACATCATCTGCCGGATCAGCGCCACCGACACCGGCGCGGTCTTTACTGCGATCTCCTTCGCCAGCGCGCGTGCGGTCGGCAGCAATTCATCCGGCGGCACCACTTTGCTGACGAGCCGGCCGGCGAGCGCCTCTGAGGCCGGGAAGACGCGGCCCGTAAAACACCATTCCAGCGCCTGCGAGATGCCGACAAGGCGGGGCAGGAACCAGCTCGAGGCTGCTTCCGGTACGATGCCGCGCTGGGAGAACACGAAGCCGAACCGCGCCGCCTCGCTCGCGATGCGAATGTCCATGGCGAGCTGCATGGTGACGCCGATGCCGACCGCAGGGCCGTTCACCGCTGCGATCACCGGCTTCAGGCACTTGAAGATGCGCAGCGTCACCTGGCCGCCGCCGTCGCGCACCTGCGGGTCGCTGTAATCGACCTTGCCGGAGGCCAGGCGCTTCACCGGCCCGCGCCGCGCGTCGCGGTCGAAGGTATCGGCGCCGGAGGAAAGATCGGCGCCGGCGCAGAAACCGCGGCCGGCGCCGGTGACGATGATGGCGCGGATGTTGTCGTCCTTGTCGGCCGCATCGAAGGCGTCGATCATCTCGCGCTGCATGGTGCCGGTGAAGGCATTGAGCTTGTCCGGCCGGTTCAGCGTGATGGTGAGGATCTGGTCCTCGACCTCGTATTTGATGGTCTCGTAGGTCATGGGTGTTCCCTTCCCGTTTTTCTTGTTATTGCCGGGCTTGACCCGCCTGCGGGGCCGAAGCCCCTTCGGCGCGGCGAAGGCCCGGCCATCCATCTTCTTTGAGCAGGATGGATGCGCGGGTCGAGCCCGCGCATGACGATTGAGGGTGTCGCGCGAGCGCTACTTCTTCGGCGGGCTCGGCCACGGCTTCTGCGCGCCGCGCAGGCCCTCGAAGGTCTTGGCCATCGCGAGCACGCCGAGATCGTCATAACGGCGACCGATGATCTGCACCCCGATCGGGAATTCCTGCGCGTCATAGCCGCCATTGATCGAGGCCGCCGGATTCTCCGCCATGTTCCACGGCACGGTGTAGCAGATGTGCTCGAACGGCTTGTCGGGATCGTTGATCGGCGACGCCAGCTCGGCGTTGAACTTGACCACGGGCGACACCGGCGAAATGACATAGTCGAGATCGCAGAACAGTTTTGCAGCTGCTGCGCGGATCGCCATGGTGACGTTGAAGCCGCGCACGACGTCGACGCCCGAAAGCTTCGCGCCCTTCTCGGCCCATTGATGGATGTAGGGCAGCGCCTTGCCGCGTTCGGCCGGGGGCAGCGCGGAAAGATCATTCCACATCCGCGCCCGCCAGAAATCGTCGAGCCCGTCGAGCATCTCGCGGGTCAGGATGCCGTCGACCTCGGTGACGACGGCCCCGGCGGATTCGAAGGCCTTCGCGGCCCTGACCACGGTCTCGCGCACCGGCTTCTCCAGCGCCTGCCCTACGCCGAGGTCGAGCATCAGGCCAAGCCGCAGCTTGCGCGGCGATTTTTCCAGCGCCTTCCAGTGGACGTCGCTCGGCGGCAGGCTCATGCCGTCGCGCCGATCCGGCTTCGACAGCACGCTCATCATCAGCGCGGCGTCGTCGACGGTGCGGGTCATTGGTCCGGCGACGCGGCCGACATAGGGCGGATCGATCGGGATGCGCCCGAGGCTCGGTTTCAGGGCGACCAGGCCGCACCAGCACGCCGGCAGCCGCACCGAGCCGCCGATATCGGTGCCGAGATGCAGCGGACCATAGCCGGCCGCCGCGGCCGCGCCGGCGCCCGCGCTCGAGCCGCCGGGATTCTTGCTGAGGTCCCAGGGATTGCGGGTGAGCGGATGGAAGCTCGAAAGTCCCGACGACAGCATGCCGTAATCCGGCATGGTGGTCTTGGAGAAGATCACCGCACCCGCTTCGCGCAACCGCGCCGCGGGCGGCGCATCCTTCGACGCGGGAACGAGCGGCACGCTGGCCGCGCCCAGCGGCAGCGGCTGGTCCCTGGTCGCGATATTGTCCTTGATCGTGACCGGCACGCCGTCGAGCGCGCCTGATGGCTCGCCGTTCTGCCAGCGATCGGTCGAGGCTTTCGCCACCTTCCGCGCGCCGTCGGGATCGTAGAGATAGAGCGCCTTGATATGCGGCTCCCATTTTTCGACATGGGAAATCACATCCTCCAGCACTTCGGAGGGCGAGAATTGCTTGGCCTTGTAGCCCGCGATCAGATCGGTGGCGGAAAGGTCATGCAGCGAGGTGACCGCTTCTTGCGGCGCTGTTTTATGCATGGGAGTCTACCGGCATGCGGGTTTCGATGATGCGTGCGAACATGCTGGCGCCGATCGGCAGGATCTTGTCGTCCAGCACATAGCCCGGATTGTGCACGGGCACCGAGCCGTCGTGCCCGACCCAGAAATAGGCGCCGGGAATGGCCTGCATCATGTCGGCGAAGTCCTCGCTGCCCATCTTCGGGCGCGAGCGCGTCAGCACCTTGGCGGGATCGACCACGGTGCGCGCGACCTGCTCGATCACGCGCGACTGCTCCTCCTGATTGACAAGCACGCTGAATGTGTCGCGGATGTCGCATTCGATCTCGACCTGATAGGCCGCCGCCATGCCGGCGCAGATCGTGCGGAAGCGCTCGCGGATCAGCGCGCGCACCTCGTCGGAGAAGGCGCGCACCGTGCCGCACAGCCAGGCTTCGCCGGGAATGACGTTGTAGGCGGAGCCCGAATGGATCTGCGTGATCGAGACCACCGCCGCCTGCAGTGGATCGACGTTGCGGCTGACGATGGTCTGCAGCGCCTGTCCGAGCGTCATCGCGATCACGACGGCATCCTTGGAGCGCTCCGGCATCGCGCCATGCGCGCCATAGCCGTGGATCTTGATGTCGAAGAAATCGGCGCCGGCCATTGCCGGTCCCGGCAGGATCGCGACCTCGCCGTGGTTGAGGTCCGGCGCGTTGTGCAGGCCGTAGACCTCGTCGCAGGGGAATTTCTCGAACAGTCCGTCCTTGATCATGGCGCGGGCGCCGCCGAGGCCTTCTTCCGCCGGCTGGAAGATGAAATGCACCGTGCCATCGAAGTTTCTCGTCTCCGCGAGATAGCGCGCGGTGCCGAGCAGCATGGTGGTGTGGCCATCATGGCCGCAGCCGTGGAAGCGGCCGGGAATGGTCGAGCGCCATTTCAAATTGGTGTTTTCCTCCATCGGCAGCGCGTCCATGTCGGCGCGCAGTCCGATGCGCCTGGGACCTGAGCCCTTGCCCTTGAGCACGCCGACCACGCCGGTGCCGCCGAGGCCGCGATGCACCTCGATGCCCCATTGCGTGAGCTTGTCGGCGACGATGCCAGACGTGCGCACCTCCTCAAATCCGATCTCGGGATGGGCGTGCAGGTTGCGCCTGATCGCGGTGAGTTCGTCGGCAAAAGCCTCGATGCGGTCAATGGTCGGCATATCTCTCTCTATCCCGTTGAGCGTGATTTGGTTTGAGGAGCGAAAGCGGGGCCGTTCGGCTTGATGCGGATTCCCGGGCGCAGCCGCGTCCAAGGCAGGCTTGCGGTATCGGCCGGCATCGCGCCGGGCGCGGCGCAGATCAGGAGTTTTTCGGCGATCGGCTCGAAGTCGGCGCGGAAATGCACCGAGCTCTTGTTGACGAGAATGGCCTGCTCGGTTGGCTCGATGCCGACATAGCGGTACATCGCCTGGTCCGCGAGCTGCGCCTTGTGTGAGGCGACCACGACGCGGACATCGCCGATGCGCAAGGACGCCGACGGTCCCATTTCCATCGCGCGTCCGCCGAAATAGGGACCGGGGGCGATGAAATTGCCGTCGGACAGTTTCTGGACGACGAACGTCTCCTTATACGGCGCATCGCCGGGAATACCGGACTTGCCGCCGAGCGCGAGCGTCACGGTCGCGCCTTCGCCGGCCGCATGCACGGCTTTGGCCGACTCGGGATCGTAGATCACGCCGGTGGCGGCGCGCGTCGCGCCGTTGCGCACCAGCGCGCGCAGCATACCCGTGGTGTCGGAATCGCCGCCGGCGCCGGGATTGTCCTGGGTATCGGCGATGATGATTGGCCTCTTCGCACCCTTCGAAAGCTCCATCGCAAGCCGAACGCCTTCGTCGGGCGAATAGATCTTGCCGTCGAAATCGTCCTCATGGCCTGCGATGATGTCGGCAATCTTGTCCGCCGCCGCGTCGGCATCGGCCTGTGTCTTGCCATAGGCGAACACGCTCGCCCCGCAATCGGCGAAATCCGCCGCCGGAAATCCCGGCGCAAAGGACAGTGTCGGCACCGCCTCGCTCTGCAGCGCCGCGAGCTTCTCGTAGATGCCCCTGGTCGGCTGGTCGAGCGTCGCTTGCCAGCTGATCGGAATCAGGAAGGGCAATTGCCGGAACGCCTTGGCGAAACGCTGCTTTGTCTTCAAGAGAAGCGCAAGATGGTGAGCGCAGGCGCGCCCCGTGTCGGCCATGTCGACATGGGGATAGGTGCGATAGGCGATCAGCGCGTCGGCATGCGCGACCATTTCGGGTGTGACATTGGCATGCAGATCGAGGCTCGCGACCAGCGGTACATCCTTGCCAACGACCTTGCGCACGCGGGCGAGGATTTCGCCTTCGCCGTCGTCGAAATGCTCGGCGACCATGGCGCCGTGCAGGTCGAGATAAACGCCGTCGAGGGGGCCAGCGGAAGCGATGCCGTCGAGCATCACTTCTGCGATCCGCTCATAGGCGTCGCGCGCGACATGCGCGGATGGTGTGGCTGCGGCGAAAATGGTCGGCAGCAGCTCCCAGCCCTCGGGCTCGGCCGCCTCGATGAAGCCCGCGAGCCCGACATTGATCCTGCGAATGGTCAGCACGTCGGCGCCCATCACCATCGAGGGCCAGCCGCCGCCATGCACGAAGGCGTCGTAGGTCGCCTTGGTCGGCGCAAAGGTGTTGGTCTCGTGCAGGAAGCCGCCGACGGCGATGCGGGTCATCAATGAGGTCTCGACAAATCGTCAGGAGGCGCGACGTTAGCCCTGCGTCAACGCAAAGCGCAAGCTGTCAAGCAATGCGGCTTTGCATGGGCGCTTCACTCAGCCGCGGTCGCAGCAACGGGGCGGAAATTCGCAAAATCCCAGCCGCGACCAGGCGCCGCATCGAGCAGCGTGCGGGTATAGGCCTGTTGCGGATGGGTCAGCACTTCTGCCGCCGGCCCCTGTTCGACAATGCGGCCATGCTGCATCACGGCAACATCGTCGCAGATCTGCGCGGCGACGCGTAAGTCGTGTGTAATGAAGAGCAGCGCGACGCCGAGCCGCTTCTGGATTTCGTCGAGCAATTCCAGCACCTGCGCCTGCACGGACACATCGAGCGCCGAGACCGCTTCGTCCGCTACCAATACGTCGGGATCGAGCGCGAGCGCGCGGGCAATCGCGATGCGCTGGCGCTGGCCGCCCGAGAATTGATGCGGATAGCGCGAGATCGCGTCCGGCGGCAGGTCAACGAGTTCCAGGAGCTCGCGCGCTTTTGCCAGCGCTTGCGGGCGCGGCATGCCGTAATTGATCGGGCCCTCGGCGATGCTCTCGCCGACGGTGACGCGCGGATTGAGCGAGCGATAGGGGTCCTGGAAGATGATCTGAATGCGCTTCCTGTGCGGCTGCAGCAGCCGGCGCGAGAGATGTGAGATTTCGCGCCCGACCAGGCGGACGCCGCCGGAGGTCGGATCGATCAGCCGCACAATGCAGCGCGCGACCGTGGATTTGCCGGAACCGCTCTCGCCGACGATGCCGAGGGTGCGGCCCTTGCGCAGGGTGAGCGTGACGTTGTCGGCGGCGGCGATCTCGCGCGTGGCGCCGAGCAAGGAGCGCTCGCGATAAATTTTGCCGAGCGCGTTGGCTTCGAGCACGACCGGTTCCGTGGTCTCGGCGCGCGGCGCGCGCGGCACGAGGCTCGGCACGGACGAGAGCAGATTGCGCGTGTATTCCATCGCGGGCTGCCGCAGGATGGTATCGAGCGAACCGGTCTCGACCAGCCTGCCGTTGCGCATGACCGCGACGCGGTCGGCGATCTCGGCGACGACGCCCATGTCATGGGTGATGAACAGCACCGCGGTGCCGTGATCGCGCTGCAGGTCGCGGATCAAGGTCAAAATCTGCTTCTGCGTCGTGACGTCAAGCGCCGTGGTCGGCTCGTCCGCGATGAGCAGCTTCGGTTCCAGCACCAGCGCCATCGCGATCATGATGCGCTGGCGCTGACCGCCGGAAAGGCGATGGGGGTAGGAGGCGAAGATGCGCTCGACCTGGGGCAGCCGCACCTGCTCCATCATGTCGAGGATGCGCTTCTTTCGCGACCGCGCATCGAGGGAAGTGTGGGCGCGCAGCACCTCGTCGATCTGGCGGCCGACCGGCAGCACCGGATTAAGTGCGGTCATCGGCTCCTGGAAGATCATCGCCATGCGCGTGGCGCGCAATTGGCGCAAGCGGCGGTCGCTGGCGGTGAGCAGCTCCTCGCCGACGAGTTTCACGCTGCCGGCCCTCGGCGAGAGTGCGTTCTTCTGCAACAGGCCCATCACTGTGAGCGAGGTCACCGATTTGCCCGAGCCGCTTTCGCCGACCAGGCACAGCGTCTCGCGCTCGTATACGGAGACCGACACGCCATCGATGATGCGCGGGGCATTTGTGTCCCTGCCGAGGCTGACGACGAGGTCGGTGATGTCGAGGACGGGGGCGGTCATTTGCCGCCCTCCCGCTGCTTCATGCGGGGATCGAGTGCGTCGCGCGCAGCGTCGCCGATCAGGTTGACGCTCAAAATCGCGATCGACAGCAACAGCCCCGGCCAGAAGATCAGCGACGGCTTGACCTGGAAGAAGGCGCGCCCCTCCGCCATGATGTTGCCCCAGGTTGGCGTCTCCGGCGAGATGCCGGCGCCGAGGAAGGACAGGATCGCTTCGGTGAGGATGGCGGACGCGCAGAAATTCGTGCCCTGCACGATCAAAGGTGCAATCGTGTTCGGCAGCAGATGCCGCCACATGATCTTCGGCAGGCCGGAGCCGACGGAGATTGCGGCTTCGACATAAGGCTCCTCGCGCGCCGACAGCACGACGGAGCGCACCAGCCGCGCCACGCGCGGAATTTCGGGGATGGTGATCGCGATCAGCACGGTGGCGACGCTGGCGCCCGACAGCGAGACCACCGCGATCGCAAGCAGGATCGAGGGGATCGCCATCACGCCATCCATGATCCGCATCAGGATGGCGTCGACCCAGCGGAAGAAGCCGGAGAACAGGCCGATCAAAAGGCCGAAGGCGATCGAGACCACGGTGGCGCCGAAGCCGATCAAGAGCGAGATGCGCCCGCCATAGATGATGCGGGACAGCACGTCGCGGCCATAGGCGTCGGTGCCGAGCAGGAATTTCTCGCTCGACGGCTTCAGCCGCTGCGCCGGCAGCAGCTGCATCGGATCGTGCGGCGCGATCCAGGGCGCGAGAATGGCCATCACGATGATCAGGAGCAGGCAGAGACTGGCAACCGCGATGATCGGGCTCGATGTGAAGAAGCCGAACCGTGGCCGCAGCGGCGAGGCGATCGGGATTGACGGTTCGGGGAGGAGCTCGATCGCCATCAGTAGCGAATCCTTGGATCAAGGAGTGTGTAGGCGACGTCGATCAGGAGATTGACGGTGACATAGAGCAGCGAGGTCAACAGAATCATCGCCTGGATCACGGGATAGTCGCGCGCCAGCACGGCATCGACGGTGAGCCGCCCGATGCCGGGAATATTGAACACGCTCTCGGTAACGACCACGCCGGAGATCAACAGCGCAAAGCCGGTGCCGATCACGGTGATCACGGGCACCGCGGCGTTGCGCAGCGCGTGGCGGAACAGCACCGCGATCTCGCCGATGCCTTTGGCGCGCGCGGTGCGGACGTAGTCTTCGCCGAGCACGTCCAGCATCGAGGCCCGCGTCATGCGCGCGATCAGCGCGACATAGATAAAGGATAGCGCCAGCGTCGGCAGCACGAGGCGCTCGAGGAACGGCCCGAAGCCATTGGCGATGCTCTTGAACCCTTGCACCGGCAGCCAGCGCAGGTCGATGGCGAAGACCTGAATCAGGACGTAGCCGATCACGAAGACCGGCACGGAGAAGCCGAGCACGGACAGTCCCATCACAAAGCGGTCGATCCAGGTTCCTTGCTTCCAGGCCGCGATCACGCCGAGCGGGACGGCGACAACGACCGACACAATGATGGTCGCGAGCGCAATCGAGATCGACGGCTCGACGCGCTGGCCGATCATCTTCAAGACCGGCACGTTGGAGATCAGGGAGACGCCGAGGTCGCCATGCAGCAGCTTGTTGATCCAGGTGAAGAACTGGATGTAGAGCGGCTCGTTGAGGCCGAGCGAGGCGCGGATGCGCTCGAGCTGCGCCGGGCTCGCATTGTCACCGGCGAGGATTGCCGCGGGATCGCCGGGCGTCAGCCGCAGCAGCAGGAACACGACTAGCGCCACCACGCCTATGAGAGGGATGGCAGCCAATGCGCGGCGAAGCAGATATCCGAGCATGTTGCTGTCTTACGCCTCTAGACCGCTCTCAGAGTGACCCACGCGACTGTGAATGCCTTTGCATGTCCTTCGCAATCCGCCATTTTGCGGATTTTTACCTGGTCATGACGCCGCGTTAGCTGCAATCCCCGTGCCATTGGGGCGCTAGCGCGGCGCATAGTTCTCGCCGATCGACATCGCGCAGATGCGCGACAGATGCACGTAGGGCAGACCGGTCTCCTCGGCCCAGGCGTTGAACAGCGCCTGCACCTTGGCGAGGTCACCTTTGGACTTCACTTCCGCCGCAATGTCGAGCCCGGCATCGCGCAGACAGGCTACTACGTCCTGCGAGGTGACGAACCCGTCCCAGCCGATGAAGCGCAGGAACATCTGCCCCGTGTTGCCACCGAGCCGGCTGCCGCGCTTGCTCAGCAGATTGAGCAGGCCGATCTCGTCGGAGGAGGGCCACTTCGCCAGGAACTTTCCGAAGCCGCCATGCTCCTTGGCGATCTCCTGCACGAAGGCGGCATTCTCGCGCACCGAATTGATCTTGGCGCCGTTGCGGACGATGGCTGTGTCGGACAACAGCTCGTGCCAGAAATCGTCGGGCTGGAAGGTCAGCTTGGCTGGCTCGAAGCCGAGGAAGGCCTTTTCGAAGCCCGGCCATTTCTGCTCGATCACGCTCCAGGCAAAGCCTGCGGAAAACACCCGCTTGGTCATCTCCGCGAGCATGCGATCATCCCGGATTTTCTCCAGCGCATTCGCGCTGGGCTTGGCCGGCAGCAGCTTTTTCAAGCCGCCAGGGCCGCCCTTGCGCTTCTCGGCGCGGGCCAAAATGGTCTTGAACGGGATGGTCTTTGCCTTCGCCATCGCAAGCCTTATTCCAGCGTTGCCAAAAGTCCTGCCATCAGGCGGCCGCGCTGGGCAAGGCTTTCGACAATGATGTGCTCATTGAGCGTATGCGGATCGGCGCCGCGCGGACCCAAACCATCCAGCGTCGGGATGCCCATCGCGCCGGTGAAATTCGCATCCGACCCGCCGCCGGCCGAGCCATGCGGCAGCTCCATGCCGAGCTGTTTCGCAAGATCCTTCGCCTTTTCATATAGCGCCATGGTGCCGGTATTCGGCTCCCACACCGGGCGCGTGACGCCGCGCGTCACGGTGAAGGTCACGTCATCGGAGGTGCCCGATAGCGCCAGCATGCGCTCGACGCCGCGGTCGAGATCGGCCTGGCGCTTGGCCATGCTGAGCGCTTCGCCTGCGCAGGTCGTGGCGACGCAATTGACCCATTGGCCGCCGTGCACGATGCCGACCGAGTAGGTGCAGTCATCCGTGGTCATGCTGTCGATCTCGATGATGCGCCGCGCCATCTCGCGGATCGCGGAACGGCCGGACGAGAGATTGGCGCCGGCATGGCTCGGCTTGCCGGTGGCTTCCAGGTTGAAGCGCGCGATCGCATAGCGTCCGGTGACGACGCCGTTGTTGGCACGGCCGGGCTCTGGCACCAGCACATATTTGTTGCGTGCAGCCTCCGCCTCGATGAGGTCGCGGACCGAGGGCGTGCCGACCTCTTCGTCGGGCGTGAACAGCACCGTGACCGGCAGCGGCGTCGTGAAGGAGGCGCGCGCAAGCTGCCGGATCGCTTCCAGGGTCAGATAGCTGCCGCCCTTCATGTCATAGATGCCGGGGCCAAAGCATTTTTCGCCCTCGCGGCGGAACGGCAGTTTTGACAGCGTGCCGACGGGATGCACCGTGTCGAAATGTCCCGCGATCAGAATGCCGGGCTCGCCCTGCCTGGGATGCGGGAAGCGCGCGCGGACGCAGCCGGCAAAACCCTGTCTCCCTGCGATACGCTCGATGCTGGCGCCCATGATCGCCATGTCGCGTGCGGCGATGTCGAGCATGCGCTCCACCGCGGCCGCATCCCAGGTCGGGCTCTCGCATTCGACCCAGGTGCGCAAGCCGGCCAGCATGGCTTCGGAATCGAAGGGAAGGTTGGCGGGGTTCATGGATTTTCTCTCTTGTTTTGGCGGTCGCGCTTACGAGAATGATCCGCGAAGCATTTGTAAAGCGCAACATGCCCGATCAAGACGCATGCGCCAAATCGCGATTGACGCGCGAGCGGCTTGGTGCAAGTCTCAAATATCAAGAGTTTACAGCGTGTTAGTCCGCCTAAAGAACGGACGGACTGCACAAGCGATCATCGGGCTTTGACCAGTTTCGTATCAGGAGACCAACGAATGTCCCATATCCTTCGCCGGAAACTTCATGGGGTCGCTCTGAGCCTCACGCTTTCGGCGCTCGCGCTGTCGACGGCGGCCTCGTCGCAGGCCCTTGCGGCCGGCAAGACCATCTCCGCGGTGATGCATTCCGACCTGCGCATCCTCGATCCCGTGATGACCACGGCCTACATCCAGCGTGACTTCGGCTACATGGTCTGGGACACGCTGCTTGCGACGGATGCCAACTTCAAGATCCAGCCGCAGATGGCGGACTGGAAAGTCTCCGATGACACGCTCACCTACACGTTCACGCTGCGCGACGGCCTGAAGTGGCACGACGGCGCGGCGGTGACGGCGGAAGACTGCGTCGCCTCGCTGAAGCGCTGGGGCAAGATCGACAACATGGGCCAGCGGCTCATGGAGAATACCGAAAGCATCGAAGCTGCTGACGCCAGGACCATCGTGCTGAAGCTGAAGAAGCCCTACGGGCTGGTGCTCGAGAGCATCGGCAAGCCGTCGTCGGTGGTGCCGTTCATGATGCCGAAACGGCTCGCGGAAATGCCGCCCGGCCAGCAGATTCCAGAGCAGATCGGCTCCGGTCCGTTCAAGTTCGTCAAGTCGGAATTCCAGCCCGGTGTGAAGGCGGTATTCGAGAAGAACACCGACTACGTGCCGCGCAAGGAGCCGCCGAGTTGGACCTCCGGCGGCAAGGTCGTGAAGGTCGACCGGGTCGAATGGATCACCATGCCGGACGCGCAGACCGCGGCGAATGCGCTGCAGTCGGGCGATATCGACTTCATCGAGAACCCGCCGTTCGAGTTGTTGCCGGCGATGGAGACCAATCCCGACTTCAAGGTCCAGACGCTGAACAAGTTCGGCTTCCAGACGCTCGGGCGCATGAATTTCCTGCTGCCGCCGTTCGATAATGTGAAGGTGCGGCGCGCGGCGTTGCTCGCGGTCCACCAGAAGGATGTGCTCGATGCGCTGGTCGGCAATCCCAAATATTACCTGACCTGCGGTGCGGTGTTCATCTGCGACACGCCGCTTGCCAGCGATGCCGGCTCGGGCGCACTGACCAAGGACGGCAACGTCGCGGAGGCGAAAAAGGAGCTTGCGGCCTCCGGCTATGACGGCACGCCGATCGTGATCATGGCGCCCGGCGATGTCGTGACGCTGAAGGCGCAGCCGATCGTGGTGGCGCAGCAGCTCCGCGATGCCGGCTTCAAGGTCGACCTGCAGGCGACCGACTGGCAGACGGTGGTGAGCCGCCGCACCAATCAGAAGCCTGTCGGCGAAGGCGGCTGGAACATGTTCTTCACCAACTGGGCCGCCGCCGACGTGATGAACCCCGTGGTCAATTATTCGATCGGCGGCAAGGGCAAGAACGGCGGCTGGTTTGGCTGGTCGGAAGACGCCAAGATGGAACAGCTGCGTGATCAGTATGCCCACACCACCTCGCCGGAAGAGCAGAAGAAGCTCGCTCTCGAAATCCAGCAGGAAGTCTATGACCAGGTGATCTACATCCCGCTCGGCCAGTATCTCGCGCCGAGCGTTTGGCGGAAATCGCTCACCGGCGTGCTCGACGGTCCGGCGACGCCGATCTTCTGGAACATCGAGAAGAGCGAGTAGGGCGGCCCGGCTTCGTAGGGTGGGTTGAGCGGAAGCGAAACCCACCATACCAGCTTGATGTGTGATGGGTTTCGCTTCGCTCAACCCATCCTACGGACTCGCAATGACGCCTCCGCCGGGAGACCGCCATGCCCTTCGATTTGATCCTGCGCGGGGGACGGGTGATCGATCCGTCCCGGAAACTTGACGCGGTGAGAGATGTCGCTTTCTCCGACGGCAAGGTCGCGCAGGTTGGCACTGATATCAAGGCGGACGCCGGCACCGACGTGCGCGATGTGTCCGGCCACATCGTCACGCCCGGGCTGATCGATCTCCACACCCACGTCTATTGGGGCGGCACTTCGCTTGGCATCGACGCGGAAGAATTTTGCCGGACCTCCGGCGTCACCACCGCGATCGACACCGGCAGCGCCGGCCCCGGCAATTTCTTAGGCTTCCGCAAGCATGTGATCGAGCCGAGTCAGGTCCGCATTCTCGCCTATCTGCACGTCTCGCATGCCGGCATCTTCGGCTTCTCGAACCGCGTCATGGTCGGCGAGAGCGAGGAATTGCGGCTGATGGATCCGATCAGCGCCGCCGAGGTGGCGGACGCCAACCGCGATCTCATTGTAGGTATCAAGGTGCGGGTCGGCCTCCACGCGTCAGGCACGTCGGGGATCGTGCCGCTCGAGATCGGGCTCGAAGTCGCTGAACAAGTCGGGCTGCCCCTGATGGCGCATATCGACCATCCGCCGCCGAGCTATGAGGAGGTGGTCGCGCGGCTCCGTCCGGGCGACATCCTCACCCACGCCTTCCGGCCGTTTCCCAACACGGCGGCTACAGCCCAAGGCACGGTGAAGAGGATCGTGCTGGAGGCGCGCGAGCGCGGCGTGCTGTTCGACATCGGCCATGGCAAGGGCTCGTTCGCGTTCAAGACGGCACGCGCGCTGCTTGCCAACGGCTTTTATCCCGACACGATCTCCTCGGACGTTCACGCGCTCTGCATCAACGGCCCGGCTTTCGACCAGGTGACGACCATGTCCAAATTCCTCTGCATGGGCATGCCGCTCCCGGACGTGATCGCACGATCTACGATCAACGCTGCGATGGCGCTGCGGCGCCCCGAGCTCGGCAGCCTCAAGCCGGGCAGTGTCGGAGACGCCACGATAATCTCGGTGAGGGAAGGCCAGTTCGACTATGTCGACGTGGTCGGCGAGCACCTGATCGGCGATCGCAAGATCGCCTCCGAAGGCGTCGTCATCGCCGGCCGCTGGTGGCATCCGAAGTAACGTCTCTTTGTGATGCAATATTATTTCAGAAATTCAATTAAGGATTGTAAACTGGATCACCATTGATTTGCGGATGTTCGGCTAAGGAATGGTCGCCGCGACCTGCGGCTATGTCAGGAGGATTTCCATGGCCGTGCACCACCTCGAACCAAATCCGACAAAAAGAAAGAGTCATTTCGCGAAAAACAGACGTCCGTTTCTCGAACCCATTTCGGACGCGAAAAACAATCCGCACTTCGAAAAGCCGCCGATCACCAACAATGTGAATCTCACGCTTCCGTTGCGTGTGGTCATTCCGAAAGAGGCGGACGCAGCCGCGAAGGCCGGAAGACTCGTCTTTCACGTCATCGGCGATTCCGGTGGAATCCATGGCGATGATGTTCAGGGGGCGGTCGCCGAAGCGATGGAGCATCAGATCGAATCGGCGGCGGAGGCCGACAAGGCCGCATTCCTCTATCACGTCGGAGACGTCGTCTATTTCAACGGGCAGAGCGAGCTGTACGGCGCGCAGTTCTATGAACCCTACCAGTACTATCCCGCTCCGATTTTCGCCATCCCTGGCAATCACGACGGGGATACCCGCGTTCGGGCCGGCGATGAGCCCGACACCGAACCGTCGCTGTTCGGCTTCACCGAAAACTTCTGCGCTTCCCAGCCGCATCAGATCAGCGCGTACCGCGCCACGATGACCCAGCCTTACGTCTATTGGACGCTGGACGCGCCGTTCGTCACCATCATCGGCCTCTATTCCAACGTGGAGGGCACGCTCGATGCGCGCGGCACGTTCGAGCAGCAGCGCTGGCTGGAGCAGCAGCTTGCCAGCGCGAAGAAGGACAAATTCCTGATCGTCGCCGTCCACCATCCTCCCTATTCGCTGGACAAGACCCACGGTGGCTATCTCGATATCGTGGTGGCGCTCGACCAGGCGATGCAGAGCACCGGCGTCATTCCGCACGCTGTGCTGTCAGGGCACGTTCACAACACGCAGCGATTCACGCGGCGCCACGACGGGCGGGAAATCCCGTACGTGATTGACGGCCGTGGCGGATACGCCAACACCGACCGTCTCGCTCACAAGCTTCAGAAGGATCCCGCCGGCGATTACCCGACGGCGCCGGTGAAGGCGGAATCGGCACACGATCCGAATCTCGACCTCGAGCTCGAATATTATGATCAGGACCACGCCGGCTTCCTGCGGGTGAGCGTGACCAAGGAGGAACTGACGATCGACTCGTTCAGGGTCTCGTTCGACGGCACCTTCGAAGACACCGTCCGCGACAGCGTTACGGTGATGCTGGACGGCCATCTCAAACCGCCTCCGGCGCAGGGGCACGGCCACGGGCGACGACACTAACCGACCACGAGGGCCCAAGGGTTCAAGCCATTAAGCGCCGCCGCTCTCAGCCGCGGCGCCTTTTGTTTTGCGTCCTGCATCGACCCGCTTGACTGAATGTAAGTCATGACTTACCGTTAGTCATGGCTTACGGAACGGCATTGGCAGTTCTTGCGGACCCGACGCGGCGGCAGGTGTTCGAGCGGCTGCGCGGCGGACCGCGGCCGGTCAACATCATTGCTCACGGTTTGCCGGTGTCGCGGCCGGCGGTGTCGCAGCATCTGAAGGTGCTGAAGGATGCGGGGCTCGTTGAAGAGCGCAGCGAGGGTGTGCGGCGGCTCTATTCGCTGCGGCGCGAGGGGCTGATGGAACTGCGCGAATGGCTGGACAGTTTCTGGGGCGACGCGCTGGATGCGTTCAAGCTGGAGGCCGAGCGATCCTACAGGCTGAAAAAGAGGGACAAATGAACGAGAGAGTTGCGATTGCGCCCGTGCGCAAGACCGTTCACGTCAAGGTGCCGATCGAGCACGCCTTCGAGACTTTCACCAGCGGGCTCACGCGCTGGTGGCCGCACAATCACGGCATCGGGAAGAAGCCGATCCAGAAAGTCCTGATGGAGCCGCGGCTCGGCGGCCGCTGGCTCGAGATCGCCGAGGATGGGACCGAGACCAGCGCAGCCACCATCATCGTGTGGGAGCCGCCGCATCACTTTGTGATGGTGTGGCAGGTCAATGCGCAGTGGAAACCTGATCTGGCCATGAAATCCGAAGTCGACGTGCGCTTTACGGCCGACGGACCGGAAGCGACCAGTGTCGAGCTCGTGCACCACAAGTTCGAGACCATGGGTGCGGAAGCCGGCGCGTCGATGCGCAAGGACGTCGACGGCGGCTGGCCGGGCCTGATGCAGCGCTTTGTCGAGGAAGCCGAGCGCAGCAAGCGTTAGTTCAACAGCGAGTAGGGGAGACCATCATGTCGGAGTTTGCCGTTCATTCCATTCCGGGCAGCCCGTTCGGCCGTTCGGTGCTGGCCATGCTGGAAGAGAAGAAGAAGCCGTATCGTTTGGCGCCGGTTGCGCCCGGCACGCTGAAGACGCCGGAACATCTGGCGCTGCATCCGTTCGGCCGCGTGCCGGTGCTCGTGCACAACGGCTTCAGGCTCTATGAGACCCAGGCGATCCTGCGTTATCTCGATCGCGTGCTGCCACAGCCGGCGCTCACGCCCACCGACATGAAGCGCGCAGCGCGCATGGACCAGGCGATGAATGTCAACGACTGGTACCTGTTTCACGGCGTCGGCAATGTCATCATCTTCCATCGCGTGATCGGGCCGCAGGTCCTGGGGCTCACGCCGGACGAGGAGGCGATCAAGGCGGCGATGCCGAAGGCGCATGCGGTGTTCGATGAGCTCGCAAACCTGCTCGGCGAGCAGCCTTATTTCGCAGGTGACCAGCTCTCGCTCGCCGATCTCCTGCTCGCGCCGGCGGTCGACTTCTTCACCATGATCCCGGAATGGACCGTGCTCGGCGCACCGCATGCCAATCTGGTGGCATGGATGCAGCGCATGCAGGAGCGGCCGAGCCTGAAGGCGACGACCTGGGAGCGCGTCACCGATCTGGCGAAGGCCGCGTAAAAGCGCGGCTCAGCTGTGGGGAGTGCGCACCGGTTCCGGCCCATCGATGATGAGCGGCGGCAGGATCGGTTCGAGCTGCGGCTTTGATGAGCCGGAATCGCGGCGCGGTTCCGGCTTGTCCGTCTCGCGCCGATCTTCGGCTGATAGCTTGGTCATGTTGTCATGCTCCATTTGCTGCAGGACAACATTTTTTGCACTCCGACGTTCCCGCGCTACACCGGATGCGCGCGGATGTGTTCGAGCATCAATTCGCTGACACGCAGAGGTGACTGGTCGGCGGCGAAATGGCCCACGCCGGGCAGCACCTCGAAGCGATAGGGCGCGGCGATGAAGTCGATTGTGCCTTCGGCAGCGACACGGCCGACGGTGTCGTCGGCATCGCCCCAGATGAAGAGCGTCGGCACGCGGATCGGGCCGAGCGGACCGCGGATCGCGCCGCGCGCGCGGTACCAGGCAAGGGCTGCTTCCATCGCATCCTTGTTGCCGAGCACGGCGAGATGCATCTCCATCGCCGACGGCGGCACGCCGTTGGCGGCCCAGCGATCCCTGAGCCATTTGGCATCATTGGCGAGCACGATTTCGGCTGCGTCGGGTTCGAGGAAGGCCTTGTGATGGCGCGAGCGATGCGCCTGGTCGCCGTCGGCCATCGCGAGCGCACGGTTGAAGGAATTGGGATGCGGCCGTGACAGGATCGTGAGCGACGCGACCCGCTCGGCATGGCGATCGGCAAGCGCCCAGGCGATGCTGCCGCCCCAATCATGGCCCGCGAGATGAAAGCGCTTGTCGCCATAGCCCGACGCCGCAACGATCGCCATCGCATCGTCCATCAGGCGCTCGATGTGATAGCTCGGATGATCGGTGGGATCGGGCCGTGCGGTCGGCGAATAGCCGCGCTGGCTCGGTGCGACGGCGCGATAGCCCATGTCCGCCAACGCGGCGACCTGCGCGCGCCAGCAATGCATCGATTCCGCAAAGCCGTGCAGCAGCAGCACCAGCGGCGCATCGCGCTCGCCCGCGGCCAGCGCGTCGAAGACGAGATGGGGGGCGATGGTGATTCGAGTGAGTGAGGGCATGTCACAATGTGGAACTTGCGGGCGCCCGCAAGCTACCACGTGTGTTCAGGTCCGTCGATGTCGGCGGCCGCGATGAAACGGATGCAACGTTTTTGACGTCTCGCTACGCCATCGCATTGGCGTTGGCCTCCTCGATACGCCGCGCGATATCGGGCTCTCGCAGCAGCGTTCGAGGCGCCAGCAATTGGGCGACCTCGACCATCGCCCTGTGCACCATCGGATCGGCAACAGCGGCCCGGAACGTCGCCGCGGCGCGGCGGAAATTCTCTTCAAAGCCTTCGGGGCGGACGCCGCGCGTGTCCGGAAAGGCGAGGTCCGCAGTCGCGGACATGCCCCAGGGCGTTTCCAGCAGGGTGCCGACCTCGCCAAGGAAATCGGCCTGCAGCACGGGAATCGGATCGGTCGCAACCGATGCGCGCTCCAGAGCATCCCGCAACAAGCGGGCCTGCAGCGCGGCAGACGACATGCCCTGGCCATGGATTGGATTGAACCGGCATAGGCTGTCGGCGATCGGCAACAGCCCGCGCGGCAGGTGGGCCGATTTTTCAAAATGCCGCCAGGAGCTGGCGGGAAATCCGTAATGCCGGAGCTCTCCGACGGGCTTGCCGGGCCGCAGCGCGTCGTAGATCGTCGGTGTGATCAGCTCGCGAAAGGCTCTCAAAAATTTGTCCCAGGAGTCGAGCCGTTCGACATCGCCATGCCGGCAGATCGTCACCATCCAGCGGCCGGACTCGACCGGTATCAACACGCCGTAACGCGCCGGCTTCGGCGGATCGGGTTGGGTCAGCACCATTTTCCAGTCATGCGCTGCCTGCGCGGGGATATCGATCACGGCGGTGGCGTAGTTGATGTCGACGCCGATCTCGGTCACGGCTGGCGGCTTCAGGCCGAGTGATTCGAGCAGCGCTATCGTCAGCGTCGGGCGGCCGGAAGCGTCCACGATGAGATCGGCGTGCAGCAGTTCAGCTTCGCCCGATTTCATGTCGAACCGGACTCCGTGCACCGCGCCGGCAAGCTTCACCGATAGTATCCCTGTCACCTTGCACTCGGGCCAGATTTCGACGTTGGCGAAGGACTCGAGCTGACGCCGCAGCACCAGCTCGATCAGGGGTCTCGATGCGCAGAGATAGGATATGCCGAGATCGCGCTGCGGCAGCGCGCCGACATCCGCGCGCTCGAAGCGGACGTCCTGGGCCGCGCGGATCGGGATCGCGCCGGCCTCGACCAGCGCCTGCCTGTATCCGGGGAAGATCTCGTTCAGCGCCTTCAGGCCGCCTGCCAGCAGGCCGTGGGTGTGCCGGCCTTGCGCAGTCCCGGCTCGAGCCTCTGCGACATCGGGCAACCGGTCGCGCTCCAGAATGACCACCTGCCGAAAAAAGGGCGCCAGCGCGCCGCCCGCCGCCAATCCGCCGATACCGGCTCCGATGACAACGGCGCGCCCACCAATCTGCTTGCTCATGTCCGTCCGCTCCTGAAAGTGAGCGGACAGTCAAAGGCGAGCGTGTTGCGCGCGGATTTCAGCGGGCAGGAGATTGGTTACGATCATAACAATAGGGGATTGTCGCGGATGCTTGCGTCGTGTTGCGGAGCCGTGTGAGCCGGCGGGTCCGTCGCAAGGATCACCGTCACATTGGTGCGGGCGGTGGGACTCGAACCCACACGACGTTGCCATCGAGGGATTTTAAGTCCCTTGCGTCTACCCGTTCCGCCACGTCCGCGTCGTGATTTTCTATAGTTTCTTCGGGCTGCGACCGCAATCGTTTTGCGCTACCGAGGTAATGTTTTGCAAAAAACCTATGGCTCGATCAATCTGAAACGAATGGCATAGCGGACGAGTTGTGCTGTGGAGTGAGCGTTCAGCTTGCGCATCGACGCTGAACGATGGGTCTCGACTGTCTTGGCGCTTATGTCGAGACAGTGGGCAATGCTCTTGTTGCTCTTGCCCTCTGCGATGAGGCGAACCACTTCGCGCTCGCGATCCGTAAGCGGCCTCAGCTTGTCGTGCTTGACGAAATTACGCAACAATGCATCAGAGATGGCATTGGAAAAGAACTTCCGGTGTCCAGCCAGCGCCTCGATACCTTTCACGATCTGATCATCGGATTCTGATTTGAAAAGAAGGCCGCAAGCGCCGGCTTCCAGTACCGCTCGAATCTCGGCCTCGCCGGCGTGCAGCGTGAAGATCATGACTTCGGTTGTGCGCGTCTCCTTTCGGATCTGGCGCGTCGCTTCGATCCCGTCAACGATTGGAAGCGACATGTCGAGAATGGCGACGTCGGGCTTGTAGCGAGCCGCGAGTTCAACCGCCTGGCGGCCGTTGCTTGCTTCCGCGCACACTTCGAAATCCTGACGTGTTTCCAGAAGGCCGCGCAATCCACATCGCACGAGGATGCGATCATCGGCAAGAAGGACGCGGATCATGTCTTCTCACCCTCACGCTGGCACGACGAAATCAAAAATAGCTTCGGTGCAAATGCAATGGCCATGTGGCTGCCTCGGGGGTTTACCTGATGCTCGATGTGCTCTTCACCCGATGGTCAACCTGTATGTGTGTATCTTAGCATCGGCAACGTAAATGAGAAGCGAGATCGCGACGAAGATCGAACAAGTGACCGTGTGTCGCATTGGGCAGATGAACTAATCGATATTTGGACGATGATGAGTCGGTGTTGATCGCTCCCGACAAGGGCGCGGTCACCTCCAGGGATATTTTTTGCGGTGTCGTTGTGATGACGACGTCGACGACCTTGACTGGCAAGAGTAATGGCTGACGAATTTTCTCAGAGCGCTGTGAACCTCGGCGATTACCGTCAGCAAACGCTTGGCGATCCCGACATTTGCGTTGCAATCATTGACAGCCGCGCTGACTTTTCGCACCCATGCTTTGCGGGCGCGCGATTGCAGGAAGTGATGCCAGTCTGGCTGCAATCCATGATGGGTCCTTCCGGCGCGGCACACGGCACGCACGTGGCGAGCATCATTTTCGGGCAACCGGGCGGGCCCGTGGAAGGGATTGCGCCGCACTGCCGTGGGGTCGTCATTCCCGTCTATGGCGAGACCGAAGGCGGAGACTTGAGGCCGTGCAGCCAGGAGGATCTGGCCCGCGCCATATCGCTCGCGCTTCAGGCCGGGGCGCATCTCATCAACATCAGCGGCGGCGAGTTGATCGAACCAGGCGATATCGATCCGTTTCTGGCGCAGATCGTGCGCAGTTGCGAGCAGCAGGACGTGGCAATCTTTGCCGCCGCCGGTAACGACGGCTGCGAGTGCCTCCATGCCCCAGCGTCGTTGCCCACCGTGCTTGCCGTGGGCGCGGCCGATGCCAACGGCCAGCCGATGGCGTTCAGCAATTGGGATGAGAGTCTTGCCAGTCATGGCGTTCTGGCGCCGGGAGTGAATATCCCGGGAGCGGTTCCCGGTGATGGCGTAGCGGCCAAGAACGGAACCAGCTTCGCCTGCCCGATCGTCACGGGCATGGCGGCGCTGTTGCTGAGCGAACAGAAGCTGCGGGGTGAAAAGCCGAGCCCCAAGGCCGTGCGCGACGCCATCATTGGATCGGCCATCCCCTGCATGCCCGAAGAGCAATCGCAGTGCGAGCGCATGCTGGGTGGTCGGATCAACCTCACACGGGCCCGCGAACTGTTGTTCACGGACCCTGCCGTGAACCCTTCGGGGCATCCCCACGAAGGTGTCCGAGCGAATGCCATCCGGTCTCCGCCCAGCGGGTTCGCACGGACAGCAAGACCTCTGTCGGATGCGGGCGGCATTCGTTCATTCGCAAATACGCAAAGCGAGGGCACTTCCATGATGAACGAACAGATTCAAAGTCATCCCCAGGGGGTGACCGGAATGGAGCACGGACCATCTTACGCCGGCGCAACACCTGCGGGTCCACCGATGGTGACGCCGGCTGCGGAAAGCCTATCGATGGCTGCGCCGGGGCAATCCGTGGGCATCAGCCCGCAGGCCTGCGGCTGCGGCGGCAGCCACGCACAGCAGCAAGCCGTAAGCGCGCCGCCGCAAACCGTGGCGCCGGCACAGCAGGACGTCAGTCCGGCTCAACAGCCAAGCGGTCCAGTCCACCACGGCGGTGTCCCCATCCAGGTCGCATTTGGGATGCAGCCCAGTGTTACGCCGGCTCAGCGGACGGCGCTGATGGCAGGTTTCCCCGGCACAGCCGCGGGTCAGGTCGCGGCGATGCAGGTCGGTCGCGGCGTGGCGCCTTCCCAGGGGCCAACCCACATTCCGATGCCGACCGACTTCATCAATTCCTCGAATTCGCAGCTCGTCTATGTCACGGGCGAGCTGGGTTATGATTTCATTACCGACGCGCGCCGCGATTACTTCGTTCAGCGGTTTCGCGAGATGTCGGACGATCACGACTACATCCAGGCGTTCCGTCAGGACCTCGGCCTGGAGCCCGGCCCGCTCTATCTTCCCGAAGACAACCGCGCGATGGCCGCTTACCTTTACCAAGGGCGGGTATTCACGCAGAACCACCCAGCCCCGGATGGTCGGTTCGGCCCAGGTCCGACCGATATCGGCAGTGTGGTGTGGACCCTGATCCAGGAAGGGCAGGCACTCTACGCGCTGCGGCCCTTGCATACCTTCGCCGTTCCTGTCCTCGAGCAACTCGCGAACTTCCTCTACGATCAGTCACGGCCGGAAAACGATAAGGACGGCAACGCCAATCCAAATCGTTCCGAACGAATCTCCGTTGCAGGACGGATCCTCGGCGACATCACGCTCTACAACGGCCAGCAGGTCCCAGTTCTCGACGTGTCGCTGCGCGCACTGTTCAACTGGAATCTCAAGTTCCTCATTGAAGGCGTCTTGGGACCGCGTGAGCATGCACCCGACAAGGACGCATGGGACGAAGACTATGAGCGTCTGACGAACTTCCTCGAACGGATTTACTACGAGGTCCGCAACTTGGGACAGGCCCCGAGCGATCGTGCCATCAACTATCTGACAACCAACCTGTTCCAGGCGAACGACGCTTTCAAGAACGCGCTGAAAGCCAAGCTGGAACTCGACAGCATCTTTGCCGAGAAGAGTCCGCTGTGTCGGCCGAAGTCGGATTGCTGGGATGTCGTCATGCGGTTCTTCGACCCGGTGGAGCGCCTGCAGAAGGCCCTGGTTGAATACCGTTTGACCGTGGACGTGAGCGACATTTCTCCGGTCGGAATCGGCAAGGTGCGCAAGTGGGCACGGTTTGCATAGTTAGTCGGATGACGCAGCCTTTGTTGTTGCGACGTACCGAGCGAAAGCGGTTTCATCGGGCCCAGACGAGACGGTTTCGGCCTGATGATCACGGCATGCCTGGCTGCCGCAGGCGGGCGTTCTACGAGCGGTCCGCCGGCCAGGTTATGATGCAACCATCGTGATGAAGGAGCTTGAGATGAAACGGCCGAAACAACTTCCTGCAGTTGACCGCAACTCCATCAAGTCGGCGGCAGTGCCGGCTGGAGCTAAGGGCGTGAGTGCCTCGTTCGACTGGGGCTCACTCATTCCAGTCGCACAAAGCGTTTTGGGTGCGCTCTAGTCCCGGGGGAAGGCGGGCTGCCTCAACCGGCAGCCTGCCTTTCTTCCTCGGCGGGCTCAATTATTTGGCGCGGTGGCGCCATGTTGCAGCGATCTGATATCCGTCAATAGAGAGGAGAGAACACATGAAACGACCGAAGCAATTGCCTGCGGTTGACCGGAATTCGATGAAGTGCGCCGCTGTGCCCGCCGGAGCCAGGGTAGGTCCCTCTGGTTTCTGGGATGTGCTTGGCACCGTGGCCAAGATCGCAGGTCCCATTGCGTTGACCGCTCTCTAGTTTGAAGCGGGATGGGCTGTTTTCAGCCCGTCTCGGTTCTTTCTGAGCTCGCGCTCATTCATCCTGGGATATCGCCTCAAGGAATGTCACCTGAATGGGTGATTGGTGGATTTAGACGAGGAGGAACAACCGATGAAACGACCAAAGCAGCTACCCGCCGTTGACCGCAACGCCGCCAGGACAGCCGCGATCCCGGCTGGAGCCGGTGTGCGCGCCTCTGCGGGATATTTCGACACGATCTCCCCCTTCTTCGCATCCCTCTCTCCCGTCATGGGCACGATGTAGTGTTTCGAAGTCGGCCACTCCCACCGGGCTTCTCTGGGCTGGACACCGAGTTCGTCGGTGGCCGCCCAGGTGGCTGGGCTCGGATGAGTGTGGAGTGGGTTCGCGCTCTCAAAGCGCGTTCTTGAAGGAAGTCCTGACCAATGCGCCATTCCGTTGAACGTCTACGAAGAGGAGAGCATCGATGAAACGACCAAAGCAAGCGCCAGCGGTGGAGCGGTATAGCAGGATTTCGGCGTCGTCCGTCGTTGTGGCGGGCATTCGCCCCTCGATGATCGCCGGAAAGACCGTCGGCAAACAACCCTCACCCGCTTGCAGGTTGCTCGGTGAGTACCGCTGCAAGTGAACGAATGACCCTACGCGATTGCAACGCCGTGCCGAAGGCAAGGAGATAATCCATGGTTAAGCCACTGGTAGGCAAAGGGCCGATGAGAACTATTGGTGACCCCGATCAGGCAAAAGACAAGCCGCCGGCCAACGAGTTGCAGGTGCCGCGCGCGATGCAACCCGCCTCCATGAGGTTTGCGGCGCCTGACAGTAAACTGACGATGTCGGCGTCCATCATCTCCAAGCCGTCGCAATCCGTGATCGGCGCGAGAACCGGCATGCAGTTCGGACCGGGTCGACCTGTCCGTGTTCGTGTCATTCGCTGACGCGCATCGTCTTGGAGCGGGGAGGCGACAGGATGGGCCGTCATCGCAGGGTGGTGTGTTCGCATCGCAACCAGAACTGTGGCTGGCCGATCTGCCTTGATCGCCGCTGCCAGCGACGTCCGGTTCGGCTCGATCTCCCCTGGCGACAAAGTACGACGGGAGCATGTGAATCCCCATGCATGTGCGCCCGCGGCGTCCGGAACTGGATGACGCGGTCGGTGCACGGGTCGTTTTACGGCGGATCGGAACATGTCCTTCTCGATTGGTAGAGAGACCGTGTCGCATTTGAACGGGGATTCGGGATATTTTCCCAGCAGGCCGCGATCGGAGGATCCTTATGCCTGGCTGCGTGACCGCAACGGCCCCCGCGTGCTCGCGCATATCGACTGTGAAAACGCCTACACGGATCACAATCTGGCACAGCTCGGCGACTTGCGCCGGCAATTGTATCAGGAGATCCTCGATCGCGTTGATTTGAGCAGCGGCACGGTGCCGGTGCGCCACGGTCCCTACACGTATTACAGTCGGAACGAACAGGACAAACCTTATGTCGTTCATTGCCGCCGCGGTTTCGCGCCCGACACGGCCGAGGAGATCATTCTCGACGAAAACGAATTGGCCGGAGATGAAGCCTATTTTGTACTGCCGCTGCTCAGCATCAGCCCGGATCACCGAAGATGCCTCTTTGGCATCGATACGGCTGGGGATGAACGACTTTCCCTGTTCGTCAAGGAATTGACGGGCGATCGACGCGTCTACGGCCCGGTCAGCGATGCGGCCGCGGGCGGCGCCTGGGCCAATGACAGCGAGACTTTCTTTTCCGTTCGATTGGACGACCGCAACAGACCCTTTGGGCTTGTTCGCCATCGATTTGCCGAAGGATCGATTTCCGAAGAGCTGATCTGGGAGGAGCGGGACGAGGCTTTCCGCCTGCGGCTGAGCAGGACTGAAAGCGGTCGCTATCTGATTTTGACATCGTGGGCACGGGATACCACCGAACTTCACTATCTGGACGCCGATAATCCGACCGCACCAATCAGCTTGCTGCATTCCCGCCGAAGCGGCGTGGAAGCATACGCCACCCATCATGGCCAGGATTTCTACGTCGTCACCGACGAGGACGCGCCGGCGAGGAAGATCCTCAAGGCGCCGGTTGTCGGCCGGACACCGTCGAACACGAGCGTCTTCATGCATGCTCGAGCCAGCGTGGAAATCAGCCATATACGGGTCTTCGCAAATCATCTTGTCGTGAGCGAGCGCTGTAACGGCCTTCCGCATCTGCGGGTCGTCGATCTCCGCACCGGTCAAGATCATCTGATCGGACTGCCCGAACCGGTCTATGCGCTTTACGAGGAGGACAACAGGGAGTTTGAAACCGCGATTTTGCGGTTCGGCTACGGTTCCCTGACCATGCCCTACATCGTGTACGACTACCACATGGTCGACAGGCGTTTGCAGATCCGCAAGCAATCTGAGGTGCGGTCGTACGACCCCGCGTCCTATCGATCCGAACGCGTGCTGGTTCCGGCGGCGGACGGCACGTACGTGCCGCTTTCCCTCGTCTACCGAACAGGGCTAAGCAGGGACGGCAGTCTTCCGGCGCTTCTGTACGGTTATGGAGCGTACGGCCATTGTCTGGAGGCGGAGTTCTCATCCCTGCGTTTGAGCCTTCTTGACCGCGGCTTTGTTTATGCCATCGCGCATGTGCGTGGGGGAGGAGAGTTGGGGAAGGGGTGGCACGAACAGGGAAAGGGCCGCCTCAAACACAACAGTTTCGGCGACTTCATCGCTTGTGCCGAATATCTGGTGAGCGAGGGCTATACCAGCCCCGGACGTCTTGCCATCATGGGAGAGAGCGCCGGCGGCCTTCTGGCGGCCGCGGCGATCAACGAACGGCCGGAATTATTTGCCGCGGTCGTTGTCGATGGTCCATTTGTCGACGTCCTCAACTCGCTGGCTGACGAGACGCTGCCTCTCACCGTCTCTGAATGGAAGGAATGGGGCAATCCATCCGAGCCGGCCGACTATGCCTATCTCAGGTCCTACTCTCCGTACGACAATGTGAAGAACCAGGACTACCCGTCCATTCTGATCCTGTGCTCCTTCACCGACCCTCGCGTGCCTTACTGGGAGGGCCTGAAATGGGCGGCGCGGCTTCGTGAGATGAGCACGAACAAACCTGATGTCCTGGTCAAGGTCCGTCTCGACGGAGGTCATCAGGGGGTATCGGACCGCTTCGAGGAAGTGCGCGAGTGGGCTTTGATCTACGCCTTCATCATCGATCGTCTTTCGAAGGGTGGCGCTGCCGTCCGCGGAGCAGCCGCGGTCGAAGGTAACTGAGGTTATCGAATTATGGCAATCCATGCGGCTGTAACTTCGTAGTCGCCGCATTCGCAAGCACGCAGTCGAGCAAGGTACGAAACGCCGGAGTGCGAACGATGTGTGGTATCGCGGGTATCGTGGGTCTGAACGGGGCCCATTTCTCCCACGAGAGGGATGCGCCTCTTTTGCGCAGGCTAACGCGGCGGATCGCGCATCGCGGGCCTGACGATGAGCAGCTCTTTTTTTGGGCCAATGTCGGGCTCGGGTTCAGGCGGCTTTCGATCGTGGATCCGGCAGGGGGCCAGCAACCGCTGTACAACGGGGACCGTAAAGTTGTGCTCATCTGCAACGGCGAGATCTACAACCATCGAGATGTCAGGTCTCGTTTCGCCAACGGCCATCGCTTCGAGACCGGATCCGACTGCGAGATCATTGTCCATCTTTACGAGCAGATGGGAATGAAGCTCCTCGATCACTTGAACGGCATGTTTGCCTTTGCGCTGCTCGATAAGACAAGGAACAAGTTGTATCTTTGCCGTGATCGCCTCGGCGTGAAGCCACTGTTCTATTACAAGGACAGCGAAGTCCTCGTTTTCGGTTCTGAAGTCAAGGCGGTGCTTGCCCATCCCGGCGTCGCGAAGAAATTCGACTGGGCGGCCGCGCTGACCTTTCGAGACCGGATGCACTATCCGCATCCGACGCACCAACTCACCGCCTTCTTCCAGGGCATACACCATCTTCCCGCCGGCCGGTTCCTCGAGATCGATCTGATGACGGGCGCGGTTCGGGAGCAGGTCTATTGGGACGCCGCGGCGGCGGTCCGGAGAGGGGATGCGGATACCGGCAGGGAGCAATACATCCGTCGCTATCGCGACTTGCTTGCGGATTCGGTGCAGCTTCAACTCATGGCTGATGTGGAATGCGGGGTGTTCCTGAGCGGTGGAATTGATTCCGTTGCTGTTGCTTATTTCGCCTCCAGGCATCGCGCGCTTCACAGCTTTTCCGTGTTGTCTCAGAGCACGCTCACCAATGGCGACGCGTCCTTTGCGCACGCAGCCAGCAAATCATTCGGCCTGCCGAACCACATGATGCTCTACGACTGGCGAGACTCCGACGTCAGCCCGTCGCTGTGGCGGACCATCCTGTGGTCGGTGGAAATGCCGATGGCCGGTGCTGAGCAGTTTTACAAATATCTGCTGCACGCCAGCGCCCGGGAGCGAGTTCCCGGATTAAAAGTAATGCTGTTAGGCAGCGGCAGCGACGAATTCAATGGAGGCTACAGCAAGGCTGTTTTCAACTCGGAGGAGCATCCTTCGTGGCGTACTTTCGAGCAGATTCTTGGAAACCAGGAGCGGGCTTCCCTGCTGCAGAAAAGCGGCGCCTGGAACACTTACGCCCAAGTGAGAGCCGGCGAAAACTCGCTCATCTCCGGGGATTTTCTTGCCGAATTGGCCCAGGTGCCCCGTTACGAGACCGCATGGCACGGATACCGCGACATGTATCGGCGCCTGCTCCAAATGTATCAGTTGTGGCACGAGGACCGAACGTCCGCGGCCCATGGCATCGAGGCGCGCGTTCCATTCCTGGACCACCGCATCGTTGAACTCACCTATGAGGTGCCGGTCGAATTGCACCGTGATCTTTTTTGGGACAAGACGATTCTGCGGGAAGCAATGCAAGGCATTGTGGGCGATCATTTCAGTCAGCGTCCGAAGACGCCATTTTTCTTCGGCGAAGACCTCAGATATACGCGGCGCCTTCTGTACAACCTGCTTTGTGCGGAGAGGAACGCTTTGGTCGAAGAGGCCCTCGAAGAGGGGGCGCATCTCGCCGGCGTCATCAACACGGACGCCCTCTGGCATCTGTTTCGGCGGCTACCCGAGGATCCGGAATACACGAATGTCGACGTCGTGCTTGATCTGGTCAACATGAGCCTGCTGGCGGCGATGGCGAAAGCCGAGCCGGAACCCGCTGACTCGATTGCGCTGCCGGTGAGAGAGGTGGTCATTGACGAGTGGGGCTCTCTCGGAGAGCACCTCGGCGTTTCGCTGATCCAGCGGCTCCCAACGCTCGACCGCAACAGCGTGCTGCGCTTTGCGGACGGTGTCCGCGTGGTCAAGAGCGAAGCCGGTGATCGCCGGCTCGTCGATGCAGAGGAATATTACATCCTGAGGAACAATGATCTCGAATTTACCATCGAGCCGCACCTCGAATCCTGGGTGAAGTTTCTTCGACAAGTCAACGGCACGCGATCGGTGGATCAGATATTGCGGAGGGCGGGTGTTGCCGAAGGCGAGATCTGGAAACACCTGGAGGAGGCGGTGGAGTACGACATCCTCAATGTTGTGGCGGGCCTCAGCGAGGAGACTTTCGTCGCAGGCCACCGGTGTCGAGAAATTGCAGATCGAAGACAGGAATCGAGCCAGCGCGCTTTGGCCACATGATCTCCAACGGGTGAGCGCCCCCGTGGCCGTCAGCCGGGGCGCGCGCGGGCATTTCAAGCGCCTTGCGTGAGGGCGGAAATAATTCTCGTAAAATCAAATAATTAGCTCGGTTTCCGGGAGCGAGGATGAATCTGTATTCCATCGGTCGACGCCGGGGCTGGCACAAAAACCGACGCCCGCCCGGCAAAGCCTCAATCCGGACAAGAGCGCCTGCTTTAGCCAATCTCAATCTTGTGGGACTAGCAACGCTTTATGATCGCAACCGTATCCGTCGTGAGAGCTTTGCCGCGCGCAGCCATGGCAGCCGCGCTGCTGGCGCTGGCCGCTGTGCTGTCGGGTTGCGCCGAGATGAGCGACGGCGTGATGACCCAGGCCTTCGCCGATCCGGCGAAATACGAGCTCTACGACTGCAAGCAGCTCGAGACCGAGCGCAAGACGCTGGGCGTCAAGGCGGCGGAGTTGCAGGGGCTGATGGCAAAGGCCGAGACCGGCGTCGCAGGCTCCGTCGTGTCTGAGCTCGCGTATCGCAACGACTATGTCTCGGTGCGCGGCCAGATGCGGTTTGCCGATGAGGCCTGGCGCAACAACAGATGCCGCGAGACGCCGCCCGGCGCCGCGGCCGTGCAGACCCGGCCGACACGCCCCGACATCAAGCCGGCGCCACCCTCGCGCGCCGGCAGCGCGGTATACTGAGGCGCACCTCTCACACCCGCCAGCGGTAGATCCAATCCTGCTGCGCCAGCATCCGGCGCGGGCCCAAGGCCTTGATGGCGAGATCGCGCGCCAGCGCCAGGGCACCTGCCATATGGTAGATGCCTCCCTGCTTGCGCGCGGTGCGTTGTACCCGCGCCAGGCGCGAGCGGCGCAGCCGCGCATAGCGTTTCAGCGCGGCGGTGACCTGCGCGGCGGTTTCCGGCTGCACCTCGCTCATCACCTTCGCCAGCACCGCCGCATCCTCGATCGCCATGCCGGCGCCCTGGGCGGCAAAGGGCAGCATCGCGTGCGCGGCGTCGCCGAGCAGCGCGATCGTGCCGCTCACCCATTCGCCGCCTTCCGGCACGGTGAACAGGGCCCATTTGCGCCAGCCATCGACTGCGCCGAGCATCATCCGCGCAGTCGCCGGCCAGCGCGACGCATCGAACGCGTTTCGCAATTCCATGCCATCGCCCGGCGCGCTCCAGCCCGGCCGGTTCCAGGTGCCCGGCACGATCGCCACCACATTGATCTGCCGTGCGCCCGAGATCGGGTAGGCGACGAGATGCGCGCCCGGTCCCATCCAGAGCTGCACCCGCCGCGCGGTATATTCACGCGGCAATTGCGTGGCATCGAGTGTGCCGCGCCAGGCGATCAGGCCGGAGAATTGCGGGGCGACATCCGGGAACAAATGATGCCGCACGCTGGACCAGATGCCGTCGGCGCCAATCAGGGCGAGCGCCAGATCCTGCTGGCGCATGTTGCCGCTGCGCGAGACCACGGTCAGGCCCTTGGCATGCGAGGTCACGTCGTCGAACTGGGAACCGAGTCTCAGCTCAATGTCGGGATGATCGTTGACGGCGGCAGCCAGCGCCGCCTGCAGGTCGGCGCGATGCATCACCCAATAGGGCGCGCCGGCAGCCGAGCTTGCGGCTTCGCCGAGCGGCAGGCGGATGATCTCGCCGCCCGCGCGCGCGCTCATGATGCTGATCGCCTCGGGCACGACCGCGCGCGAGCCGAGCCGCTCCTTCAGGCCGAAGCCGGCAAGCACGTGACTGGCATTGGGGGAAAGCTGCAGGCCCGCGCCGGCCTCTTCCAGCCGCTCGGCCTTCTCCAGCACCACCACGCGAAAGCCGCGCGCGGCCAGCGCAAGCGATGCCGTCAGTCCCCCGATCCCGGCACCTGCGATGAAGATGGTGCGTGACGCGGCCACTAGCGCATGATCCGGAAAAGTGTGCGGTGGTTTCCCCTCGCGACAAACGCCGAACGCGTTTGCGCGGAGATCATGCGCCGACAATAACCAAAAGCGCGATGAAGATTCATCTTAAAATCATTGCGCTTCAGCGCAAGATCAGGCGACGTCCTTCAGCACGCATTCCGGCGGGCGCGCCTCGCCCGCGGCGAGGTCGGCGGCGAAGCGATACAGCGTCGAGCAATAGGGGCAGATGATCTCGTCGTCGTTGCCGAGGTCGAGAAATACATGGGGATGGTCGAACGGCGGGTTGGCGCCGACGCACATGAATTCCTGCGAGCCGATCTCGATGACGGGAACTCCGGCATCGTTGTGGAAGTGCGGAACGACATTATCGGCCATCGTCTTTCACCTTGGTGGCAATAAAAGCGGGCGCAATCGACGCGACAGGGCGGTCGAAATGCCGCGCACCATACCGACGGTATGAGCTGATTCCTATAGCCGGGGCCGCCTATTTGCTCATGCAAATTCGACACAATCTTGTCGTCGGAGAGAAGCCCTTCTTTCGTCGGGGACGTTGTGTCTTAAATCCGGCATACTATCTCTGGGCGAGCGGGAAAGTCTCACGACGAGCAGGAAAACCCAGGGTTTCCGGATGAAACGGCGGCGGATCAGTTTGGCGCTTGCGGCAATGGCAGTGAGCTGCGCGGTGTGCGCGGCATTGTGGCCGCATGCGCGCGAGGCGGGTCAGTTGCTTGCCGCCCAGGATGATCCGGCCGCGCTTGCGGACGCGCAGCTCAATTCTGCTCTACGAAATAACCAGAAGATAGTCGCCGAAAATATCGAGCAGGCGCTCGCCAAAGGCGATGCCGATCTAGCCAACAGTTTTGTCGAGCTGGCGCGCGCGAAGAATATTCCTGTCACGGACGAGCTGGCGCGCAAGGTTGCCGACGCCGTTACGGAGGAAAATTCGACCTCGCATTTCGCCAAACGTTTTGCGACCGGGCTTGTCACCGGCAATTCGGATGACGTCGCAAGCCTCTCGGGCACGGTGACGGGCGATCTCTTCGTGATCGGCGATGTCAGGGATGTCGTGCGCGAGAGCAAGCATCTGGCGATGGGAGAGGAGACCGATCGGCTGGTGCTGGGGCTGGCGACCGCAGGCCTTGCGGTGACGGCTGCGACCTATTTCTCGGTCGGCGGTGCTTTGCCGGTGCGTGCCGGTCTCTCGCTGGTGAAGGATGCGCGCAAGGTCGGCCGCCTCGGCGAAGGGCTCGCCGCATGGGCTGGCCGCTCGGCGCGCGAGGTTGTCGATGCGCCCGCGCTGGAACAGGCGGTCGCCTCGAGCTCGGTGCTGCGGCCGGGCGACAGCGTGAGTGCGATCTCGGCGGCATTCCGGGCGGAGAAGGCCGGCGGCCTGGTGCGCCTTGCCAAGGATGTTGGGCGGATCACGGAGAAGTCGGGCACGCGCGGCGCGCTCGATACGCTGAAGATCGCCGAAGGTCCGAAGGACGTTGCCCGCGCTGCCAGGCTGGCCGGGGCCAAGGGCAACCAGACCCGCGCGATCCTGAAGATTCTCGGCCGCGGTGCGTTACTGCTTGCGACCGGCATGTTCGATCTTTCGCTCTGGCTGTTCGGCGCGCTGTTTGCGGTGTTCGGCGTCCTGTGCTCGATCAAGTCCACCACCGAGCGGGCGACCCAGGCTTGGCTCGACCACAAGAAGGCACGGCGGCTGCGCAGGCAGATGGCGGCGGCCAAGGAAGTTGCCAAGGAGGCTGCCAGGGTTGCTGAAACGGCTCAGGCGGCCGTGGCGACGGCCGCCGCGTAAGGCTAGCGTAAGCCTTCGACCACCGATCTTCTCCCCAAGTACTGAAAAGTACGGAAAACCAAAAGTACTGAAACCAGGTACGGAAATGCCAATGCCGAGCTTCAATCACGGCGATGTCGAAATTGCATATCTCGACGAAGGCGAGGGCGATCCGATCGTGCTGGTGCACGGCTTCGCCTCGACCAAGAACGTCAACTGGGTCTATCCGACCTGGGTCTCGGAACTGAAGAAAAGCGGCCGCCGCGTCGTCGCGCTCGACAATCGCGGCCATGGCGATTCCTCAAAGCTCTACGAGCCTTCGCAATATTCCATTCCGATCATGGCCGGCGACGTCGTCGCGCTCATGGATCATCTCGAGATCGCGCGCGCCGACGTGATGGGCTATTCGCTGGGCGGACGCATGACCGCGTGGCTGGGGTCGAATGCGCCCGAGCGTTTGCGCTCGGCGATCCTTGGCGGCATCGGCATTGCCATGATCGAGGGCGGCGGTCCCGGCGAGAATGTCGCGCTGGCGCTGGAAGCGCCGTCGCTGGAGGACGTCACCGATCCCACGGGTCGAACGTTCCGCGCCTTTGCCGACCAGACCCGCTCCGATCGCCTCGCGCTCGCCGCGTGCCTGCGCGGCTCGCGCGGGCTGATGACAAAAGAGGAAGCGGAGGGCATTTCGGTTCCAGTGCTGATCGCGGTCGGCACCTCCGACGAGGTCGCGGGCTCCGCGCACGAACTCGGTCAAATCATTCCGGGTTCGGAAGTGCTTGATATTCCGGGCCGCGACCACATGCGCGCGGTCGGCGACAAGGTCTACAAGACCGGTGTTGAGGACTTCCTCTCACGGCGGAAGTGAGACGAGCAGATTTGCGCTAACCCAGGGCTAACCAAGGCTCGCGCCGTAGAATGATTTTCTTTCACCCAATCCATGAAATGCGCTCATGGATGCCCGAGAAACGCTTGATTTCCAGCAATTCTTTCCCACGTCTCGGTTCCGGGCCCTTCCACCTTCGACAGGGGGGCCGTTAGGACTCTGTATTTTGGCCATGTTATAGAGTGGCCGGGCAATCATGCGGGAGCGACCCATGGCGATGCATCAGATCAATCCGCAGGGCAAAGTCGCCGCACTCGATCCGATCTGGGAGCGCATCCGCACCGAGGCGGAAGACATCGTGCATCGCGAGCCCGAGCTTGCGACCTTCATCTATTCGACGGTGCTGCATCACGACCGCCTGGAAGATTCGGTGATCCACCGTCTCGCCGACCGGCTCGATCACTCCGCGATGTCCGGCGACCTGATCCGCCAGACCTATGACGAGGCGCTGCGCGACCAGCCCGATCTCGGCAACATCTTCCGCGCCGATCTGGTGGCCGTGTACGACCGCGATCCCGCGACCTCGCGCTTCATCGATCCCTTGCTCTACTTCAAGGGCTTTCACGCGCTGCAGACCCATCGTCTAGCGCACTGGCTCTACCTGAAGGGCCGCAAGGACTTTGCCTACTACCTGCAGAGCCGTTCGTCCGCGGTGTTCCAGACCGACATCAATCCGAACGCGAAAATCGGCCGCGGCATCTTCCTCGACCATGCCACTGGCTTCGTCTGCGGCGAAACCGCCGTGATCGACGACGACGTCTCCATCCTCCACGGCGTGACGCTCGGCGGCACCGGCAAGGAAAACGAGGATCGTCATCCGAAGATCCGCCATGGCGTCCTGATCGGCGCCGGTGCCAAGATCCTCGGCAATATCGAGGTCGGCCATTGCGCGCGTATTGCCGCGGGCTCCGTGGTGGTGAAGCCGGTGCCGCATAATGTGACCGTCGCCGGCGTGCCGGCGAAGATCGTTGGCGAAGCCGGCTGCGCCGAGCCGTCGCGCACCATGGACCAGATGATTTCGGCGATCGGGCTCTAAGCCTCAACGTCACGTGCAATTGCTGGGTGACCTCCGGGAGCGGTTCCCGCGCCATTAGGGCCGTGGCCTGATTTCAAAACCGCATTGAAATCATGCATTTGCGCGCGCTTCGCCGCTGCCGGTCGCGGCAATTTAAGGGGTTATAAAGTGTGGGACGAAGCACTAGCGGTGCGCGCCGTCTCGTCCTAAAACCTGCCCGAACTGGAAAGAGCGCATTGGAGACCGCCGTGGACGTTCAAGAAGTCAGAAAGCTCGACGCCTATCTCAAGCGCGTGTTCGGCAATCCCAAGATCCGCGTGGTGCCGCGGCCGAAGAAGGACGACTCCGCCGAGGTCTATATCGGCGAGGAGTTCATCGGGGTGCTCTTTGTCGATGACGAGGACGACGACCGCTCGTTCCAGTTCCAGATGGCGATCCTCGAGGACGATCTGGTCGAGTAGGGCGCTCGCGCGCGTCCAACTCGCGTAGCCCGCATGAGCGCAGCGACATGCGGGGTGCTGCGCGCAGTCCCGGATATCGCGGAGTTATCAGGCCGCGCTTTGCGCGGACCCGTTGGCTCTCCGGGCGACGAGCGAATTACTTTGTTCCGTGTAACTGCAGCGCCAGCCGGTCCATTGCGCCGGCGACATCCTGCCATTGCGCGAGCCAATTCCGTGGAAATCGGAAAGTAAGATCGGCGCCGTCGATGCGGCGCTCGCTCAGGCACATGCCGGGTGTCGACGCATCGCGCGTGCAGCGCGCGGTGAGAACCGGCGTATTGGCCAAATACAGATCCTCGCCGCCATAGGGCGTCTCGGCGCGGAAGGCGCGCATGGCGAGCCCGTCCGGCCCGGGGGTCGAGGCCGGCTCGAGATAGCGCGGATAGATCGAGCGCACGCGGGCCTCGGGCGCCAGCGAGTCGTGATGCGCGGAGATCGAGAGGAAGATGCGGTCGATCGGCTGCGTCATCTCCTCGACCACATCGTCCGCGCCGACATGCTTCTGCGCTTCCGGCGGCTGCAGCGAGGGATAGCTGAAATTGAGGTCGACGCGCTCCTGCGGCCCGGAGTGACGCTGGATCTTCATGCGGATCGCCGAGACCGGAACGTTGAACAGCGTGCCGCCGACGCTGACCGGCAGCCGTCCCGGGCCGTCGGAGCCGACGGTGGCCCAGGTCGGCCATAGTAAATAGGCCACCAGCGTGACGGCGCCGAGGGTTACTGCGACCGCCAGCGCGACTGGCAGCATATGGCCGGCGCGCAGCCAGTCGCTCCTGCCAAGGCTTGGAAGCGAAAACCCCGTCATTGAGCGGGATATCTGGAAGAGAGGGCGAATCATCGCAGGCAATATGCCACGCGCTGCCAGGTTCCCTTAAGCGTTTCCCGCAGGGAGCGAGGTCGCAAGCCATGCGCACGCCGCACGCGGGGCCCTTGCCGATTAACCTTTCCTTAAGGATGATGTGGCGGCGGGCCCCCGATTTTGCCAAAGTGAGGGCGCGCGGTTGGTTGAGTTGCGGGGGAGTACCGATGTCGCCGGAATCGTTGAATTCGCTGTTTTCCCTGCTCATCGGTTTTGCGTTCGCAGGCGCGCTCGCCAGCGGCTACCAGGCCCTTGCCGAGCGCCCCGCGGGCTTCGGGCTGCTGCAGGAAGGCGTGACGCCGCAGCGCTTCGCCGCGGTGCCGTTCCTGGTGTTCGCCGCGCCCTTCATCATCATGCGCAACACCCTGCGCGGTATCCAGATCGAGCGCCGCCGCTTCGAATTCGTGATGATGGCGACCGTGATCGCGGGCTTCTGGAGCCTGATGTCCGGCACGTTCTTCGTGATGACGCTGCGCGCCGCCGGGCTACTGGCCTAAGCTTTTTGGCTGTGCCAAGGTCTCCTTCGCAAAGGAGACCTTGATGGCGATCTACGAACTGGACGGGCAGGGGCCCGATCTTCCCGCTGACGGCAACTATTTCATCGCCGACACCGCAACCGTCATCGGCAAGGTGCGCCTCAAGGCCAATGCGAGCGTCTGGTTCGGCGCGGTCTTGCGCGGCGACAATGAGTGGATCGAGATCGGCGAAGGCTCCAACGTGCAGGACAACTGCACCTGCCACACCGATCCCGGCTTTCCGCTGGTGCTCGGCAAGAACGTCACGATCGGCCACAACGTCATCCTGCACGGCTGCACTGTCGAGGACGGCGGGCTGATCGGCATGGGCGCGATCGTGATGAACGGCGCCGTCGTCCGCCGCGGCAGCGTCGTCGGCGCCGGCGCCGTGATCACCGAGGGCAAGGAGTTTCCGGAAAACTCGCTGATCATCGGCGCGCCCGCGCGGGTGATCCGCACCCTCGATGCCGAGCAGGCCGAGAAGCTGGCGCGCCCTGCACAATCCTACCAGCGCAACGGCCCACGCTTCAAAAAGGGGCTGAACAAGATCGGCTAGTGGCCCGGTTCAACATCAGCAGAAAGTCGACTGCTCGATTCCGTGGCTCGTCGCAGATGAAACGTCGTATGTAACCGGCCCGGTCCCCATGGAGACGGCGGCCAGTCCATGAAGCGAGACAGAGGCCGGCGTCAAAAGGAGCACTTGATTTCCCGCTGCGACCGGCGACAATGGCGTCGCGCCAGCATCAGGGTACCAAGCTTTATACAAGACGAGGAAAACTCGCTCGGCGACGGCAACACCACTGCTGCGCGGGAGGGTGCCGATATGGCCGTATGGATCATGCGCCGGCTGCAGAGCCTGCCCTGCCAAGGATTTACCCTGGCTCGCGCCGCAACCGCCACCAACGCTGGAAGTGTGGCGACACCAATAAATGATCGTCGAGGCGACGTGTTGCGCGCGCGGAGGCGTGCGCATGCTTTGAACCACGGAGGCGCGATCGTCTGAAAGGTCACTTCAAGCCGGCGTCAGACCGGCCACAGGGCATCACCATCACCAAGGGAGGAATGCATGACGACGGTAACCCGACGTAACGTCCTCAAGGGCGGTACCGCGCTCGTAGGCGGCATGGCTGGCATCCTGGCCACCGGCCGCGCGCCGGCCTTTGCCCAGGGCACGACAGTGCACTGGCTGCGCTGGAACGACTTCGTGCCGGCTTCCGACCAGCTGCTGCGCAAGGAGCTGATACCTGCCGCCGAGAAGGCGCTGGGAATCAAGATCAATCTTGAGACCGTGAATGGCAACGACCTGCAGCCACGCATCACCTCGGCGATCCAGTCGGGCTCGGGTCCCGACATCATCATGCTCTTCAACAACCATCCGCAGATCTATTCGGAGAGCGTCATCGACATGTCCGAGCTCGCAACCAGCGTGAGCAAGGCCGAAGGCGGCTATTACGATCTGTGCAAATCGAACACCACGGACGGCCAGAAGGCGATCGCGATGCCGTGGACCATCGTCGGCGCCATGATCGCCTACCGAAAATCGTGGTTCGACGAGGTCGGCTCGACGACATTTCCCGACACCTGG
>DATMNV010000183.1:0-16305 GCA_035568535.1 Bradyrhizobium sp.
CAAGAGCGCATCGCGCACCGCCTCGAAATTGTAAAGCGGCTCGCCCATGCCCATCATCACGACGTTGGTGACAAGACGCGTGCCGTTCTCGCGATCAGCCCAATCATTCAGACGGTCGCGCGCCACCCTCACCTGGCCTGCGATCTCCCCCGCGGTGAGATTGCGCACCAGCCGTTGCGTGCCGGTATGGCAGAACGAGCAGTTCAGGGTGCAGCCGACCTGCGAGGAAACGCAGAGCGTGCCGCGATCGGTCTCAGGAATATAAACGCACTCGACCTCGTGCGGCCGCTCGACCTTGTCGCCGCTCGGCAGCCGCAGCAGCCATTTGCGGGTGCCGTCGTTGGAAACCTGCTCGGCCACGACTTCCGGCCGGTCGACGGTGAAGTGCTCCGCGAGCTCCGCGCGCATGTCCTTCGACACGCTCGTCATCTCGTCAAAATTCTTCGCGCCGCGAAAATAGATCCAGTGCCAGAGCTGCTGCACCCGCATCTTGCGCTGCGAAGGCTGAACACCGATCTCGCCCAGCCGTTCGGCGAGCTCCGCGCGCGACAGTCCGATCAGCGACGGCCTGGCCGGCGGCACATAGGATTCGAGCGGGGTCTTCTCCAGGAGCAGTCCGGCTGCGGAACCGGTCTCGATCGAAGCTACGGTCATTCGTCTCTTTGCGCTTGAAAGGTCTCACCTCATCCTGAGCAGCGGCGTCTTCGCCGCGTCTCGAAGGATGAAGCCCGGGCCTCATGGTTCTCCCGGCGATGCGAAGCATCGTCCGGAACGGCGCCTTAGTTTGCACCATTCGCGACGGCCTCGCCATAGCTCGGCCTGCTCGGGTGCATGGCGCCTCCTCACCATGAGGGTAGAAAGCCATCAAATAGGCCTTCCAGAGCCCGCAAACAATGCAATTCTGGCGTGAAAAGCGATTAGCGCTTGCAGTCCTGCGCGATACGGTCGAGCGCCTGGCTCAGGCCTTTCATGGAGAAGGTATCGGTCGTCTCCGTGCCCTTGGCCGAGACTCCCTTGACGACAACGTCCGCCGAGCGGCGCATGGCCTGAACCATCTGGTCTTCTTCGGCGGCGTTCTTGATCCAGAGGCCGTCGCCCTGGGTGTACATCGCGTACGACGCGCCGCCGACCTCCAGCGTCGATTCCGATCCCGGCTTCAGGGCGTAGCCGATCATGATCGAGACTTCGTTGGAAACCTTCTCCGCCGGGCGCGTCGAGACGAAGGCATAGGCCGGATCGCGCGGGCGGTTCGGCGGATTGGTTTTCGACGTGGTGGGCTTTGCCAGCGCGAAGCAGACGCGCTTGCCGTTGGGCGTCGCGCTATAGGCGCCCCAGGGGCCGAACTGGCCGATCAGGGTCGGTTCGGTACCGCCTGTCATCGAAGGCGGCGGCTTGGCGGGTTCCGGCTTGGCCGCGGCGCTCTTGGTGGCGGTCGCCGTGCTCTTCGCGGCCTCGTTTTTGGTGGCCTTGGGCGCCGGCGCCTGCGTTTGCGCGAAGCTTGCCGCTCCGCACACCAGCGCATTCATCATCACTGTGGTGGTCAACAGCCGCCGAAAGAACATGATGCGGTCTGGTTCCCTCATCATTGTGACTGGAAGATGGCCCGGAGTGAGTCGAAGACTGAGTCGCCGCGCAGCCGCAGCCATAGCCGGGAAACGGCTGCTTGGGAAGCGGCTAGCGCTCGATCGCGGCTCAGCCCTTGGTGCGCGCCGCGCGCTGCTGTTCCCACTGCGCGTCGGTCCATTGCAGCAAATCCTCGGCGCCGGACGAACGCAGATGCGCGCCGCCATCCTGGACCACCATCTCGCCATTGATGTAGCCGGCCTCATCCGAAATCAGAAAGCTCGCGAGGTTCGCAAGTTCGCCATGCTCGCCGGCACGGCCGAGCGGATTGCGCGAGGCCCAGTTCGAATCGCGGCCTTCGGGGCGGAGCTGTCCCGTCGCGCCCGGAGTCGGAAACGCACCTGGCGCGATTGCCACCATGCGAAGGCCCTTCGGTCCCCATTCGACGGCGAGGCTCTTGGTCATCGCCAGCACCGCCGTCTTCGCCATCGCCGAGGGCACGGTGAAGGCGCGGCCTGTGATGGTGGATGTCGAGAGAATGGAGAGCACGACGCCCTTGTGCCCGCCTTCGATCCAGCGCTTGCCCGCGGCGAGCGTGCAATACATCGTGCCGTGAAGGGTCGGCGCGAGGATCGCATCCGCCGCGCGAAATGACAGATGCTCGGTCTTCGCGATGAAGGTCGCGGCGGCATTGTTGACAAGCACATCGATCGGCGCTTCGCCAAATACCGCATCCATCATGGCGTCGACCGCGGCGCCATCGCGGATATCGCATCTGACAGTACTGATCTTGCCGCCGGGCTTTTCGCGCATCGCGGCCGCGGTCGCTTCCAAAAGTTCGAGCCTGCGGCCGCAGATAATGAGCTCCGCGCCGAGTTCGAGAAAGCGCCGTCCCATCGCGGCGCCCAGCCCGGAGCCACCACCGGTGACCAGAATGCGTTTCCCCTTCAGCAGACCCTTTTCGAACATCGCTTGACTTCCTCCCAATGTCTCGCGCCGTATTGTCGAGGCGCTTCAAATCCGGCATGGAGTATTGAGCCTTCCTTGCCCGCCAGAAAGCCAGGTGTTTCCATGAAAGCCATTCTCTGCTCGCAATACTGCCAACCCGACGATCTCGTACTGGCTGATGTGCCTGATCCGATGGCCGGCCCCGGCGAGGCCGTGATCGCGATCAAGGCGGCGGCGCTGAATTTCTTCGATATCCTGATGATCCAGGGCAAGTACCAGATCAAGCCGCCCTTCCCGTTCTCGCCGGCCGCTGAAATCGCGGGTGTGGTCGAGAGCGTCGGCGCCGACGTTGCCGAGTTGAAGGTCGGCGACCGCGTGGTCGCGTCCTGCGGCCATAACGGCGCGCGCGAGAAGATCGCGCTGCCGGCCAATTCGATCGTGAAGATTCCCGACAATCTCGATTTCGATCGCGCCGCCGGCATCATCATCATCTACGGCACCGCGCTGCACGCGCTGGAAGACCGCGCGAGCCCGAAGCCCGGCGAGACGCTCGCGGTGCTCGGCGCAGCAGGTGGTACCGGGCTCGCGGCTTGCGAGCTCGGCAAGCTGATGGGCTTGAAGGTGATCGCCTGCGCGTCGTCCGACGAGAAGCTCGAATTCGCCAGGCAGCATGGCGCCGAGCTGACGCTCAACTACGCCAAGGAAGATTTGAAAGAAGGCCTGCGCAAGCTCACCGGCGGCAAGGGCGCCGACATCGTGTTCGATCCGGTTGGAGGCAGCTACGCCGAAGCGGCGCTGCGCTCGACCGGGTGGGAAGGCCGCTTCCTCGTGATCGGTTTTGCCGCCGGCGAAATCCCGAAGATGCCGCTCAACCTCGCACTGCTCAAGGGCTGCGATATTCGCGGCGTGTTCTGGGGCCACTGGGCGCGGCTCAACCCGCAGAAGAACCGCGCCAATCTGGAGAAGCTGGTGAAGTGGACGGCGGAAGGAAAAATCTCTTCCCATGTCGACCGTACCTTCCCGCTGGCGCAGACGGCCGACGCCCTGAAAGTGCTTGCCGGACGCCAGGCAATGGGCAAGGTGATCCTGCATCCGTGACCGCCAAATCTACAAAGTCGTAAATTCTTGGTTAACGACGAGAGCGGCCGCGGCCACCTCAGGATGCGACGACCCTATCCGGTCGAGACATATTGCAGAAACCCTTGATTTGTCAGCACAACTTCAATGCCCGCGCAGACCTTCACGGGCAAAATCAAGCGCGCGTTAACCATGGTCATGCTGTGCGTTATCGCCCTTTGCCGCAAAGAAATCAAAATATCTCCCAAATCGTGCCGGTGAAAGCCGCGTTTTAGGCTGATTCCGGCGGCGATTTAGGGACCATCAGTAGCGGGGTCCTCATGGCGAACACAGTCAAGAAAAAAACGGCGCCTGGGAAGCCCCGATCGTTGCGTCACAGTAGTGGGGAACTTCACCATGGTGGATCAACCGAAACGCTATCGGTCCTACGAGCCCGACATCGACGGTCTTGAAGAGGACAACACCGGCCTTCGACCCAGGCCTTATGCTTTCGGAAGGAGCGCCCAGACGGAGTATCAGTCGAACGATTCCGTCCCGCTTTTTCTCAGCGATCCCGACGGCGAACCCGATCCGGCGGACTTCGAATACGACATACGCGAGCCGCGCCGGTTCTCGATCTCGACCAAGATTCTGATGGCGACGGTTGCGGCCTCCGCGGTCGCGGTGGTTTGCGCCTGGTTCTCCTCGGATGCGACGCGTGATTTGCTGATCAGCGCGAAGGCGTCGATCTCGACCATGCTCCCCGTTCCATCCGCCGCGGCGCAGCCCGATGCTCCGACGCAACTGACACAGCGCGACATCCAGTTGAAGGATCCTTCGCGGATGTCGGCCAACCAGGTGCCGGGCGCGCAACGGCCGCCGCAGCAGGTCGCGATGCTGCCGTCGCGTGAAGAGATTTCCTCGGCGTATCAGGCCGCGCTGAACCGTGCACCGGCTGCGCCGCCGCCTCCGGCGGTCGCGGCTCCAGCTCCTGTCGCAGCGCCTCCGATGGCGGCCCTGTCGCCACCGGCTGCACCCGCGCCCGTTGCTCCGCCGGCTGTCCGGCGCATGGATCCTGACGAGCTTGCGAGCCTGATGCAGCGCGCCAAGGGTTTTCTAGCAACCGGCGATCTGATGTCCGCCCGGCTGCTGCTCGAGCGTGCCGCCGACGCCCAGGAAGTCGACGCCGCGCTGATGCTGGCGCAGACCTACGATCCCGACGTGCTCGGCACCTCCGATGTGCGCAACATCGTTCCCGAGCCCGCAAAGGCCCGCGCCTGGTACCAGAAGGCCGCGCTGCTCGGTTCGGCCGACGCGCAACGCCGGCTGGCGCAACTACCGAACTAAAACTTCATACTGGTCAGGGGACAACATGCGACGTTTATTTGGACTGGCACTCGTTGCCATTGTGATGGCGTGCGGCCTTTCGGCCCGCGCCGACGAAACCGAGTATGATCCGGCAAAGGTCAGCGACAGTCTCAAGGCCATCTTCCAGTTCGGCTCGGCGGCCACCAAGCAGGCGCTGAACGCCAACACGGTGACGCTGATCACGGGCACCATCGGCGGCACCTATGTGCAGGTTGGCGCCGACCTCGCCTCGGTGCTCGACGACGGCAACAAGCTGCGCGTGCTCCCGGTCGTGGGCCGTGGCTCGGTGCAGAGCGTCGCCGACATCCTGTTCCTGCAGGGCGTCGACCTCGGCATCGTCCGCGCCGACACGCTCGACTATCTCGAGCGCAAGGGCTTTGCCAAGGACATCAAGAAGCAGTTCACCTATGTCACCAAGCTTTATAACGAGGAGATGCAGGTCATCGCGCCGCGGTCGGTGCAGAACCTGAAGGATCTCGAAGGCAAGACCATCAGCGTCGATCTTCCGAATGGCGGCACCTTCGTTACCGCGCTGACGGTCGCCGAACGGCTCGGGATGAAGGCCAACTTCGTCTATATCGAGCAGCGCATCGCGATGGAGAAATTGAAGGCCGGCCAGCTCGACGCCGTGATCGTGGTGGGCGGCAAGCCGTACAAATCGGTCTCGACCTTCAACAATGACGGCCGCTTTCACCTCGTCAATGTGAGCTACGACAAGCCGCTGCAGACCGACTACCTGCCGGCCACCCTCACCTCGAAGGACTATCCGAACCTGATCGCGGAAGGCGAGCGGGTGGACACCATCGCGGTGCCGGCGGTGCTGGCGGCCTATAACTGGGCGCCCAACACCGACCGCTATCGCAAACTCACGCAGTTCGTGGATGCGTTCTTCACGAAATTCCCGACCTTGCAGAATCCGCCGTTCCACCCGAAGTGGAAGGAAACTTCGCTGTCGGCGCCGCTGGCGGGCTGGACGCGTCTTCCCTATGCGCAGCAATGGCTCGACAGCCACAACCTCCAGCCGGTCGCACGCGGCAGGTTCGACGAGTTCCTGAAGCAGAACCCGGCGGCGGCTGCGAAGGGCGCGCAATCTGAAGCGGACCGAGAAGCGCTGTTCAAGCAATTCCAGTCCTGGCAGGCCGACCAGGCGGCCAGGGATACGGTAAACGCGCGGGCCCAGGTTCGCACGAGCAAGCAGCAATAAGGCGGCGCGCGCCCGATCAGCCCGGCCCCACGGCCGGGCTGATCGGCACAAACAATTCCTGATCGGCGCCGACGCCCTTGAGCGCGTGGCGGCCAAACGAGCGGGCGGCGATTCCCGCCCTCCCCGACAAAATCCGACGACAGCAAGAGCTGCTGGCCCAACTGCCGGCACATCGATTCGATGCGCGCGGTGAGGTTGACCGGCGGGCCCGATCACCGGATGCGTTGCGCTGCTCGACGCCAGCGTGCTCAGTCTTCCTGAATACCCCGCTTCAACGCCGCGCGCGCCGCCTCGCGGTGATCCTCGGTGATGTGGGTCGCGACCAGCCGGATCGCGGTGGCGAGGATGGCGGCGTCATCGGTGAAGCCGAGCACCGGCATCACGTCCGGAATGAAGTCGAACGGCAGGATGAAATAGGCGATGGCACCGAGCAGCGCGACCTGGACGTGGCGCGGCGTCTGTTTGTCGAAGGCGCAGTAATAGGCCGCCAGCAGATCCTCGGTGAACGGCAGTTTGGCCGCCACCTTCTTCAGCTTGATCCAGAAACGCTTGCGCACGCTCTCGCGGTCTTCCGCGAGGCGGTCGGCCGACTCAAAGCCTGCGCTGGTATCGGATGCCATATTGCTTTCCCAAGATCTTGCTTCCCAAGGATCGGTTCCCTCGGGCTTCAACACGCGGCCAATCGCCGCGGCGGTCCCATCCACGAATTGGGGATGCGGAACACCCGCCGCAAGGTGGAGTTAGCCGACACCCAATGCCGCAGCGATCGCATTCATCGCCTTGGCGAGTTCGATATCCTTCGCCGTGACGCCGCCGGCGTCATGGGTCGCCAGCACCACATCGACAGTCTTGTAAACATTACGCCATTCCGGGTGATGGTCGCGCTTTTCCGCCACCAGAGCGGCGCGGGACATGAAGCCGAAGGCCTCGTTGAAATCCCTGAAGACAAAGGTTTTGGCGATAGCCTCGCGGCCCTGTACCTCCGCCCAGCCGGGCAACCCCTGAAGGGCCAACTTTCGTGCTTCTGCCGTGAGCCGCGCCATCTGGACCTCCATCATTCAGCCGAACTTTACCCTGACACCCGCAAGGCGCGGTAACCATGACGCAGATGTAACGTCTGGCCGGCAAGGAATTTGCTACAATATACGCCTATGCGTGCCGGCCGGTTGCCGAATTTGAGCGTCAAGCGATTGTTTGCAAGGTCGATGACTGAGGAATTCGTGAACGCTGCACCGCCGCCGCCCTCGCCGCGTTCGGCGACACGCCGCTTGTTGCTCGTGACGCTGGCCGCTGTGCTCGCCATTATCGGCACGCTGGTCGCCGGCTACTATTTCGCGGTTCGGCCGGTGACGCTGAAAATCGCCGTCGGACCTGCCAACAGCGATGACGTCAAGGTCGTGCAGACGCTGACGCAGGCCTTTGCCCAGAATCACGCCTATGTCCGATTGAAGCCGGTGCAGACCGATGGCGCAGTCGCGAGCGCGGACGCGCTCTCGGACGGCAAGGTAGACCTCGCGATCATCCGCGGCGATCTCGACGTGCCGAAGAACGCGCAGGCCGTCGCCACCCTGCGCAAGAATTTCGTGGTGCTGTGGGTGCCCCCGCCGGCCAAAGGCAAGGGCAAGAAGGCGGGTCCGAAAATCACCAAGATCGGCCAGCTTGCCGGACGCCGCGTTGGCGTGGTCGGCAAGACCCAGGCAAATGTGAACCTGCTGAAGATCATCCTGCAGCAATACGGCGTCGACCCGGCCAAGGTCGAGGTTGTGCAGTTCCCGGTCAACGAGGCGGCGGAAGCCATTCGCAACCAGCGTGCGGATGCCTATCTCGCCGCCGGCCCGCTCAACAGCAAGATCACGCTCGAAGCGATTGTCGCATCCTCCAGGGATGGCGGCACGCCGACATTCCTTTCCATCGATGCCTCGGAAGCGATCGCGCAGAACCATCCGGCCTATGAGGCCGGGGAAATTCCCGCAGGCACTTTCGGCTCGCCGGAGCGTCCGGAAGACGAGGTGAAGACGATCAGCTTCTCCCACCACATCGTCGCGCGCAAAGGCCTTTCCGAAGTGACGATTGCTGCCTTCACGCGGCAACTGTTCGCGATCCGCCAGCAATTGATGTCGGATTTCCCGCTCGCCGCGAAGATCGAAACGCCCGATACCGACAAGGACGCCGCGATCCCCGTGCATCCCGGCGCAGCCGCCTTTGTCGACGGCGAGGAGAAAACCTTCCTTGACCGCTACAGCGATTTCATCTGGTGGGGCCTGATGGCGCTGTCGGCGATGGGCTCGATCGGCGCCTGGTTCGCCGGCTATCTGAAAAAGGACGAGCGCAACAACAACTCCACGCTGCGCGAAAAACTGCTCGACATGATCGCGCAGGCGCGCAAGAGCGATTCGACCGATGAGCTCGACCGCATGCAGGCGGAAGCCGACGACATCCTGCGCGACACGCTGCAGTGCTTCGAGCATGGCGCGATCGAGGAAGGTTCGCTCACCGCCTTCAACATCGCGCTCGAGCAATTCCACCACGCGGTCTACGACCGCCGGATGTGGCTTGCGAGCCTGCCGCAGAACCTGCAACGTGCGAGTGCGCAATTCCGCGCTGCCGGGACGCTGTAAGGCGTGCGTAAGTCCGTTAGGCCCTGTGAACTCCTTCCTCCTGTAATCGCCCCGTCATAGAACCTTTCTAGGTCTGTCGGCGCTTACCCACGCATCCCCGACGACCGACCAGGAGGCTTGCATGACGATCAAAATTCCCCGCAAAACGCTGGGCCTTTCCCGCCGCCGCTTCCTTTCCACCGCTGCCGCCACCGGCGTCAGCCTGGTCGCAATGCCCTATCTCTCCCGCGCCGCCGACCGGCCGGTACTGACCCATGGCGTGCAGTCCGGCGACGTCGGCGCCGATGGCGGCGTGATCTGGTCACGCGCCGACCGGCCGTCGCAAATGCTGGTCGAAGTCGCCACCACCGAATCCTTCAAGGATGCGCGCGCGCTGCCGCCGATCAATGCGCTGCCCGAAAGCGACTTCACCGCAAAAATGCTGGTGGAGGATCTCCCGAGCGGTCAGGACATTTTCTACCGCGTCCGCTTTCGGGACCTCTCGCATATCGACATCATGAGCGAGCCGGTGGTCGGCCGCTTCCGCACCGCTCCCTCCGACAGGCGCGACGTCAGCTTCGTCTGGGGCGGCGACGTCGCCGGCCAGGGCTGGGGCATCAACCCCGATGACGGCGGCATGTTCACCTTCTCCGCCATGAAGAAGAACAAGCCGGATTTCTTCGTGCATTCCGGCGACACCATCTATGCCGACGGCCTGATCCCCTCCGAAGTCAAGCTGCCCGACGGCAAGGTCTGGAAGAACAACACCATTCCGGAAAAAGCCAAGGTCGCCGAGACGCTCGACGAGTTCCGCGCCGCGCACAAGTATAATTTCACCGACGAGAACGTGCGCAGCTTCAACGCCGAAGTGCCGATCTTCGTGCAATGGGACGATCACGAGGTCACCAACAACTGGTCGCTGTCGAAGGATCTGCCCGCGGCCTACAAGGAGCGCAACATTTCGCTGCTGGCGGCGCGCGCCGCGCGTGCTTTCCATGAAATGTATCCGATGCGCGAAAGCATCGTCGAGCCGGGCCGGGTCTATCGTACGCTCAGCTACGGCCCGCATCTCGACGTCTTCATGCTGGACGAGCGCAGCTATCGCGGCCCCAACGGTCCGAACCAGCAGGAAACCTACGGCCCCGACGCCTATTTCCTCGGGCCGGAGCAGATGCTGTGGCTGAAGCGGGCGCTGCTCAATTCGCGCGCGACCTGGAAGGTGATCGCCTCCGACATGCCGCTCTCGCTCATCGTCTATGATGACGCGGCCAACAAGAAGGGCTCGGAAGCGTTCGCGCAAGGCAACGGCCCAGCGCGCGGCCGCGAACTCGAGATCGCGGAAATCCTGCGCTTCATCAAGACCGCGCCGATCAGGAACACGGTCTGGCTGACCGCCGACGTGCACTACGCCGCCGCGCACTACTACGATCCGAACAAGGCCCAGTTCCAGGATTTCGAGCCGTTCTGGGAGTTCGTGTCGGGCCCGCTGCATGCCGGCACCTTCGGCCCGAACGAGCTCGACAACACCTTCGGCCCCGAAGTGAAATTCGTCAAAGCGCCCGGCCTCGACAAGCAGAACCTGCCGCCGTCCGCCGGCATGCAGTTCTTCGGCCATGTCAAGATCGAGGGCGCGACGGGGCAGATGACGGTCACCTTGCGCGACCGCGCCGACGTCGCGCTGTGGTCGACCACGCTCGACCCTAAGATGGCTTGATCAGGCACAACCCAAAAATGAACCGCGCAGGCGGATCAGACGACCATATCAGGCCCAACCCAATCCCGGGTTGGGCCTGATTTCTTGAGCGATCTGTCGGATCAAGCCGCTGCGGCGTTTGCCGCCTCGATCAAGAAGGACCAGCCATCGCGCTGGCGGACCCCACAACCTGTTCAAAGGCGTCGAGGCCGATCTGGCCGAACTCTGCATCGGTCGCCGTGGCTAGGCCTCACAGCCACGCCCAAAGCGCTGCAGCACCGCAAGCAGCGCGTCGCTCGGACAGGGCTTTGGCAGCCGCGGCCGGTCGGCGAAGGCAGTGGCCACCCGATCGCCGCCATAGCCGGTGACAAAGGCGAACGGAATTTTCAGCGCCGCGAGCTTTTCGGCGACTTCAAAGCTTTTCTCCCGCACCAATCCGACATCGAGCAGCGCGAAGTCCGGGGCGCGCTCGCCGATCGTCATCAGCGCGTGCGCGACGCTTCCCGCGCAACGCACGACTTTCACGCCAAAGCCGAGGATCGTGTCCTCGAAATCGAGCGCGATGATCGGATCGTCCTCCACGATCAGGACATCGTTGGGCAGGCCGTCGGGCAGGGCGGGTTCCATGATCACGCCAATTACAGGGTAAGGTCTTGGAATCAGGACGGCCCGCGGTCGATGCCCGGGTGGCGCATCAACGGGTTCCCGCATGAAACCTGCATGATCCCCGCGTTCCTGTCTGTGCAGTTGTGGACACAACTCGGGAACCAGATCGCCTATCGTCGCTTTTATCAGGAGACGAGGAGGCCCCATGCTGACGCGACGCGATGCCGCGGCCGAGGTCAACGACCGGCCGTTCAACAATCTATTGCGCCGCCTCAGCCGCGCCGATTTCGCGCTGGTCGAGCCTTATCTGACCTTGATCGAGGCCGAGGGGAACGACCTGTTTTACAGTCCCGGAGCCCAGGTCGAGACTGTGTATTTTCCCTGCGGGGCTGGTCTGGTGTCCTTTGTGGTGCCGAATGAGGATGGCCGCGATGTCGAGACCATTTTGGTCGGCCGCGAAGGCGCCGTCGGCGGCATTGTCAGCCAGGGCTATCTGCCCGCCTATACCCGCATCTGCGTCAAGTTCGGCGGCCCGTTCGCGCGGCTGCCGATCGCCAAATTGGAGGCCGCCAAAGCCAATTCCGCGACGCTGCGCAATATCTTCGCGCGCTACGCCGACTGCATGCTGGCGCAAATCTTCCAGTCGACCGCCTGCAACGCGATCCACTCGATCGAGCAGCGCACGGCGAGGTGGATCGTCTCGGCGATGGAGCGCACCGACGGCAATGACGTCGTGCCGCTGACGCATGAGCAGCTCGCGACCCTGCTCGGCGTCGGCCGCTCCTACGCCAGCCGGGTGATCCAGGTCTTCAAGGCCGAGGGCATTGTCGAGACGCGGCGCGGCGCGATCCTGGTGCGCAACCGCGACGGCTTGCAGATGCGCGCCTGCCTCTGCAACGAGTCCGTGAAGAACCATTTCGAGGAAGTCCTGCGCGGCGTCTATCCGACCGAGGAGACGGGGCGCTCGGCGTGAGGCCTTATCGCATCGGCGGACTTTCACCTCGCCCCGCTTGCGGGGAGAGGTCGATCGCGAAGCGAGCGGGTGAGGGGGACTCTTCGCGAGTCCAACTCTAACTATTGACGCGGAGACAGCCCGTCACCACAACCCTCATAGGCGCGAAGAGCGGCGAGAGGGAGCACAGCAGTATCCGCGGCGACCACATTCGCGCTATCATCCCCGCATGAGTGGGGCAGTGCTTCACGCGATCTTCGATATCGCGGCCTGGTTGGCGGCGTTCGCGGCCATCTGGTGGCTGTCGCGCGTGCGCGGCCTGCAATTTCCGTCGCAGTCCTTCGAGCTGCCCTACATCGCCACGCTGGTATTCGGCGCCGGCCTCGGCGCCTATCTGTTCGGCACGCTGAATCTGTGGCTGTCGGGGCAACCGGGCATCGCACGATCGGTCGAGGGCGCGCTCGCCGGCGGCATTGTCGCAATCGAGCTCTATAAATGGCGAAACGGCATTACGCTTCGCACCGGCGCGCGCTTCGCGCTGCCGCTCGCCATTGGCATCGCGATCGGCCGCATCGGCTGCTACACCGCCGGCCTTGATGATTTCACCCATGGCACGCCGACCGCACTGTCCTGGGGCCATGATTTCGGCGACGGCATCCTGCGCCATCCGGTGCAGCTCTATGAGAGCTTTGCGATGGCCGCCTTCGCGATCTTCTATGTCGCGGCCGTCTTGCGGCGCGACGAGACCATCCTCACCAACGGCTTCTATCTCGCGCTCGCCTTCTATGGCCTGCAGCGCTTCCTCTGGGAATTTTGGAAACCCTATGGCGCGTTGATCGGGCCTCTGACATTGTTCCACCTGCTGTCGCTCTTCATCCTGCTTTACGCCGTCGTGATGCTCGTGACGGCGCCCGCCCCGAGGTCCAGCCATGAACGCGCCGCTGCGTAAGGCCCGCCCCTATGTTTTCTGGGGCCAGACCCAATCGCTCTGCGAAACCTGCCTCAAGCTGGTGCCCACCAAGATCCAGATCCTCGGCAACGAGGTCTGGTACGAGAAGCGCTGCAAGGAGCATGGCGTGCAGTCGACGCTGGTGTCGAACGACGCGGCCTATTGGCGGCTGTGCAAGGATTTCATCAAGCCCGGCGACCGGCCGCTGAATTTCCAGAGCCGCACCGAATATGGCTGCCCCTATGATTGCGGGCTCTGCCCCGACCATGAGCAGCATTCCTGCCTGGCGCTGATCGAGATCACCGAGCACTGCAACCTCACCTGTCCGGTCTGCTTTGCCGAATCCTCGCCGGCGCGGACCGCGTTCATGCCGCTCGCAAAAATCGAGAAGATGCTCGACGCGCTGGTCGAGAGCGAAAGCGAGCCTGATCTGGTGCAAATCTCGGGCGGCGAACCGACGCTGCATCCGGATTTCTTTGAAATCCTCGATGCCGTGCGCGCCCGCCCGATCCGCCATGTCATGATCAACACCAACGGCCTGCGCATCGCGCGCGAGCCGGATTTCGCGGCGAAGCTCGCAGAAAACAAGCGCTGCCTGGAAGTCTATCTGCAGTTCGATTCGCTCGAACGCGACGCGCTGATCAATCTGCGCGGCGCGGATTTGCGCAAAATCCGCCAGCAGGCGCTGGAGAATCTGGAGCAGCACGGCCTCTCCACCACGCTGGTTGCGACCATCAAGCGCGGCGTCAACGATTCCGAGATCGGCGACATCGTCCGCCATGCGCTGCAGTGGAAATGCGTGCGCGGCGTCACCCTGCAGCCAGTGCAGGACGCCGGCCGCAACGAGAATTTTGACAAGGCCACCGACCGCATCATGCTGTCGGAGATCAGGAAGCGCGTGGTCGAGACCGGCGTGTTTGGCGATGCCGACATGATCCCGCTGCCCTGCAACCCCGAGAGCATCTCGATCGGCTACGGCCTGCGCAACGGCGAAAAGGTGCTGCCGCTGACCTCGCTGATCCCGCGCGATCAACTGCTCGCGGTGATGCCCAACACCATCAGCCCGGAGAAATACCCGGTGCTGCGGGAGAAATTCATCGATCTGTTCTCGTTGTCGTCCGGACCGCTGAACACCAGCGAGCGTGTCGCGGAATTGCTGTGCTGCCTGCCGACCTTCGAGGTGCCGGGTGGGCTTTCTTACGAGAACGTCTTCCGCGTCACCATCGTGCAGTTTCTCGACCGCTTCAATTTCTGCGTCGGCAACGTCAAGCGCTCCTGCATCCACTTCGTGACGGAAAGCGGCGCGATCATTCCGTTCGACACCTACAATCTGTTCTACCGCAACGGCAAGATCGACGGCATCCGCGCCGCGATGGCCGGCGAGAAGTATCGCATCCGGCAAGAGGAGCTGGTGCCGCGATGAATGAACTTCACCGCCCGCCGCCTCCCCCACCCCCTCAACAGCGCAGCGGCTGCGCGACGGCGTTGATGGTGGTGGTCGGCATAATCCTGCTCCTGCCCGGCCTTTGCGCGCTCATCTTCAGTGCTGCCGCGCTCACCGGGGGGAGCTTCCCTTCGGACTTTGTCTCGTTCATCGCAACCGGCCTGCTGGTGGGGGCCTTGGGCGTAGCGTTGATCGTGGCGGCCATCCGCGGGCGCCGCCCATGACAGTTTTGCAAAAGGACCGGGCTCATTTTGACGCCAAATTCAGCTAACCAAACCCCAAACAACCCATTGTTTTTTGGCGTTTTCTGAATATATTGCGCTGCAACGCGTAAGGAGTCGCCCGGTCCTATTGGCCGGGCTTCCTTTTTGGGGATCGTAAGCCCCTCGATTCCGTTTTTTAAGCGTGGTCCGGAAGGGCTGATCCCGGTTTCCGGTGAGATCGCGCTGTCATCGCACGACCCTAGAAGAAGAGCCATGAACCTTCGCAACGTCGCCATCATCGCCCACGTCGACCACGGCAAGACCACCCTGGTCGATCGCCTGCTGCAGCAATCCGGCACCTACCGCGACAATCAGCGGGTGGTCGAGCGGGCCATGGACTCCAATGACCTGGAGCGCGAGCGCGGCATCACCATTCTCGCCAAGGCCGCCTCGGTGCAGTGGAAGGACACCCGCATCAACATCGTCGATACGCCCGGCCACGCCGATTTCGGCGGCGAGGTCGAGCGCATCCTCAACATGGTCGACGGCGCGCTGGTGCTGGTGGACGCCGCCGAAGGCCCGCTGCCGCAGACCAAGTTCGTGGTCTCCAAGGCGCTCAAGGTCGGGTTGAAACCGATCGTCGTCATCAACAAGGTCGACCGCCCCGACGCGCGGCCGACCGAAGTCATCAACGAGGTGTTCGACCTCTTCGCCGCGCTCGATGCCAGCGAGGAGCAGCTCGACTTCCCGATCCTTTATGGGTCGGCCAAGCAGGGCTGGATGGCTGAAAGCCCCGAAGGTCCGAAGGACAAGGGCATGCAGCCGCTGTTCGACCTGATCGAGCGCCATGTCGCGCCGCCGACCGTCGAAGAAGGCCCGTTCCGCATGATCGGCACCATCCTCGAGGCCAATCCCTATCTCGGCCGCATCATCACCGGCCGCATCACCTCCGGCAGCATCAAGCCGAACCAGCAGGTGAAGGTGCTGGGCGGCGACGGCAAGCTGATCGAAAGCGGCCGCATCACCAAAATCCTCGCCTTCCGCGGCATCGAGCGCACCCCGCTCGATGAGGCCGAGGCCGGCGACATCGTCGCCATCGCCGGACTGACCAAAGGCACGGTCGCCGATACCTTCTGCGATCCCTCGGTGGAGACTCCGCTGACGGCACAGCCGATCGATCCGCCGACGGTGTCGATGTCGTTTATCGTCAACAATTCGCCGCTCGCCGGCACCGAAGGCGACAAGGTGACCTCTCGCATGATTCGCGACCGCCTGCTGCGCGAGGCCGAGGGCAATGTCGCGCTGCGCGTGACGGAAGCCTCGGACAAGGATTCCATGGAAGTATCGGGCCGCGGCGAATTGCAGCTCGCGATCCTGATCGAGACCATGCGCCGCGAGGGCTTTGAGCTCTCGGTGTCGCGCCCGCGCGTCGTGCTGAAGAAGGACGAAGCCACCGGTCAGTGGCAGGAACCGGTCGAGGAAGTCGTGATCGACGTCGACGAGGAATTCTCCGGCGGCGTCGTGCAGAAGATGAGCGAACGCAAGGCCGAGATGATCGAGATGCGCCCCTCCGGCGGCAATCGTCTGCGGCTGGTGTTCTACGCGCCGACCCGCGGCCTGATCGGCTATCAGGGCGAACTGATGACCGACACCAAGGGCACGGCGATCATGAACCGCCTGTTCCACAACTACCTGCCCTACAAGGGCGACATCCAGGGCCGC
>DATMNV010000184.1:0-8795 GCA_035568535.1 Bradyrhizobium sp.
CCAACCACCCAGGATGGCGTCTTCGACGTCGTGTTCAGAACCCAGATGATTGCAACCATCGACATCCGGCCTCTCGACCGCAGGCCAGAAAGTGTCCACGATGTCTCCGAACACCCGTCCACCTTGTCCCCGGTCTGAACACCCGCAAGGGGGGAGGGAACGCAGCGAGCGATGCCGCCCACTGTCTTGACGAGGAATTTTGAGGCATGCTGCCGCCACTCCGCCTCGTCTCGGAAGCCGCTGAGCTGGCCGCGCGCCGGCACAACGGCATGGCGCGCAAGGGGCGTGGCGACGAGCCCTACATCAATCATCTCGCGGAGGTCGCCAACCTGCTCTCGGCGGCGACCGATGGTGCGGATGCGGAGCTCGTCGCCGCCGGCTGGCTGCATGATTCGATCGAGGACACCGAGACCACGCGCGAAGAGCTGGCGCAGAAATTTTCCGAGCGTGTTGCGTCGCTGGTGGTCGAGTGCACCGATGACATGAGTCTGCCCAAGCCCGAGCGACGGCGGTTGCAGGTGGTGAACGCTTCGCACAAATCGCCCGGCGCCAAGCTGATCAAGATCGCCGACAAGGTCAGCAATATCCGTGCGAGGATTCTGCCCGACCCCACCGCGGCGGAACGTGACGATCTCGTCGATTACACCAACTGGGCCGAACAGGTGGTCGCGGGCTGCCGCGGCGGCAACGCCTGGCTCGACAACACTTTCATTGAAACGGTTGCGCAAGCAAGGAGCTCGCTGTGAGCACGAAAATCAAACGTTCCGTCTATGCCGACATGTTCGGGCCCACCACCGGCGATCGGGTACGGCTCGCCGACACCGATCTCATCATCGAGGTGGAGAAGGACTTCACGACTTATGGCGAGGAGGTGAAGTTCGGCGGCGGCAAGGTGATCCGCGACGGCATGGGCCAGTCGCAGGTGACCAACAAGCAGGGCGCGGCCGACACCGTCATCACCAACGCGCTGATTGTCGATCATTGGGGGATCGTGAAAGCCGACGTCGCGATCAAGGAAGGCTACATCAGCGCCATCGGCAAGGCGGGCAATCCCGACATCCAGCCGGACGTGACCATCGTGATCGGTCCCGGCACCGATGTCATCGCGGGTGAGGGAAAAATCCTCACCGCCGGTGGTTTCGACAGCCACATCCATTTCATCTGCCCGCAGCAGATCGAGCACGCGCTGATGTCCGGCGTCACCTCGATGCTGGGCGGCGGCACCGGCCCGTCGCACGGCACTTATGCCACCACCTGCACGCCCGGGCCGTGGCACATGATGCGGATGATGCAGTCGTTCGACGCATTCCCCGTCAATCTCGGCATTTCCGGCAAGGGCAACGCCTCACGGCCGGCTGCGCTGGTCGAGATGATCAAGGCCGGCGCCTGCGCGTTGAAGCTGCACGAGGATTGGGGCACGACGCCGGCGGCGATCGACAACTGCCTCTCGGTTGCCGACGACTACGACATCCAGGTGATGATCCACACCGACACGCTGAACGAGTCGGGCTTTGTCGAAGACACGGTGAAGGCGTTCAAGGGCCGTACCATCCACGCCTTCCACACCGAAGGTGCCGGCGGCGGTCATGCGCCTGACATCATCAAGATCGCGGGCCTCAAGAATGTGCTGCCGTCCTCGACCAACCCGACGCGGCCGTTCACGCGCAACACCATCGACGAGCATCTGGACATGCTGATGGTCTGCCACCACCTCGATCCCTCGATCGCGGAAGACCTCGCCTTTGCCGAAAGCCGTATCCGGAAAGAAACCATCGCGGCCGAAGACATCCTGCACGATCTCGGCGCGCTCTCGATGATGTCGTCGGACTCGCAGGCCATGGGCCGGCTTGGCGAGGTTATCATCCGCACCTGGCAGACCGCGGACAAGATGAAGAAACAGCGTGGATCGTTGCCGCAGGACAAGGGCAACAACGACAATTTCCGCGTCAAACGCTACATCGCCAAATACACCATCAACCCGGCGATCGCCCATGGTGTCTCGAAGCTGATCGGCTCGGTGGAAAAGGGCAAGCTCGCCGATCTCGTGCTGTGGCAGCCGGCCTTCTTCGGGGTCAAGCCGGACTGCGTCATCAAGGGCGGCTCGATCGTGGCGGCTCCGATGGGCGACCCGAACGCGTCGATCCCGACACCGCAGCCCGTGCATTACCAGCCGATGTTCGCGGCCTTCGGCAAATCGCTGACGGCGTCTTCCGTGGTGTTCACGTCAAAGGCCGCCGTCACGGCAGGGCTCGGGCGCAAGCTTGGGATAGCCAAGCAGCTCTACGCGGTGCAGAACACCCGCGGGAAGATTTCCAAGAAGAGCATGATCCACAACGACGCCACGCCCAATATCGAGGTGGACGCGGAAACCTACGAGGTGCGAGCCGACGGCGAGCTTCTGACCTGCCCACCGGCCGAAGTGCTGCCCATGGCGCAGCGCTACTTCATGTTCTAGAGCAAGCGCGATCAGCAAAGGCGGAAACCGGTTTTGCGTCCGATCGCGCTTCTGGATAAAGTCGCTCCCGGCGTACAAAGCCAGAACAAAAGCCGGGAGGAATGTTCGTGATCTATGTCGTTGCTACGTTGACCGTCAAACCCGAGACGCGTGCCGAATTCATTGCGGCCGCAACCGCCTGCATCAAGGAGACAAGGAAGGAGCCCGGCAATATCGCCTACGACCTGCATGAGAGCGTGACCGATCACACCAAGATGGTGTTTGTCGAGCAGTGGGAGAATGCCGAGGCCCTGGTGCCGCATCGCGCCGCCGCACACGTGAAGACCTTCGGCCGGGTCGCGGTGCAATGCATGACCGCGCCGCCGAGGATCGAGGTGATCACGCCGGAAAAGGTCGACATCCGCTAAGACAAGAAAAAGCAAAGGGAGAACAATTCCATGATCTATGTCATCGCCACCACACAGGTGAAGCCGGACTACAAGGACGACTTCATCAAGGGCCACAAGGCCTGCATCGCCGAGACGCTGAAGGAGAACGGCTGCATTTCCTATGAGGGTCATGTCAGTGTGAACGACCCCAATCTGTACGTGGTGGTGGAGCGCTGGGAGACCCGCGACGACCTCACGGCCCACAGCAAGGCGCCGCACCTCAAGGCCTGGCGCGAATATTCGACGCCGCTCAGGGCGTCGCCGACGGTGATCGAGATCATCAGCGACGCCAAGGTCCAGAAGCTCTAATAGCGTTTTCAAGCGAAGTGGGAACCGGTTCGCATAGCAATCAAGTTTACGCAGATTGCGTAGACTTATCTGCGGTAGAAAACGCGTCAAGAAAGAGAGTCTCCATGATCCGCGCGACCAAGGTTTTTGGACAGCATCGCTGGAAGGAAGCGGCGGCCGATGCCGTCGTGCTCGATTTCGACGACCGGCACCGGCGGCGGATGGCGATGACGGGAACGCGCGGACTGGAGTTTCTGCTCGATCTCGAAAATGCCGTCGCGTTGCGCGGCGGTGACGCGCTGGTGCTCGAGGACGGAAGGCTGGTCGAGGTGGTGGCGGCACCCGAACCGCTGGTCGAGATCAAGGGAAGCGATCCGCATCATCTGATGCGGGTCGCCTGGCACCTCGGTAACCGCCATCTGCCGACCCAGATCATGCCAAAGGGCCTGCGCATCCGCCGGGATCACGTGATCGAGGCGATGGTGAAGGGGCTGGGCGCGCGCATTGTCGAGATCGAGGCGCCGTTCGATCCCGAAGGCGGCGCCTATGCCGGTTCCGCCCACGGCCACGCGCATGAGCCGCCCGCGCACACCGGCCAGGACCATAACCACGACCATGATCATCGCCACGATCACGGCAACCATCATCATGATCATGGTCACCACCACCACGATGATCATTGCGGTCACGAGCATCATCACGACGGCCATTCCCATGCTCATGACCACAAATGAGCCGCCAGTCGACGGCCGAGGCGCGATGGCGGAGCGTGAGGCGGCGGCGCTCTACCGGCTGATGACCTGGCTGTCGCCGGCGTTTCCCGTCGGAAGTTTCGCCTATTCCTGCGGTATCGAATGGGCGGTGGAAGCGGGCGATATCAAGGACGCCGCATCGCTGAAGCAGTGGCTCGCCGCAATGCTCGCGGAAGGCTCCGGCTTTTGCGACGGCCTGTTCCTGACGCAGGCGCATCGCGCGGTGGAAGGGCTCGACGATGCCGCGTTGCGCGATGTGGCCGAACTTGCCGCAGCCTTTGTGCCGTCGCGGGAGCGGCAGCTGGAGACCTCGACTCAGGGCCGCGCCTTTATCCAGATCGCGCGCGCCGCGTGGGATTGCGACGGGCTCGATCATGCGGTCGCGCAATGCGGGTGCGCCATCGTCTATCCCGTCGCGGTTGGCATCGTCAGCGCTGCGCATGCGATTCCGCTGGCGCCGTCCCTGCATGCCTTCCTGCATGCGCTGGTGTCGAACTGGATATCCGCGGGCGCTCGTCTTGTTCCGCTGGGCCAGACCGACAGCCAGCGCGTGCTCGCTGCGCTGGAGCCGGTGGTGGCAGCGACCGCGAAGCGTGCGATATCGGCGACGCTGGACGATCTCGGCAGCGCGACATTCCGCGCCGATCTCGCGAGCCTCCGCCATGAGATGCAATATACGAGGCTGTTCCGGTCGTGATCGCGATAATTGAGGACTGATTGATATGGCTTCTTCTCACGGCCCGCTTCGGATTGGTGTCGGCGGCCCGGTCGGCTCGGGCAAGACCGCGCTGATGGATCTGCTCTGCAAGTCGATGCGTGAGCACTACGACATCGCGGCGATCACCAACGACATCTATACCAAATGGGATGCGGAATTCCTGGTGCGCTCGGGCTCGCTGACGCCGGACCGCATCGCCGGTGTGGAGACCGGCGGCTGCCCGCACACCGCGATCCGCGAAGATGCCTCGATGAATCTGGCCGCGGTCGCTGACATGCGCGCGAAATTCCCGAACCTCGATCTGGTGCTGATCGAATCCGGCGGCGACAATCTCGCCGCGACCTTCTCGCCGGAGCTCGCCGATCTCACGATCTACGTGATCGATGTTGCCGCCGGCGATAAAATTCCCTCCAAGGGCGGTCCCGGCATCACCCGCTCCGATCTGCTCGTCATCAACAAGATCGATCTGGCGCCGCATGTCGGCGCTTCGCTTGAAAAGATGGATGTCGACGCGCGCCGGATGCGCGGCGAGCGGCCGTTCGTGATGACCAATTTGAAAAAAAGCGAGGGGCTGGATCGCATCATCGGCTTCATCGAAGCCAAGGGCGGATTAAAACCGTCGATGCGTCGGGGCTGACGACGAACCGTCCGTTAAGGTTGATGAACGGTGCGGCCGCTTGACGCGGTCACTGCCGCCGGTTTGCCAAAAATTCCCGAAATTGCCAGGAACCAAATCACCACGACGCCGTTAGCTTCCTCCGGGTCGTGCCTGGGAAAATCACCAGGCCGGCGCGTTAAGCCTCTTCGTCAACCGCAGTTGCGTAACCAAAATGGCTCCATCAATATATCCGGCGGGTGGCTTTTGTCTTGTCTCGCTTCATTGCCATCCCGTCGGATTATCGATGACCGCCTCTTTCATCCGCCAACCTCTCACATCAGAGTAAGCGAGTGGTTCGGCTGGGCTTCATCATTGGCTTGATCGCGCTGATCGGGGCTCTGCTCTCCGGGCTCGCGGCCTATCGGGTGCACGAACAGGAACTGGCCATCGACGGCATTGCGCTGGCACGTGCCATCGACGTGCATGCCAGCCTGGTACAGGACCGCCTCACCGAGCGTGAATTGCTGGCGCGCGTCGCGTCCGGGCTGTTTCGCGCGCCCTCCGTGATCAAGGCCAACATGCTGCAGCCGCTGCGCTCCTCGATCTACGCGTTCAAGACCGATTTCGTGATCGCCGCCTGGATCGCACGGCTCAAACCAACCGAGCTCGATGCAGCGAGCAAGGAGTTGGCGGCGGCCGGATTCCCCAATCCGACCATCCGCAGCCACGACGACAAGCCGCTCGATACGCGCGCGATCAACAAGCCGGTCGACGTGTTGATGGACCTCGAGCCGCGCAACAACGTGACCCGGGCCTTTGCCGGCCGGGCGGTCGATGACTCTCCCGGCATGGGCGCCATGCTGTCGCGGGCGGCAACCGAAGGAAAACCGATTGCTTCGGACCCCATCAACCTGCTGCGGGCTGACGGGCCGATCGGTATCCTGCTGGCTTCACCCGTGGTGCAGGAGGGCGCGTCGACGCCGGCGGGCTTTGTGACCTTTTCGTACGAGCTCGCCCCCTTGATGCTGACCAATGACGATCTGTCGCTGTTCTCCGTGGCGCTGAAAGATCCGCGCGGCGAGGACGGCGAGCTCGTCGCCAATGATCGCGGTGTGGTTTCTTCGCGGCCCGTCACAGCTGATGCGCCGGTGCCGTCGGCGGTACGAACCGTGACCTTCGGCAATCGCGACTGGTCGCTGGCCTATTACGCCAAGACCAACGCAGCCCGCCGCGCCGAGCAGACCGCCGCCATTGTCGGCGCCATCGGGCTGGCGCTGACCGGCATTGTCTGCGGCCTGTTCGGCTACGTCGCCTACAATAATCTGAGGCTCAGCCGCGAGATCCAGGTGCGCATCGGCTTCGAGCGCCGGTTGACCGCTGTCATCGACGAGTTGAATCACCGGGTGAAGAACATCCTGGCGGTGATTCAGTCGATCGTGACGCGCACCTTGCGCCATGGCTCCGATATCGATGTCGCGCGCGAACTGTTGATCGGCCGCATCCATGCCATGGCGAACGTGGTCTCGCTGCTTAGTGAAAGCCAATGGCAGGGCGTCAAGCTGAGAGGGTTGTTCGAGGCGCGCGCGATCCCGCATGCCGATCGCATCGCGGTGAGCGGGCCCGACATCGCGGTCAGCGCCCGCGCCGCGCAAAGTCTGTCGCTTCTGTTCTTCGAGCTTGCCTCGCATTCCGACGAGGGCCTGTCGCTGGTCGGCAAGCATCCGCACATCGTCGCGAAATGGGAGGTAACGGGCGAAGGGCCCGACGCCGTGTTCACCTTCCGCTGGGAGGAGTTCAACACCAGCGAGGCGACGCGGCGGACGGACAGCGATTTCGGCCTGATCCTGCTCGACCGCGTCGCGCCGGAAGCGCTCGGCGGCGCGTCGAAGCGCTATTTCACCGACGCGTCCTATGTCTACGAATTGACCGCGCCGATGGAGACGGTCGTCGACATGAACGAGCGCGACCGCACCGAGCAGATTTCGGCGCCGGTCCGGCAGGGGCGGTAGCCGTCATTCCGGGGCACGCGCAGCGCGAGCCCGGAATGACATGACAGGATCTACCCGTTTCCGCCGATCACCGCGCGCACGGTCTCGTCGGGTCCGAAATCCTCGGCGCCGTCGACATAGAGCAGCGCGGCGAGCTTGGAGCGCGCGCGGTTGACGCGGCTTTTGATGGTGCCGACCGCGCAGCCGCAGATGGTCGCGGCGTCCTCATAGGAGAAGCCGGAAGCACCCACCAGGATCAGCGCTTCGCGCTGGTCCTGGGGCAGTTTGTCGAGCGCGGCGCGGAATTCCTCGAACTCCAGATGCGCGCTCTGCGACGGCTGCGTCTTCAGGGTCTTGGCGTAATTGCCGTCGGCATCCTCAACCTCGCGCCGCCGCTTGCGATAGTCGGAGCGGAAGAGGTTGCGCAGGATCGTGAACAGCCACGCCGGCAGGTTCGAGCCGGGCTGGAATGAGTCGATATTGGCGAGCGCCCGCAGCAGGGTCTCCTGCACCAGATCGTCGGCGCGGTCGCCATTTCCGCAGAGCGAGATCGCGAACGCACGCAGGCTCGGAACCGCGGCCAGGATGTCGTCGCGAAGGGCATTGGTGAGAGGCATTAGTCTCTCCCGTCATTATTATTGCCACCCGTGCTGTCCACTTGGGAAGGATTGGGCGGCGTATCAAGCTTGCGGATCAGATCCGCGAACCGATCCGGCACCCCCTGCCTCACAACATCGTCGTACATCGCGCGGAGCTGATGGCCGATTCTGGACTGAATCTCGGCATTGAGGCCGCCCTGCTTGCCCGGTGCCGCATTCTTGCTGGCTTGAGACTTTACATCTTTCATGACCTGTTCCACGTTTCCCCGAGAGTTAAGTCCCTGTAGCTTCAAGAATTTCCCGATTTCGAGGACTTCCGTAAGGAGCCTAATTCGATCACGCGCGAAAAGTTCCGGCTTTCGTGGAACTTTTCTTGGAACTTTCTGGCGGCTTGAGCGTAGTCAGCCATCAGGGGAACCGGCCGCCCCTCAAAATCGCTTGGCCCAAGATCGATGGAGTGGGGATGACCCGATCACAGCTTGTTGCTGAACATCTGCCGCTATTGCGGCGCTATGCCCGTGCCTTGACGGGCAGCCAGTCATCCGGCGACGCCTATGTCGCGGCCATGCTCGAGGCCCTGCTGCAGGACCCCTCGCTGATGGAGGAGAAGCACGGCGCCCGCGCCGGGCTGTTCCGCCTGTTCACGCGGATATGGAACTCGGTCTCAATCAACGACGATTCCGATGTGGCGACGTTGCCGATGCCGCCGGAGCGGCGGCTGTCCAATATCACGCCGCTGCCGCGCCAGGCCTTCCTGCTGTTGTCGCTGGAAGGCTTTCCGGAGGAGGAAGTCGCCTACATCCTCGGCACCGACGTCGGCGAGACGCGGCGGCTTGCGGATGCCGCCGGCCGCGAGATGGCCGCCGAGATCGCAACCGACGTCCTGATCATCGAGGACGAGACCTTCATCGCGATGGACCTGGAAAGCCTGGTGCGCAACCTCGGCCACAACGTCATCGGCGTGGCGCG
>DATMNV010000185.1:0-8008 GCA_035568535.1 Bradyrhizobium sp.
GCAGGCGTTCGGAATTTTCATTGTGTCGGTCTGCGTCGGCCACACGAAACGGAAGGTGTGGCTGCGCACCATCACGTCGCCGAGGGTCTCCGCGATCTTCGGCATGTGGCAGGCGATGCACTCGCTGCCGGCGCTGCCCGCAGCATGATGAGTGTGTTGCTCGATCGTTGCCGCATGCGGTCCATTCTGCGCATTCGGTCCGTGGCAGCCGAGACAAAGGCCATTACCCTTCTCGCGCACAATCCCCGGATTGTCGGTCCCGTGCGGGTCGTGACAATTGGAGCAGGTGACGCCGCGCGCGTACATCAGGCTGCTGACGAAATCGTTCCCCTGCATGCGGTTCTTGTGCGCAGTGCCGTCGGCGAAGTGGGTGAAGCTCTGCTCGCCGAGCTTGTGCTCCTCCAGCTCCCAGAAATCAGCCAGATTCAAGCCGACGTGAAAGCCGACCGGCCAGTCATAATACTTGCCCTCGATCGGATTCTTCGGCGGCCGGCCCTGCGAGTGACATTGGATGCAGGTGTCGCTGGCGTGCACGTAGTCGAAGCGGGCCGGGTTGAGGATGGTGCCCGCCACCGGGCGCTCGACATGCGCGCTGCCTGGTCCGTGGCATTTCTCGCAACCGACATTCCATTCGCTTGCCTTCTTGGTCGCAATGTCGTAGTTGACCGAATGACAGCCGTCGCACAGCGGGCCGGTCGGCCGCTTGAAATTGTCCGGCGGATAGAGCGTCGCCCACCAGTCGGTGCCGTTGCGGACGAAATACTTCTTCCACATCTTGTGCGTGACGTCCCATTGCGCCGGCTCTGGGAAATAATCGTCGCCGATCTTGGTGAAGTAGCGCTGCTTCCAGCGGCTGCCGTACACGAAGGCGATATCGTCCTTGGTGAAAGTGACGAGCGGGTCGGGCTTGGAGAGATCGGGAATGATCGCGTCGGGATGCTCGCGCGGATCGCGCACCACGTTCGCCATTCTCGATTTGCTCCAGCGCCCGTAGATTTCCTCGTGGCATTTGTTGCACGTGGCCGAGCCGACATAGGTCGCAGCAGGCGCCGGCCCAGCGCGGTCGCTCTCCGGAGGCTCCGCGGCAGCCATCCGCGCCGGACTCGGGAGGTGTCGGATATAGGCGACGAGTTGCCAGATCTGCCGGTCCGGCATGTCCCAGGCTGGCATCCCCGTGTTCCTGATGCCGTTGCGGATGTGATAGAACACCTCGCCGTCCGACATCGATGCGACGGCGACGCGAAGCGGCGGCGCCTGCGGGTATTCGCGACCGCCGACCCGCGTATGCCCGCCACCGTCATAGGCGTGGCAGACCTCGCAATTTTCCCGGAACAGGTCGCGCCCAGCGACGATATCGGCGGCATCCGCACCAAGCGGGTTGACCTGCTTTTGCGCCTGCGCTGGAACGCTTTGGTGCAGAAGCCAGGTGGCGATCGCGATCTCGAGCTTCGGCGGCACCGTCCGCGCGCTCGACAAGCCGGGCACGAGCCATTCGTACGCGGCGCCGGCGAGGACGATCACGACGAAAACGACGACGATCGCGATGCGATAGCGCTTATGAGACATTTTCATCACCGCCGGGTCGTGAGCTAATCCTTTGCAATCGCCATCTTTTCCAGGGCGGCGTGCAAGCCTCTGGCCAGTTTGACCGCGTCGTCGTTGGCCCAGAAATGCATGAAGAGGAGCCGCGGTTCCTCGGTCAGCATGTGACTGTGCAGGGCGGTCACCTGGATTCCGTTTTCGCGCAGCGTTTTGATCACTGGATTGACCTCATTGCCAGCGAGCACGAAATCGCCGGTGATCGCCGCCTTGCCGCCGCCTGTCGGCTGAAAGTTGATCCCGGTCGCCACTCCCATCGGGCCTGGCGGAGCAACAGCCATTCCGTCTTCGCTGATCGCTTCGCGGCGTGGTACCGAGAATTGGTACACCCCGCCATTCTGCCGACCTTTGGCGCCGACAATCTCGTCGAGCTGCTTGACGTCGAGATCGACGGCCGGTGCGGCCGCTGCGGCCGGAGGCGCTTCCAGTGGCGTCTTGCTTTCCGCCAGCGCGGTGCGGACAGCGGCCGCCATCTTGACCGCGTCGCCGTGTCCGCCGACGTGTATGTAGAACGGCGCCGGATTGGCTCGCAGCAGGTGGTTGTGCACGGCCGTGATTTCGATGCCGTTCTCGATCAGCTTGGCCATGACCGGATTGACCTCGGTTTCCAGCAATACGAGATCGCCCATCACCATCACCTCGCCGTGCATGGGCTTGAACGCAACCCAGCCGCCGAGCGCGAGCGCCGGCTTGATGGTAACACCGTCCAGCTTCACCGTCAGGTCCGAGCGCGGGAAGCCGTAGCGATGGACGTCGGCCGACACGGCCCCCTTTCTGCCCAAGGCCGCGTCGACTTTTTCCCAGTCGATATCCTGGGCACCAGCGGCTGTCGCCGACACAAGGATGGCACCAACAAACAATCCTGCGGAGAGAAGACGCATCGTTTTCCTCGTTCCATTAAGCGGCTACGCGCTGGACGACAAGACCCTGAAAGTGCTCTGGAGCTTTAACACCGGCTCCCTGAACTCCGCGCCTCCGATGACCTATTCGGTTGACGGAAAGCAGTATGTGGCCGTTCTGATCGGCGCCAACGTCGTCGCGCAGGGCATGCTGGCCAAGGCGCCGGAGGACAAGGACATCCAGAACACCTCGATGCTGTTCGTGTTCAGCCTCTAAGCTCGCACAGCAGGAACGACGTGAACGGATGGCGCTCATTGGCTCTTGGGAGCGTACATCTGGCAAGTCGCTGTCCCTGCGCCGTAATAATCGTAGCATTGCTGTTGGGTAACCTTGCCCAAGCCCTTGATCTTTGTCGCCACAAAATCGGCGAGCGCGTCGATTTCGTCGGGTTGAAGCGTGACCTGCGAGCGGTCCGGCATCTGGTCGCCGAGATCGGCTGCGGTCATGTCGTAACAGCGCTTGTCGGTGTAGGCGAAGCGGTCGAAGTGCGGCATGGAGGTTCCGGGCCTGCCGCACTGGATAGTCACTCGGATTTGGTCGCGGGTGAGTTCCGCAGCGCGGAGCGACGGCGGGCGGCCCGGATGGTGAAAGCCGCCGACTCCGTCTCCGGCCCAGCCATGGCAGTAATTGCAGCCTGCCTTGTCCTGCCAGATCTTCTGCCCCCAGGCCACGCTGTCTTCGGCCAGGGCGCCCGTCGGCGCCAAAGCGAAGGCAGCCAGCACAATGGCTGCGGCGGCGGACAGGGCCATTCGGGCGCCGGGTTTCGGCGCGGCCTGCCTTTGCTTGTCACGGATCATGCTTTCTCTCCCTTTGGCCTCTCTGACCTACTTTTAATTAAGGGCATGGCCCTTTGTGCGCCCCTCACCCATTTTCACCGTGCTGCTCATGCGATTGCACCGAGCAGGAAGAGAACAACGCCTGCGGCGCAGCAGGCCGCCAAGGTCGGGATCATTCCGACCCGAAAGCGGAAGATCGCGATCGCTGCAGCAAGCGATAGCGCGAGCGCCCACGCGTCGACGCTCGCTACATCAGGCGCAACGAACGACAGGGGGAAGGCGCGAACGGGCGTGGTATTGCGAAACAAATTGTGGACCGCAAACCAGACCGCGAGGTTGAGTATGACACCGACGACCGCCGCCGTGACCGCCGCGAGCGCTGCGCCTACCGCCTTGTTGGCGCGCAGCGTTTCAACGAATGGCGCTCCCAGGAAGATCCACAGGAAGCAGGGCGTGAAAGTGACCCAGGTCGCCAGCAGGCCGCCGAGCGTTCCGGCGAGCATCGGGGAAAGCCCGCCGGAATGGTGGTAAGCCGCCATGAAGCCCACGAACTGCAGGACCATGATGAGCGGGCCGGGTGTGGTCTCAGCCATGCCGAGGCCATCAAGCATTTCGTCAGGGCTTACCCAGCCATAGGTATCCACGGCCTGCTGCGCGGCATAAGCCAGCACGGCATAGGCGCCGCCGAATGTCACCACGGCCACTTTGCTGAAGAACACGGCGATCCGGCTGAAGACATTGTCGCTGCCGAGCGCAGCGGCCAGCGCAATCACCGGAACGAGCCAAAGGGCGAGCCAGAGAGCGGACACGCGGAGGCTGCTGGCGACGGACGGGCGCATTCGCTCGGGCAATTCGTTGTCGAGCATGCGATCGATGATTGCCGGCTCGCTTTTCCTGCCCGAGGGAACGTGCGCGCTGCTGCTCGCGGGTGCGCCGCGGTCCGGCAGCCAGGCAAGGATGCCGATGATGGCCGCGCCGAAAATGATGACGGGGAAGGGAACGGAGAAAAAGAAGATCGCGATGAAGGCGACGCCCGCAAGCCCGACCATGGCCCGGGTCTTGGCGCGCGCTTGCCGATACGGAGCACCGCTTCGAGCACGATGGCAAGCACAGCAGCCTTGAGGCCAAAGAAAAGCGCCGCAATGACCGGTAAATTGCCGTAGCCGGTGTAGACGTAGCTTAGCGCCATGATGGCAACGATGCCGGGAACGACGAAAAGCCCGCCGGCAACGATGCCGCCGATCGTGCGGTGCATCAGCCAGCCGATGTAGGTCGCAAGCTGCTGCGCCTCCGGGCCGGGCAAAAGCATGCAATAGTTGAGCGCGTGCAGGAATCTTTCTTCGGAAATCCACGCTTTCTCTTCCACCAGGATGCGATGCATCACCGCGATCTGTCCCGCCGGACCGCCGAAGCTGAGCAGCGCGACGCGCAGCCAGACCTGCGCCGCCTGCTGGAGCGAAACTTCATGCCTGGAAACCTCGGGAACGCGGCCGAGGGCGATCGCTTCGGACATTCAAGCTCCCGCGGCTAGCGTTGCGGCCGCGGTCTTAGCCGGCCAGTTATGGGTTTCCAATTGCAAGGAACGGCACCAAGTGTAGAGCGCGTCGTATATGACCATGCCGTAGGCCAGCATTTCATGGTCGTCGGGGAAGTTCGCAGAGAGGCCGAGGGAAATCGCGAACAGCCCGCCGCATTGCGACGCCAGATCATGTCGCGATGTGTCGGCGCCGCGCACGATGGTGGCGAGCTGCTTCAGCGGCGCATCCTCGATGCCGTAAATTCTCAGAAACGTGTCGAACGAGCATCGATCGCCCTCATGGGCGAATTCGACGCCCTCGATATCGAAGGGCGTGGCGCCCGTTTTCGCCGCGACCGAAAGAACCTCGCCCGCCGGCGCATAGATGAACTCTGCGCGTGGATCGATGAATCTTTTAATGAGCCAAGGGCAGGCGATGCGATCGATCTTCGGCCGCTCGCGCGTCACCCATTTGTTTGTGCGGGCGCCGAGTTTGCGGCGGGTGGGCAGGCCGCGCTTTTGCCAGCCGGCGATGCCGCCTTCGAGGTGGGCTCCGGAGATGCCGGCCGTGCGCAGCACGGCGGCCGCGGCTTGGCTGATTGCTCCGCCGTCGGCGCAATAAACGACAACCGCCTTGGCCGCCGCCAAACCGTCGAGCCATTGCTGTTCGCGGGTGACGTCACAATGGGCGGCGCTGACAATCACGCGATCATCGGCGTTGAAGGCGTCGCTGCGGCGAACGTCGAGCACAATCGGCGCAGTCGCCGTGCCGAGGCGCGCGTACAGATCGTCCGCTAGAATGGATCTTAGCGTTCCGTCCATGCGCAATCACCTCGGCACAGCGAGAGATGCGCAGAGCTTGGACGGGAACCGTCTGAAGGGGAGTCTGCTACGTCCCCAGCGGAAAAGTTAGTCCGGACCTGAGGCTTTGGCAAGGGCCGCTCCAGCCTCGACCAGCGCTTCTCGGTGCACGGAAAAACGGGCCGCTACAGTGCTCGGCTTTCACCCCAGTTCGATCATGCGCGCGCCGATTTCCTGCGCTTCCTCGCGGCCGTGCGTGACATAGACGAGCGTGAAGCCCACCTCGGCATGCAGACGCAGGATCTCGCCTCGCAGCCGACGGCTGAGCGCCGCGTCGAGGTTCGAGAGCGGCTCGTCCATGAGCAGGAACCGCGGCTCGAGGGCGAGAGCTCTTGCCAGCGCGACACGCTGTTGCTCTCCTCCGGAAAGTTCGCCCGGCGGCGCCTGCAAATAATCGCCAAGCCCGACGAGGTTGACGACGTCGTCGATGCGCCTTCGGCGTTCAGCCGCTGCCACTCGCCGCGCGCGAAGTCCGAACCCGATGTTCTCGGCGACGCTCATGTGCGGCCAGAGCGCAAGATCCTGAAACACCATGCCGACGCCGCGCGACTGCGGCGCCGCGTGAATTCGTCCAGCCGTCGAAACGACCTTTCCATCCAGCCAAATCTCGCCGCTATCGGGTGCAACCAGTCCGGCGATCAGCAGCAGCGTGGTCGATTTCCCGCAGCCTGAGGGGCCGAACAATACGACGCGCTCACCCGCTTCGATCATGAATGACAGGGAATCGATAACGCGCCTGGCGCGGTAGATCTTGGCGACCGAGCGGAATTCGATGGCGCTCACGGACGCGCCGCGCCGAACTTGAGCCACAGCCCGGCCGCGGCCAGCGGCAACAGCGTGACCGCGATGAGAATGATGCAGAGCGCGGCGATGACGCTCGGCGCACCATTGGCCATGAGGGTGAGGATGCGAACCGAGAGAGTGTCAGCGCCCGGTGGGTAGACGACGATGCTGATCGCGACATCACGCAGTACGAATACGTAGCTAATGAGCCAAGCGGCAACGAGGCCGCGGCGGGCCAGCGGAGCTACGATCAACCGCAGCGTCGCAATCCAGCCCGCACCGCTCAGCCATGCCGCCTGCTCCAACGAGCGCGGCACGGCGTGAAGGGAAGCCGCCACGACGCGCGTCGGCAGAATGGCATACTGGGCGAGATAGCCGAGAATGAGGATGGCTGGGCTTGCGTAGATGAAGCTCGTCGCCTTGGTGTTCCAGAGGCTGATGAGACCGATGCCGATCACCGAACCGGGCAGCGCGAGGAGGAGGAGCGCCATCCATTCATTGGTCCACCAAAGAAAAAGCGTCCTGCGCTCGGCGAGATACCCCCAGAAAAATCCGAGTACGGCAAGCAAACTCGCCCCGGCCGCGGCAAAGGCGAGGCTGCGCAGGATGCTATCGCCGGCGCGCGCGAACGCCAGCCCGTAGGTGTCAACGGAGAAGGATTGAACAACAAGAGTGCCGAGCGGCACAGCAACCACGGCAGCGGCAAATGCCAGCACCAGCGCGAACAGCGGCAACCGCCAAATTCCGAGCGTGATCTGCACTGCCTCTCCGCGCGGCGTCCGCCGCCCGAGTTGCAGGACCCGCTTGTGCAGCCGGGTTTGCAATCCCAAAACGGCGAGCGTGACGAGCAGCAGCGGAGCTGCAGTAACAGTCGCGGCGCGCAGATCGTCGAAGGCGGCGAACTGCGTCAATGTCTCGACGGGGTAGACCGCAAAGCGCAGATACATGGGCACGCCGATCTCGCCGAGCGCCAAAAGAAAGATGAGCACGGCGGCGAAGGCGATTGCCGGAGCTACGAGGGGCAGCGTAATGCGGGCGAGCACGCTTGGCCACCCGCTGACAAGCCTTCCGGCATTCTCCAGCTCCGGGTTGACGTTTCGCAGGAAGGCGATCGTCAGGAGCATTGCGACCGGCGTGAAGGCAGAGGCGAGCACCAACGTGCAACCGAAGAGCCCGAAGAATGCCGAGGCGATCTCCCGCGACCAGGTATCGGGCAAAATGCCGCCGAGGAGCCCTGTCCGCCCCACGATGGACAACCAAGCGACGGCGAGGACATAGGAGGGAATGAGAAGCGGCGCAGCAAAGACAAGCGTCAAGGCGCTGCGCCAAGGAAGATCCGTCTTGCCGAGCAGGACACCCAAGGGCACGCCGATCAGCGTTGAAAGGCTCGCCGTCAGGAAAGCGAGCTGCAGGCTGTGGCTCATCAGCAAAACAAGATGATCGCCTGAAGCAAGCAGCGCGCGGTAGGCTTCGAGGCTGAAACGGCCGTCGGCGATCAGCGTCTCCTTGAGCATCGCGGCGACAGGGAGGAGCCCGACCGCCGCAAGGACCAGCGTCGCTGCAACAAGGACCA
>DATMNV010000186.1:0-20434 GCA_035568535.1 Bradyrhizobium sp.
GACAAGATCAAGGCGGCGATCGCGTTGATCTCGAACCGGCCGGTCAAATGGCTCATCAACACCCATTTCCACGGCGACCACACCGGCGGCAACGCGCCCTTCGCCAAGGACGGCGCGACCGTCGTCTCCCATATCAACGTCAAAACCAGGTTAGCTGCCGGCACGACCAACGCCCTGACCGGCGTCAAGACCCCGCCGGCGGCGGCCGACGCGTTGCCGAAGAAAACCTACACCGACACCTTCAAGATCATGATGGAGGGCCGCGTCGCCGATCTGAAATACATCGCCAACGCCCATACCGACGGCGACACATATGTGTGGTTCAAGACCGCGAATGTGCTCGCCACCGGCGACACCTTTACCAACGGCCGCTATCCCAACATCGACTTCGCCAATGGCGGCAACATCAAGGGCATGATCGCGGCGGCCGATATCTATCTGAAGCTTTGCAACGAGAAGAGCCGGATCGTGCCCGGCCACGGTCCGGTCGCCGACAAGGCGGCGCTGCTCGACTACCGCATCATGCTGGAGACCGCGCGCGACCGCATGGCGCAGCTGGTCAAGGACGGCAAGAGCGAGGACGACGTCGTGGCGGCAAAGCCGTTCGCCGATTTCGACGTGAAGTGGGCGCCGAGCGAGCTTGCAGCTAAGAACTTCATTCGCGTGGTCTATCATTCGCTCGCCGACAAGCAGGACGGCAAGAAGTCGCTGGTCAAGCGGATCCTGCACCGGAGCTGACACATGAAAGAACTCGTCGGCATCGCCGAGCCGATCGCGGCAAAACTGATCGCGCGGAAACAGACCATCGCGGTGGCGGAATCTTCCACCGGCGGACTGATCTCGGCGTCGCTGCTCGCGGTGCCCGGCGCATCCGCCTATTTCCTCGGCGGCGGCGTGGTCTACACCCGCGACGCGCGGCGCGTGCTGATGGACATTCCCGATGAGGCGATGAAGGGCATTCGTTCGGCGTCGGAGCCCTACGCCAAGTTGCTGGCGGAACAGGTGCGCCGGCGCTTTGCGACGGATTGGGGCCTGTCGGAGACCGGCGCCACGGGGCCGACCGGCAACCGCTACGGCGATGCCGCCGGCCACAGCTGCATGGCGGTCGCGGGTGCGGCGACGACGGTGATCACGCTGGAGACGGGAAGCAGCGACCGGCAGGGCAACATGCACGAATTTGCGAAAACGGCGCTTAATCTGCTGCTGAAGAAATTGGGCTGAACACCGCCCGTCACCATAATGCCTTTCCACCTCCACTAAGACTCCGCAAAGCGGCTACGCAACAGTCGACGTTCTTGCCCGCAGGGCTGGAGCGCGATGTTTGTTGTCGGCAATTGCGGCAGACATCGGAGAGTGAGGTGCACACACATGCAGCGCCAATACGCCCGAAATACGGAGGCATTTTTTGAACGCACATGATCTCAATTTTTTCATCAAGACTTTTCATTTGAGACATGAACACTTTTTAATGAAAGCAGACACGCGCTGTCGAGCAGCGCGAACGTGTTGTTAGCCCGGCCTCGCGGTGCAGCGGAGGACTCGTTTTGTGCCACTCCGTTGCAATCGACAGATTGGTGCCGACTCCAGCCGAGCTGGCACGCTGGAAGATTTCCTGTGCGGATTGGCGACGGCATATTCTGCGCTGGATGGACGGCGTCGAAGCGGGCTGGGCCGTTCCGCTGCTACTTATCGGATTCGTCGCGGTTTGGCAGGCCTTTCTGTCCATCGCCTATTATGACGGCGATCTGCATCCCGATGTACTCGAAACATGGACATTCGGGCGCAGCGTCGAGTGGGGATATTCCAAGCATCCGCCATTGATGGGATGGGTCGCCCGAGCGTGGACGTCCGTCTTTCCACTCAGCAATTGGTCGTTTCAGTTGATGGCTTTGACCAATTCGGCAATTGCGATGTGGATGGTCGATCTCATTTCGCGCCGCTTCGCGAAGGGCGACAAGCGGCTGATCGTACTGTTTCTTCTCATGCTGCAGCCGACCTACCAGTTTCACGCCCAGCGCTTCAATGCCAATGCAGTCCTGCTGGCGGTTTGGCCGCTCGCGACCTATTGCTTTCTCAGGTCGTTTGAAACGCGCCGGCTCGGATGGGCGGTTGCGGCGGGCGCAACGGCGGCGCTCGCAATGCTTGGCAAATATTATTCGCTGTTCCTGATCGCCAGTTTCGCTTTCGCTGCGGTCCTGCATCCGCAACGTCGGGCCTATTATGGGTCGTTGGCTCCCTGGGCTTCGGTGATTGCGGGGCTTGGGGTGCTGGGTCCGCACTTGCATTGGCTGGCAACAACCGGAGCAAAGCCGTGCGCCTATGCGCTCGCGACGCATGCGGGCAAGCCCTTTGACGCTTCGCTTCTGCAAGCGCTTCTCTTCATCCCGGGCGTTTCAATAGTCCTTGTGTTGCCTGCGGCGGCATGGGCTCTGATTTCGGGAGAAAGGCTCAAGAGATTTGCTCAGGACTTCCGGGCGTTGAACCCCGGCCTGTGGCTGCTGTTTCTCGTCACCGTCGGAACGATGATTTTTCCTCCGATCACCGCCGTGGCATTGGGAACGGACCTTCAGCCGATCTGGGCCCTGCAGGGCGTTTTCATGGTGGCCATATTGATTGTCTGCGGTGCCGGCTATTCGATTGATCGCTTCCATTCCGTCAATCTGGCGGTCGCGACCATGGGCATGGCGGTGTTCGCGGTGCTCGTCGCGGCGCCTGTTCATGCGCTCTATCGAAACAGCCATCCGTTGCACGAGGGCCGCAACTTCTATCGGCCGGCCGCCGAGGAATTGACTCGGCTATGGCATGCGCAATCCGATGTTGCGCTGCCCGCGGTCGGCGGCGACGACGATCTCGCCCTGGCGCTCGCTTTCTACAGCCCGGATCATCCGTTCTATGAGAACCGACTCGTCAATCCACTCATGAAGAGACAGCCGGATAGCGCCGTTCTTGAGCGCGGTTGGGCTGGGTTATGCTTTGGCGAAGATGCCGGCTGTATTGCCTCAATTGAGGAAGCCGCCGTGCATGCGCCTCGATTTGTCAGATCCGAATTCGCGGTTCGGTCGACGCTGTTTGGTGAGCCCGGGGCCAGCCAACGCTTCACGGCAGTCATAGTGCCGCCCTCGGCCGAGCCGACGATTGCGCCGCCTCTGGACTTTCGTCATGAAGCCAACTCAACCTCAGGTGTGCGATTGCGACTTGAGTGACGGCCTGGCTCGAGTTGCGTAGCCGGCCGCATTGCCCGCCGCCGTCACTTCTCCCGAAACGCGCGCATCAGCTGGTCGTGCAGGGGCTTCATCAAATACGACAGCATGGTGCGGTCGCCGGTCTGCACGAAGGCTTCGACCGGCATGCCCGGGATCAGCTTGACGTCGCCGAGGCGGGCGATCTCCGCCGGGGGCATCGAGACGCGGATGGTGTAAAAGCTCTGTCCGGTGCGCTGCTCGGTGGTGACGTCGGGCGAGACACGGCTGACGACGCCGCTCAACTCCGGCGTGGTGCGTTGGTTGAAGGCGGAAAGCCGCAGCAGCGTCTTCTGGCCGACCTGCAGCTTGTCGATGTCCTGCGGATTGACTTTGGCCTCGACCTGCAGATCGTCGCTCTGCGGCACAATGAGCATGATGGCGTCGCCGGCGGTGATGACGCCGCCGACCGTGTGCACGGTCGACTGCTCGACAATGCCGTCCTGCGGCGCGCGGATGTCGACGCGCCTGAGCTGGTCCTCGGCGGTGACCTTGCGCTCGATATATTCGCCGATCTTGTCGTTGGTCTCGCGCAGATCCTTGGAAACCTCGCTGACCATGTCCTTGTCGACCTGGATGATCTGCAGCTCGGTCTCGGTGATCTTGCCCTTGGCCTGCGCGCGCGAGGCTATGTATTGCGCGCGCTCGCCGTTCAGCCGCGCGGCATCGCGCTCCAGCGTGGTGAGGCGCGAAATCTGCACCAGCCGCTGGTCGTAGAGCTGGCGCACGCCCGCGAGCTCCTTCTCGACCAGCGCGATTTCCTGGCTCTTGGCGTTCTCCTGCGCGGTGAGACCGGCGATCTCCTCGTTGAGCTGGGTCACGCGCTCGCGCAATTGCGCCTTTTGTCCCGCGCGCCCGGTGACGCGGACATCGAACAGCTTGCCTTCGCTCGCCATCACGCCGGCGACATCGGGGTCACTGACGCGGTTCGTGAGCTGTGGCGAAAACTTGATCTTGTCGAGGCCGCGCTGCTCGGCCTCCAGCCGCGCGGCGCGCGCCAGCGCCGCGTCGAGATTCTTGGTGACGATCGCGAGGTTGGCCTTGGTGACGGTGTCGTCGAGCCGCACCACGATATCGCCGGCCTTGACCACGTCGCCGTCGTGCGCGCGCAACTCGCCGACGACTCCGCCGGTCGGATGCTGCACTTTCTTCACATTGGACTCGACGACAATCAGCCCCGGCGCGATCAACGCGCCTGAAATCTCCTGCGTCGACGCCCAGGTGCCGAGGCCGCCGGCAAGCACCGCGACCAGCGAAAGCCCGATGATCAGATGCAGCCGGATCGAGCGGCGCACGCCCTGCATGCCACCCACGCCCACGACCTGGCTGACGGTCTGGCTCATGACTTGGCGCTCATGACTTGGCGCTCATGATTTGGCGCTCATGATTTGGCTCCGGCGTCGGACACGATCTTGATCGGCGTGGGAGCAGCGACGCGCGGCTGCAGCACCTGCGCCAGCACCTGCTCCTTCGGACCAAAGGCCTGCATGCGGCCGTCCTTCAGCACCAGGATCTGGTCGACCGCCTCGATCCCGATCGGCCGGTGCGCGACCACGACGACAACGGCGCCACGCTCCCGCGCGCCGCGCACCGCGCGTGTCAGCGCCTCGTCGCCCTCGGTGTCGAGATTGGAATTGGGCTCATCGAGAACGATCAGGAAGGGATCGCCATAGACCGCGCGCGCCAGCGCCACGCGCTGCGCCTGGCCCGCCGAGAGGGCCGCGCCCTGCTCGCCTACTTGCGTGTTGTAGCCGTCGCGCATCTTGATGATCATGTCGTGCACGCCGGCTTCCTTGGCGGCGGCGATGATGTCGTCGGACTTGGCCTCGGAATCGAAGCGGCAGATATTCTGCGCGACCGTACCGGTGAACAATTCGACGTCCTGCGGCAGATAGCCGATGTGGCGGCCGAGCATGTCCGACGACCATTGATCCAGCGCCGCGCCGTCGAGCCGGACCTTGCCGCGAAACGGCTGCCAGACGCCGACCAGCGCGCGGATCAGCGACGATTTGCCCGAGCCGCTCGGCCCGATCACGCCAAGGCCGTGGCCGGCAGAGAGCACGAAGCTCACATCCTGCACGATCACCTTCTGGTCGCCGGGAGCGACGATGCTGATGCCCTCGACCGCAAGCTGGCTCGACGGCGTCTGCAGCAGGGTCGGCACCGGGCGCACCGGCATTTGATCCAGCAGATGGGTGAGGCGCTGCCAGCTCTGCCGCGCGGCGACAAAACTCCTCCAATGCGCGATCGCAAGATCGACCGGCGCCAGCGCCCGCGCGCTCAGTATCGAGCCGGCGATGATGATGCCGGCGGTCGCTTCCTGGTGAATGACGAGATAGGCGCCGACGCCGAGCACCGCCGACTGCAGCATCATGCGCAGCACCTTGGCGACGGCGCCGAGGCCGCCGGCGATGTCGGAGGCGCGCTGGTTGCCTTCCAGATATTTCTCGTTGGCCTGACCCCAGCGCTGCGTGAGCCGGCCGAACATGCCCATCGCGACCATGACTTCGGCATTGCGACGGCTCGCGGCCGCGAGATCGTTGCGCCGCGCCGCGAGCCCCATCGCCTCGCGCGCGGGCTGGCGCGACAGATATTCGGTGACGAGTGTGAGCGACACCAGGATGATCGCGCCGACCAGCGCGGTGACGCCGATCATCACATGGAAGGCAAAGCAGATCGCGAGATAAAGCGGCAGCCAGGGCAGATCGAAGAACGCGCTTGGCCCCATGCCACCGAGAAAGCCGCGGACATTGTCGAGATCGCGCAGCGGTTGCAGCCCCTCGTTGCGACTGCCGATCAGCAAGGGCAGCCGCACCACGGTTTCGAACACCCGCTCGTTGAGCGCTTCGTCGAGCGCGGTGCCGATCCGCCCGAGGATACGTCCCCGGATCATGTCGAGCACGCCTTGCGCAATATAGAGGAAGCTCGCGAGGATGATCAGGCCGACCAGCGTCGGTACGCTGCGGCTCGGCAGCACCCGGTCGTAGACCTCCAGCATGAAGATCGACCCGGTGAGATAAAGCAGGTTGATGATGCAGCTCATCACGCCGACGCCAACGAACGCGCCGCGACAGGCGCGCAAGGCATCAGCGAGTTCGGTACGCCGGAGCGCAGGCGCCTGGACCATCAATCCACAAAGCTCATCAAATTAACGGGCACGAGGCCCGATGTAGTCCGGGGATTCAATGACATTCAACGCTGGATTATTACAGATTCCAGCCAATATCGTCCAATGAAGTCAATCTTAACCTAAATAGCGGGGCCAGCTTATCGCAAAGCGTCTTAGGCGTAACCAAAAAGGGGCGATCCCGACCGGATCGCCCCTACTTTGCAACCTTAGATTTCAGGCTCCGGTGTCGCACGCATTGGATTCTTGTTTGCGCATGATCTTTCCGGAAAACCGGTGGCCACTTTTCCGATCATGAGCGAGCGTCACCACCGCCCGCCGGTGCGGACCAGTCGTACGATCAGGAGCAGGATGATGGCGCCGATCGCGGAATAGATGATCTCGGAGACGAGGCCGCTACCGAGGTGGATGCCGAGCTTCGGAAACAAGAGGCTGGCGACCAGCGCGCCGGCGATGCCGACCAGGATGTCGCCGATAATGCCAAAACCGGTGCCGCGGACGATCTTGCCGGCCAGCCAGCCCGCTACCAGGCCGACGAATAGAATGACGATGATGCTCTCGTTGGACAGGACCATGAAACTTTCCCCCGGTTACGCGCGCCATTCCCGCGCGCTGGCCGAGAACCTATCGGTAATCGGGGGATGTGACGACCCTAAAACCGGGCGGCTTGCCGTTTCGGCCCATGACCGTTACGTCGCGGCCACAGCGGCTTGTTCCGCCAGGACGCATCGTGCCGTGCGGCCGGGCCCCAGCGTCACATTGGGCGGCGGCGCCTCGACGCAGCGCGGTTTCGCCAGCGCGCAGCGCGGCGCGAAGGAGCAATTGTGCGGCGCCCTGTCGAGCGACGGCGGCGTGCCGGGGATGGTTTCGAGCCGCTGGCCGCGCTCGGCGCCATGAATGGTGGAAGCAAGCAGGCCGCGCGCGTAAGGGTGGAGCGGCGTCCGCACCACCTCTCTCAGCGTGCCCTGCTCGACAATCTGGCCCGCATACATCACAGCGACGCGGTCGCAGATTTCGATGGCGACGCCGATGTCGTGGGTGACGAAAATGACGGACATGCCGAATTCGCGCTGCAGTTCGCGCAGCAGCAGCAGGATCTGGATCTGCACGGTGGCGTCGAGCGCGGTGGTCGGCTCGTCCGCGAGCAGGATTTTTGGCTTGCAGGCGAGCGCGAGCGCGATCATGGCGCGCTGGCGCATGCCGCCCGACATCTCGTGCGGATAGGAATCGAGCCGGCGTTTCGCGGAAGGTATCCGCACCACCTCCAGCATCTCCAGCGCGCGCGCCCGTGCCGCAGCCTGCGTCTTGCCCTCGTGACGCATCACGGTCTCTGCGATCTGCGCGCCGATGGTGTAGACCGGATCGAGCGCGAGCGCCGGCTCCTGGAAGATCATCGAGACGGTCTGGCCGCGGAATTTTGACAGCTCATCCTCGTCGAGCGCCAGCACGTCGCGCCCCATCACCTTGACCCGTCCGGTGATTTGAGTCCGCTTCTTCGGCAATAGCCGCATCAGCGCGCGCAAGGTGACGCTCTTGCCGGAGCCGGATTCCCCTAACAGGCCGAGCACCTCGCCCTCACCCAGCGTGAACGAGAGATCGTTCACGGCATGGACGGTGCGTTCGCCGGTGAAGCGGATCTTGAGATTGTCGAGCTCGACGAGAGGGGTCATGCTGATGGCGGCACCTTTTCGTGAAAATCAGTCGCGCGCTGGAACGCCGCGCCGATGGTCAGCAACGTTGCTTCGTCGAAGGAGCGACCGACCAGCTGCATGCCGACGGGCAGGCCCTTGGGGGTGAAGCCGGAGGGGATCGAAAGCGACGGCAGGCCGAGATAGTTGATGGTGCGGGTGAAGCGGGTCAGGCGCTGGATCACGGCTTCGGCATCGGGGGCGTTACCGACATCGCTCTCGGCGATCGTGGGCGCCGCAACCGGTGCGACCGGCGCCAGCACCGCATCGACATTGGCGGTCGCGGCCACGTGGGCCGCGAGCGCCGGGCCGCGCCAGCGCAGCGCTTCGAGATAGAGCACGCCGGGAATCGAAAGCCCGTTCTGCAGCCGCATCAGCACCTGCGGGCCGTAATCCTGCGGCCGCTCGATCAGCCAGCGCTTGTGATAGGCGGCCGCTTCGGTCGCGAGCACGAGCTGACAGGCGGAAGAGAGCTGGCGCTGGTCCGGCAGGTCGACCTTGACGATGTCGGCGCCCTCGCGCTTGAGCACCGCGATGGTGTTGTCGAGGATTTTTGCGACATCGGCATCGAGATCGTCGACATAGAAGGAAGTGGGCACGCCGATCCTAAGACCTTTGATCGAGGCCGAGGTCGCGGCCATATAGTCCGGCACCGGCGCCGTGCTGGCGGTGGGATCCTCGGGATCCGCGCCGGCCATCAGGCCGAGCAGCAGCGCGCAGTCTTCGACGGTGCGCGCCAGCGGACCTACCGTGTCGAGCGATTGCGACAGCGGCATCGCGCCGGCGCGCGAGATGCGGCCATAGGTGACCTTGAGCCCCGTGACGCCGCAGAAATGCGCGGGCATGCGGATGGAGCCACCGGTGTCGGAGCCGAGCGCGGCAAAGGTCAGACGCGCCGCGACCGCCGAGCCCGACCCCGACGACGAGCCGCCGGTGACGTAGCCGAACTTCCAGGGGTTATGCACCGCGCCGTAATGATAGTTGTGGCCGGTCGGGCCGTAGGCGAATTCCGCCATCCCGAGCGAGCCGAGCCGGATGGTGCCGGCATCCTTCAGACGCTGCAGGGCAGTCGAAGTCGTGCTCGCGACGAAATCGCGGCGGATCAGCGAGCCGCAGGTCACGACATGGCCTGCGTCGTAATACATGTCCTTGTGCGCGAGCGGGACGCCATGCAGCGGGCCGCGATTTTGCCCCTTGGCGAGCGCGGCGTCGGCCTCGTCTGCCGCCTTCAGCGCGGTTTCCGCCTCCACCGCCATGAAGGCGTTGAGCTTCGGCTGCCATTGCGCGATCCGGTGCAGGCAGGAGCGCGTGACTTCATGCGAGGAAACCTCCTTGTCCGCGATTGCCTTTGCGACCGCGGTCAGCGACATCAAGGCCGGCTCGCTGCTCATCGGGAAACCTTCACGGTTTGCGCCAGCAGGAAGCTCGCGGGCTCCAGATCAAATGGCAGGGTGCCGGCGATCGGCGCAAAGCCTTCGAAAGCCGGCCCGATCGAACCCGCGATGCGGGTCGCGACCTCGGGCTCGACGGGCACGCCCGCGACATCGGCGATTGCCTTGATTTCCTTTGCACTGGGTTTCGTCATGCCGCGTTCACTCCCCTTGATTGAGCATGGTCTTTTCGGAAAACCGGTTTCCACTTTTCCGGATCATGCTCTGTTTCCCGGCGCACGGCTGTGCCCGGAGTCCGGGATGGCCATGTAGCACGCCGCTTCGTGACCCATATTATCGAGCGCGGTGAGTTTTGGCGTGGCTTTTGCGCAGAGCGGCTCCGCGAATGGGCAGCGCGTGTGAAACCGGCAGCCGGAGGGCGGATCGATCGGATTGGGCGGATCGCCCGAGATCGGCGGCGTCTCGGTGCGCCTGTCCGGATCCGACGACGGCATCGCCGCCAGCAGCGCGCGGGTATAGGGATGGGCCGCATGATCCCAGACCTGGTCGACGGGCCCGAGCTCGACGACTTCGCCGAGATACATCACCAGCACGCGGTCGGAGATGTAGCGCACGACATTGAGGTCGTGGCTGATGAAGAGATAGGTCAGGCCGAACTCGCGCTTGAGATCGGCAAGCAGATTGAGAACTTGCGCCTCGACCGACTTGTCGAGCGCCGAGACGGCCTCATCAAGAATAACAAGCCGCGGCGACAGCGCGAGCGCACGGGCGATGTTGACGCGCTGGCGCTGGCCGCCGGAAATCTCGTGCGGATAGCGGTTGGCGAAGGTTTCCGGCCGCAAGCCCACCTTGCCGAGCAGCTCCCGTGCCAGAGCGCGCGCGGCGCCATCCGCCATGCCATGCACCTTCGGTCCGAAGGCGATGGATTCCTCGACCGTCAGGCGCGGGTTGAGCGAGGCATAACTGTCCTGGAACACCATCTGCATGCCGCGGCGGAGCTCCCGCAGCGACAGCGCCTGGCCGACCTGCATGCCGTCATAGACGATCTCGCCGGCATCGCGATTCATCAGGTGCATCAACAGCCGCGCGGTGGTGGACTTGCCGCAGCCGGATTCACCGACAATGCCGACGGTTTCGCCCTTCAGCACCGAAAACGAGACATCGTCGACGGCGCGCACGGTCTTGCGCGCGCTGAAGAGATCGCCGCGGACCGGAAAATGTTTGGTCAGGCCCGTGACCTGCAGCAGCGGCTGCGCCGCGCCGCCGCGGTCTTCGACTGGCTCGAGTCTGTCGACGGAGAGGGTTTCGCTCATCGCATCAGTTCCGGATATCCATGGCGCTGCGCAGGCCGTCGCTGAGCAGGTTGAAGCAGATCGAGACCGCGAAGATCATCACGCCGGGCAGTGCCGCGACCCAGGGGTTGACATAGATCGCGGTGCGCAGCGTGTTCAGCATCAATCCCCATTCCGGCTCGGGCGGCTTGGTGCCGAGGCCAAGGAAGGAGAGGCCCGCGGCCAGGATCATCGACACCGAAATAAGACCGGTGGCGTAGACGAAGATGGGCCCCAGCACATTGCCGAGGATATGCACGCGCATGATGGTGAAGGCGTTGGCGCCGGAGGCGCGCGCGGCTTCGACAAAATCCATGTTGCGCACGCCGGTGGTGACGCTCTCGGCGACGCGGGTGATCTGCGGCACGAACACGATGGTCAGCGAGACGATGGAGTTGACAATGCCGGCGCCAAGCGCCCCGGAAATCGCAATCGCCAGCAGCACTGAGGGGAAGGCGTAGAACACGTCGACGGTGCGCATGATCGCGGTGTTGATCCAGCCGCCGACATAGCCGGCGATCAAGCCGAGCGAGGTGCCGATGCAGAAAGCAAAGAGCACCGGCGAGATGCCGATCATCAGCGACAGCCGCCCGCCATAGACCAGCCGTGACAGCATGTCGCGACCGAGCTCGTCGGTGCCGAGCAGATAGCCGGCCGTGCCGACGTGGCGCAGCCGGCGGATCATCGAGCCCTGATAGGGATCGGCGAGGTGGAGCCATGGCGCGATCAGCGCCGAGAGGAAGATCGCGATCAAAATCAGCGCGCAGGCCATGCTGACCTTGTCGCGCCGGATGCGACGGCCGACGGTGGCCCAATAGCCGCGCGCCTTCATCGCGGGCGCGGCCTGCAGCGCGGCATCGGACATCGCTTGAAGCGGAAGCTCGCTCATTTAGCCCCGCTTGATGCGCGGGTCGATCGCGGCCTGCGCGATATCGACCAGGAGGTTGAGGACCACGAAGAACAGCGCCAGCACCAGGATCGTGCCCTGCAACAGCGGCAGGTCGCGCTGGAAGATCGCGGAGTTGAGCAGGAAGCCCGAGCCCGGCCATGAGAACACGGTCTCGATCAGGATCGATCCGCCGAGCATGTAACCCAGCTGAAGTCCCATGATCGCGAGCGCAGTCGGCGCGGCGTTCTTGATGACGTGGCGAAACACGTCGGTCTCGCGCAGGCCCTTGGCGCGCAGCGCCTCGACAAAATCCTGGCTCAATATGTCGCCGGTCAGCGCGCGCACCGTGCGCGTGACGATGCCCATTGGAATCACCGAAGTCGTGACTGCGGGCAGGATCAAGTAACGCAGATGCTCCCAATCCCAGCCCCAGGCGCCGGAGCCGCCAGGGCCCGCGCCGACCGCGGGCAGCCAGTTCAGTTCGACCGAGAAGATGATAACCAGCACCATGCCGAGCCAGTAATGCGGCACCGAGACGCCGGCAATGGCAAAAGACGTCGCCAGCTTGTCGACCCAGGTGTCGCGGAAATAGCCGGCGATCAGGCCGAACAGAAGACCCAGGGTGAAGCCGATAATCGCTGCGGCGATTGCGAGCGTCACGGTGTTACCGACGGCGCGGATCACTTCCGTCAGCACCGGACGGCCGGTCGCAATGGAATGGCCGAGATCGCCGTTGAGCGCGCGCCACAGCCACAGCCCGAACTGCACCGGCAGCGGCCGGTCAAACCCGTAGGCCGCGCGCAGCTGCGCTGCCAATTCCTGCGACGCATCCGCCGGCAGCACGGCCACAAGGGGATCACCGGGCGTGATGTGCACCAGGAGGAAGCACACCAGCGCCACGCTGATGACGATCGGAATCACATAGACGATGCGTCTGGCGATGTAGAGAAGCACGAGCGACTTTCTTCTTCCTTCTCCCCCCTGTGGGAGAAGGTGGCGCGCATGCAATGCGCGCCGGATGAGGGGTTCTATCCGCGGATGCGGTTATTCAAAGATGAGGGATACGCATCCGCGGAGAGAACCCCTCACCCGGCCTCGCTTGCGCGAGGCCACCCTCTCCCACAAGGGGAGAGGGTGCACCGAGTACGCCGCGCGCTATGGCACCATCGTGATCGGCGAGAAGTCGACGAACCAGCTCTTCGGCTGCACGAAGTTCTTGATCTTCGGGCTCATCGCGCGCGGCGCGACATCGTGGGCGACGTAGAGGAACGCCGCATCGTCGACCGAGGCCGCATGCAGTTCCGCCAGCACCTTGTCTCGCTCGGCGGGATCGAAGGTATTGCGCGCCTTGGTCACCAGCTCGTCGAATTTGGGGTTGTTGATGTAGCCCCAATTGTTCGACACCGGCGGCGCCATCGACGACTGCAGGAAACGCACCAGCGCGAAGAACGGGTCCATCGCCGCATAGGTCACGTTGGTGGCATTTGCGCCGTTGGCGGAGGCGTCCTTGACGCCGCGCCGCCAGTTGGTGAACAGCGTGTTCCACTCGATCACGTCGAGCTGCACGTCGAAATAGCATTCGGCCAGCGCCTGCTGCAGATATTCGTTCATCGGCAGCGGCAGCATCTGGCCCGAGCCCGACGCCGAGGTCTGGATCTTGACCGCGAGATGCTTGTTCGGGCCGTAGCCCGCCTCCTGCATCAGTTTCTGTGCGGCTGATTTGTCGTACTTGATCTGGAAGGTCGGATTGCCGCGCCAGGGGTGGCCCGGCTCGAAGGTGCCGGTCGCCGGCACCATCAACCCCGCAAGCAGGCCGTCCTTCAGGCCTTCGCGGTCGACGCAGAGATTAGCCGCCTTGCGCACGCGGATGTCGTTCCAGGGCGAGCCTTCCACCCGCGAGAACTGCCACGGCCAGACATGAGGTTCTTCGTTGCTGTAAATGACCACGCCGCGCTGCTTGATCTCGGCCAAGGCGTCGGGCGCCGGAGCCTCGACCCAATCGACCTGGCCGGAGAGCAGCGCCGCGGTGCGGGTGTTGGCTTCCGGCATCGGCAGCAGCAGCATGCGGTCGACATGCGGGATGCGCGCCTTGTCCCAGTAGTTCTCGTTCTTTTCGAGTTCGAGCCGCTCGCGCGGCGTGAAACTCGACATCTTCCAGGGGCCGGTGCCGGACGCGGCGCGCGCAAAGGCTTCCCAGGCGGCGGCCGATTTCGCTTTGGCGTCGGTGCCGGAAGCCGCCTCATAAAGCTTCTGCCACTTCGCCGGGCTCGCCATGAATAGATTGGTGAGATTGATCGGAAGGAAGCTGTCGGGCTCCTTGGTGATCAATTCCACGGTGAGATCGTCGATCTTGCGAGCTGAGACCAAGGTCGGCATACGCGAAGCGGTGACGCCGACCTGGCTCGCGTCGAATTGCGGCGCGTCCTTGTTCAGCACCTTGTCGACATTCCAGACGACCGCATCGGCAGTGAAGTCGCTGCCGTCATGGAATTTGACGCCCGAACGCAGCTTGAAGGTCCACTTCTTGTGATCGGAATCGTCGACCTTCCATTCGGTGGCGAGCCCCGGGATCACCGCGCTCGCCTTGTCGGCGGAGGAGAGGTCCCACATCGTAAGCGCGTCATACATGGTGAGCCCGGTGAAGCGGTTGCCCTCGAACCCCTGATCGGGCTGGCCGAGCGTGCGCGGAATATCGGCAGCCGTCATGCCGATGCGTAGCACGGTATCGGCGCTAACCGCGCGCGGCGCGGCCAGCGCTGCAAAGGCCAACAGGGCGGCCGCGAATACGGCGCGATTTTTCGAGGGTTTCTCAGTTCGCATCGTCACAATTCCTTCTTGTCCTCGGTGACTATTTTCTGAGCAGACGTATGCAACGGCTGTGCCAATGACCAAAACACCGCGACGAATTGCTATTGGCATCACAAGTCTTTGTAGTCAGGCGTGAACAAACGCCGCAGCTGCCTAATCTGGCATCAAGCTTGCTTCCTTTAGCTCGAATTGTCCAACGGAGCTTAAAGTCCATGCGCGTGCGAATTCCGACGCTTCTAGCCAGCCTGTCTGTCTTGCTGGCGATCACCTTCTCCGCCGTCTGCGCCCGCGCCGAAACCATCGCGCGCTACGGCATCTCGATGGCGGACATCCCGCTGACCACCGGTCAGCCGGACCGCGGCGCCGGCGCCTATCAGTTCACCGGCTACACCATCTACGATCCGCTCATCTCCTGGGACATGAGCATCTCGGACAAGCCGGGCAAGCTGGTGCCGGGGCTGGCTACCGAATGGAAGGTCGACGATGCCGACAAGAAGAAGTGGCGCTTTGCCTTGCGCAAGGGCGTCAAATTCCATGACGGCAGCGAGTTCAACGCCGATGCGGTGATCTGGAATTTCGACAAGGTGCTGAACGACAAGGCGCCGCAATTCGACAAGCGGCAGAGCGCGCAGGTGAAGACCCGCCTGCCCTCGGTCGCGAGCTACGCCAAGATCGACGACTACACGGTCGAGGTCACGACCAAGACGGTCGATTCCTTCTTTCCCTACCAGATGCTCTGGTTCCTGATCTCGAGCCCGGCGCAATACGAGAAGCTCGGCAAGGATTGGGACAAGTTCGCAAGCCAGCCCTCCGGCACCGGCCCGTTCAAATTGACAAAACTGGTGCCGCGCGAGCTCGCCGAGCTCTCGAAGAACGAGGACTATTGGGACAAGAACCGGATTCCGAAGGTCGACAAGCTCGTCGTCGTGCCGATGCCGGAAGCGCTGACGCGCACCAATGCGCTGCTCGCCGGCCAGGTCGACCTGATCGAGACGCCGGCGCCGGACGCCGTGCCGCAGCTCAAAGCAGCCGGCATGAAGATCGTCGACAACGTCACGCCGCATGTCTGGAATTATCATCTGAGCGTGCTCCCGGGCTCGCCCTGGACAGATATTCGCCTGCGCAAGGCCTTGAACCTTGCGATCGACCGCGACGCCGTGGTCGGGCTGATGAATGGCCTCGCCAAACCCGCCAAGGGCCAGGTCGACCCGTCGAGCCCGTGGTTCGGCAAACCGACCTTCGAGCTCAAATATGATCTCGCGGCGGCGAAGAAGCTGGTCGAGGAAGCCGGCTACTCCAAGGACAAGCCGCTCAAGACCACCTTCATCATCGCGCAGGGCGGCACCGGCCAGATGCTGTCGCTGCCAATGAACGAATTCCTGCAGCAGAGCTTCAAGGAAATCGGCATCGACATCGACTTCAAGGTGGTCGAGCTCGAGACGCTGTACACGCACTGGCGCAAAGGCGCGGCCGACGAGATGAATGCCGGCATCACCGCCAACAACATCGCCTATGTGACATCAGACCCGCTCTACGCCATCGTGCGCTTCTTCGCTTCCGACCAGGTGGCGCCGGTCGGCGTCAACTGGGGCGGCTACAAGAACCCGAAGGTCGACGCGCTGATCGCCGAGGCCAAGCAGACCTTCGATCCGGCCAAGCAGGACGAATTGATCGCGCAGGCGCACGCGCTGATCGTCGACGACGCGGCCCTGGTGTGGGTGGTGCACGACACCAACCCGCATGCGCTGTCGTCCAAGATCAAGAAGTTCGTGCAGGCGCAGCACTGGTTCCAGGATCTGACCACGATCGGGGTGGAGTAAATTTCTTCGTCGTCCCGGCGAAGCGAACGCCGTCAGTCGTAGGGTGGCAAAGGCGCATCGCGCCGTGCCCACCAGGTATCGAAGCGATCACATTTTGCAATGGTGGGCCCGCTTCGCTTTGCCCACCCTACAGCAGGCGACGCGACTTATTTGGTCAGCAGCTGATACGCGCCGTTCCAGTCTTCCGGCGGCGGGTTTTCCTTGTAGCTGAGGATGCGCTCCTCATAGAGGTTGTAGAGATACCCCAGCGCGTGGGCCTCGTCGGTCTTGCGGCCGCGCTCGATCGCGGCGAGCGCGCCGTCCCAGTCGCGCCCGCGGTAGCAGGCGAGCATCTCGATGGTGAGGTTGCGCAGACGCTGGAAGCGCTCGGACTGCGCCACGTCCTCGCGGCCGGCGATGGCGTAGATCACCTCGGGCTCCTTCTTGCCCTTCACCATGATGAAGTCGAGCTCGAGAATCGCGAACTGGTCCTTGACCGCCAGCGCGGTCTTCGAGCCGACGATGATCGGAAAGCCGTATTCCTTGGTCTGGCCTTCGAGGCGCGAGGCGAGGTTCACGCTGTCGCCGAGCACCGAATAGTCGAAGCGCTGATCGGACCCCATATTGCCGACCACGCATGTGCCGGTGTTCAGGCCGACGCCGACATTGAGCGGAATGTAGATCGGTCCGCCATCCTGCGCCTCCTGCTCGCGAATCTTGTTGAGTTCGTCGATGCGCTCCAGCATGTCGACGGCAGCTTTGCAGGCGTTGAGCTGATGCTCATTGTCGTCGATCGGGGCGTTCCAGAACGCCATGATGGCGTCGCCCATATATTTGTCGATGGTGCCCTTGCGCGCGAGGATCGAGTTGGTGAGGGGCGTGAGGAAGCGATTCATTAGCCGCGTCAGGCCTTGCGGATCGCTCTTGTAGGTTTCGGAAATGGTGGTGAAGCCGCGCACGTCGGAGAACATGATGGTCATCTCGCGCTCCTCGCCGCCGAGCACGAGCCTTTCCGGCGATTGCGCGAGCTGTTCGACCAGCGCAGGCGACAGATACTGGCCGAACGCGGAGCGGATCTGCCGGCGCTGCGCCTGCTCGCGGACGAAGCTTGAGAAAATAAGCGTCAGGTATATCGCGGTGGTCGACAGCAACGGATAGGTGAAGTCGATCAGGAGCCGGTCGTGGGCGTAGAAATACCAGGATATTCCCACCAGCACGGACGCAAACAGTGCGCCGACAATGACCAGCGTGGTCGGCCCCAGTCTCGGCGCGAAGGCGATGACCAGAAGCCCGAGCACAAGCGCACCCAAAAACTCGAGGGCAATGCCGTAATTCGGCTGCTGCACGATCGCGCCCGTCAGCGCGCTTTCCAGCGTTTGCGCATGGATCTCGACGCCCGGCATCGCCGGCGAGACCGGCGTGGTCTTGATGTCGTTGAGCCCAACCGAGGAGGTCCCGATGAGCACCAATTTGCGCGCGATCTTCTCAGGGAGAACGCGCCCGTCCAGCACATCGACGGCCGAGACATAGATCGAGGGGTCCCGGTGCGCGTAGTGCACCCAGAGCTGCCCGTTGGCGTCGGTTGGAACCTGGAAGCCTTTGACGGCGATGCTCTGGATGCCGGCCTTGTCGGCCTTGATCAGGATGGTGCCGGAGCCGCTCGCAACACGAAGCATTTCGAAGCTCAACGACGGCATGAGTTGGCCCTGGGCCCGCATGACCATCGGCACCCGGCGGACGATGCCGTCTCGTTCGGGCTTGATCGTAAACAGTCCGCGCCCCGTGGCCGCTTCCTCCAAAACCGGAACGTTGCGCAATAGGCCGGGGAAATTGAACATGAACCGTTGCGGGTCCTCACCCAGCGTGGCGAGGCCGGTCAACGGCAGGTTCTTGTCGAGCTCGGTGATCACGCTGGGCAACCCGGATTCGCCGAGCACCACGCGCGTGCGCTTGATCGCATCGGCCAGGATTTGGTCGTTGCTGGGCAGCGCTTTCAATCTGGCGCGGGTATCTTCGTCGAGATTGTGAAAGGTGTCGGCGGCAATGTCCGGATTGAGCCGATCGGGCTCGGAGAACACCGCGTCGAACGCGATCACAATCGCGCCAAGCTTGGTCAGATTGGTGATGATATCGGCGATGCGAGTGCGCGGCCACGGCCATTGCCCGAGTCTGGGATCAGCTAGGCTCCTTTCATCGATGTCGACGATGGTGACCGGCCGCGCCGTCTTCACGCGGGGGTCGATGACCTGAAAGGTATCAAAGGTCCTGACCCGGAGTTCCTGGATCGGGGCGGGATCGACGCTTCGCAACGCCGCGAAGCCGACCAGGAGCGCAAGGCAGATCAGCCGCGCATAGCCGAACTTCCGCGTGAACCACCGCCGCAATATCCGTAAGCGCTTCATATTTTCTCAAATCGGTCGGTCATAAGACAATAACATGCGCGAAGCTCATCAATAGACCAACGACAATTTGCGAGGTCAGGTGGGGAAAACCCTCTCATAATAAAAGCCTAATTGGGTTCGTTTTGCCCAAAAGCACTTTAGGGTTAGCCGAGGCTGACCCGAGGGCGGGGGGGGGCCATCAAACATTAAAATAGTAAAACAACCCCATGCAAAGTATTATGCAAAAACAAACGTCGTCATAGCGCTAGAAGATTTTACTCGCGGCGGAGTTTTTTGGTCTGAAATGGCAAAGAAAAGTGCAAAGCCGACCGTTGCAGAGCCGAAACAGAATTCGAGTCCAGAGGAAAGGGCCGCGATTGAAAGGGCTCGCGCCAAGAAAGCCTCTGGTCTGGCGCCTCGGCTTAAGATTCAGGATAAAAAAATCTCAATTGATCACGCAGACCCAACGGTCGGCTGGCTACTCCTGCGAGATGCGCTCGGCTCTTCGGACAGTGACTTTTTGAATGTTATTCTGAAGCAACTGGCGAATGCTAGTGCCAAAGGCGGGCACGTCGATGAAGAAGATCTCAATTTCATGGTTTCAGTTGTCAAAGGTATTGAACCAAGAGATCAGATCGAGACGATGTTAGCGGCGCAGATGGCCGGCATACACAATACAATCATGACGTTTACCCGACGACTTGCGAATGCCGAAAACATCCCCCAGCAGGACAGCGCCGAACGCGCGCTCAATAAACTTGCGCGCACGTTTGTGAGTCAAATGGAGGCGCTCAAGCGCTACCGAACCGGCGGCGAGCAAAAAGTGACCGTGCAACATGTCTCAGTCAGTGAGGGCGGACAGGCAATCGTCGGCAATGTGACCCAAACTCCACGCGAGGCAGCGGACAACCCCTCATCCTCACCCCCCGCACTATCACACTCGCAGACGCCCGCAATGAAAGTGGTTTGTGAAGGGGAACCTTCGACCGTTCCACTTAAACGTAAGCCAAACAAATGACGGGGGATCACCAGCGCAATACTGGTCCGATGCTGACCAGCCAGCGTTGCGGCGCTAAAACTCGTGCCGGCACGCCCTGCAAATCTCCGGCAGTACAAGGCAAGAAGCGCTGCCGCATGCATGGAGGTGCCCCGGGATCCGGCGCTCCGCGCGACAACAAAAACGCAGTGAAGCACGGCCTTTATACTCGCGAAGCGATTGCTCAGCGTCGACGGCTGAGAGAGCTGATGAGGCAATCGCGCAAGCTGCTGTCAGAGATCGAATAGCGAAGAATCGACACGCCTCCTTCAGGCGCGAGGCGCAGCCTTGGCCAATAGCCAGCTAATCTGCTAGGCTCACGCCTTGCTTCACGACGGACGCGATCGCTGTTTTGATGTTCCTCCGATGATTTCATCTAAGAGGCGTTTTCGGCTTTTTCCGAAAGGCATCAGGTGGAGCAGCGTTCACCTCGACCGGCTTTGGGCTTGACGGCGGCCGCACGCTGCAGCTTGGCGGGACCAGCACGGCAACGGGGACGCAGGTCCAGATCAGTCTGAACGCTACCAACCCGAATACCGGCGTGAGCGATGCCGGTTCCGGCATCCTGACGATCGCCAGTGGGGCGACGTTCAACGATCAGACGACAGAGCCGGTCGCGGAAATCTAGACAGGACGATAAGTGGAGTTTCTGCCTGACAGCGGGCACGCTGTGCCCGCGAATCAGGAGAGAGCATGAACAGACGACCACGCCGGAACCACTCACCGGCCTTCAAGGCGAAGGTGG
>DATMNV010000187.1:0-2607 GCA_035568535.1 Bradyrhizobium sp.
ACTCGCCGCGCTCGTCATAATTGCGCGAAGCTTGAGAGGAATTCGATCTATGCCAGGGCACTCCATGTTGAAGACACTGTTTCTGCAGGCACCTTCGTTCGACGGTTTCGACGGGGGCGCGGGTTCTCGCTATCAGGCCAAGCGCGAGATCAAGTCATTTTGGTTCCCGACCTGGCTGGCGCAATCGGCCGCGCTGGTGCCGGATTCCCGCTTGCTCGATGCGCCCGCCGACGAACTCACCGTCGATCAGACCTTGGCCATAGCGCGCGGCTACGACCTCGTGATCATCCATACCAGCACGCCGTCGTTTCCGACCGACGCGAAGTTCGCCGAGTTGGTGAAAAAGGACAACCCCGCGGTCAAGATCGGCCTGGTCGGCGCCAAGACCATGGTCGACCCGGACGGCTCTTTGAAAGCCACGCAGGCGGTGGATTTCGTCTGCCGCGAGGAATTCGACTATACCTGCAAGGAAGTGGCCGAAGGCCTGCCGCTGCGGGACATCAAGGGACTCTCGTATCGCAGCGAGGACGGCGCCATCGTGCACAACCTGCCGCGCCCGATCCTCGAGAACATGGATGATCTGCCTTTCGTCGCTCCGGTTTACCGGCGCGATCTCAAGATCGAAAACTACTTCATCGGCTACTTGAAGCACCCCTACGTCAGCTTCTACACCGGCCGCGGCTGCCGCTCGAAGTGCACGTTCTGCCTGTGGCCGCAGACCGTCGGCGGCCACCGCTACCGGGTGCGCTCGGCGGAAAACGTGCTCGCGGAGGTGCGCTGGATCAAGGAGAACATGCCCGAAGTGAAGGAAATCATGTTCGACGACGACACCTTCACCGACACATCGGCCCTGCCCCGAGTCGAAGCCATTGCGCGCGGAATGGGTGAGCTCGGCATGACCTGGAGCTGCAACGCGAAGGCCAACGTGCCCTACAAGACGCTGAAGGTGATGAAGGACAACGGCTTGCGGCTGCTGCTCGTCGGCTATGAATCGGGCGACGACCAGATCCTGCTCAACATCAAGAAGGGCCTGCGTACCGACATCGCGCGCCGCTTCACCGAAGACTGCCGCAAGCTCGGCATTTTGATCCACGGCACCTTCATTCTCGGCTTGCCGGGCGAGACGCGCGAGACGATCGAGGCCACCATCGAGTTTGCCAAGGAGATCAACCCGCACACCATCCAGGTGTCATTGGCCGCGCCCTACCCCGGCACCACGCTGTACCGCCAGGCAGTCGACAACGGTTGGCTGAAGGAGAACGATGCAATCAATCTCGTCAACGACAAGGGCGTGCAGCTGGCCGCGATCAGCTACCCGCATCTGTCGAAGGAAGAGATCTTTCACAGCATGGAAGTGTTCTACAAGCGCTTCTATTTTCGGCCCGGCAAGATCTGGGAGATCGTCAAGGAAATGCTCACCAGCTGGGACATGATGACGCGGCGCTTGCGCGAGGGCGCCGAGTTCTTCCGCTTCCTGCGCGCGCACGAGGCCTAAAGAGCCGAACGCGCGCACGATGCCGCCCGCTCTCGAGATTCTGAGCATCGTCGGCTACGCGTGCTTGAGTCTGGCCGCAAGCTACGCCGTTCTCACCGTCGTGGCCGTGCTCGTTTGGCAGTCCCGCAAGGCGCCCATGGGTGGGCGCTCGCTGCCGCCGGTAACGATGCTGAAGCCGCTGTGCGGCGCCGAGCCCGGACTCTACGAGCACCTGCGCTCGTTCTGCCGGCAGGACTATCCGGAATTTCAGATCGTGTGCGGAGTACGCGATCCCGACGATCCCGCATGCGCACTGGTGGAACGGCTCGCGGCGGAATTCCCTGCGGTGCCGATCGATCTCGTGATCGATCCGGAGCTTCACGGCAGCAATCTCAAGATCAGCAACTTGATCAACATGCTGCCGTACGCCCGCCACGACGTGCTCGCCATGTCGGACAGCGACGCTTTCGTCGGCAGCGACTATCTCGGCAGCGTCACGGCACCGCTGCTGGATCGCGGCGTCGGGCTGGTCACGTGTCTGTACCGCGGCGCTCCGACGCCGGAGATCTGGTCGCGCCTCGGGGCCATGTACATCAATGAGTGGTATATGCCCTCGGTGCTGGTCGCCTGGCTATTCGGCCATCAGGGCTACGTCTCAGGCCAGACCACCTGCATGCGGCGCGATACGCTGCAGGCCATCGGCGGTCTCACGCCGCTCGCGAATCATCTTGCCGACGACCATCGATTGGGCGAGCTCGTCCGCGCGGCGGGACAGCGGATCGTATTATCGCCCTACGTGGTGCAGGGGGAGCATCACGAACCGAGCCTGGACTCGCTCGTTCGCCATGAGCTGCGCTGGCTGCGCACCATACGCGTGCTGCGCCCGCGCAGTTTCCGCTTCATCTTCATCACCTTCAGCCTGCCCCTGGCCGCCCTCGGCATCGCCGCCGCGGCGCCGGCGTCGCTGCACTCCGCGGCCGCCTGGGCGCTTTTCGGCACGGCTCTGGCGGCGCGGTTGGTGCTGCATTTCGTGCATCGGTTGCGCGCCGATCCCAAGCCGCTGGCCGATCTCTGGCTGCTGCCGGTGCGCGATGTGTTGATGTGCTGGGTCTGGCTGCGCAGCTTCTTCACCT
>DATMNV010000188.1:0-33763 GCA_035568535.1 Bradyrhizobium sp.
CGGCCGGCTTTCTCGTTTGGCAGTGCTCGATATCCTGCCGACCTATAATTACTGGGAGCGCATGAACCGGCTCTATGCGCTGAAGATCTATCACTGGGCTTTCCTCGCGCAGCCCGCACCGTTTCCGGAAACGCTGATCGGTGGCGCGCCGGATTTCTTCCTGAAGAAGAAGATGGCAAGCCAGACCAAGTCGAAGACGCTGAACGAATTGGATCCGCGTGCGCTGGAGCATTATCTCGCGCCCTTTCGCGATCCCTCCCGCGTGCACGCGATGTGCGAGGATTACCGCGCCGGCGCCTATGCCGATTACGAGATCGACAAGGCGGATTTCGACGCCGGCAAGAAGATCACCATTGCCATGCTGGCGCTGTGGGGCGATGCCGGGATTGCGTCCGCCGCGGCGACGCCGCTCGACACCTGGAAGACATGGGCTACCAATGTCACGGGCGCGCCGGTCGATTCCGGACATTTTTTGCCGGAAGAGAATCCGGACGCGACGGCGAAATTGCTGCGGGAGTTTTTCCTGGCGGGGTAGATTCGCCACCGTCATTCCGGGTTCGATGCTTCGCATCGCCCCGGAATGACAGCGGGCGGTGATTACCGCCTCTCCCTGAAAAAATCCCGCAACAGCGCCGCCGATACGCTTTCGCCGACGCCTGAATAAACCTCCGGCGCATGATGGCAGGTCGGGGAGGCAAAGAACCGCACGCCGGAATCGACCGCGCCGCCCTTCGGATCGGCGGCGCCGTAATAGAGCCGGCGGATGCGTGCGAATGAGATCGCACCCGCGCACATGGTGCAGGGCTCGAGCGTGACATAGAGATCGCAATCGGTAAGCCGCTCGTTGCCAAGCTTTGTAGCCGCCTCGCGGATCGCCAAAACTTCCGCATGCGCGGTCGGGTCGCGCTCCCCAATGGTCCGGTTCCCGGCGGCCGCCACCACCCCGCCGTCGCGCACGATCACGCAGCCGATCGGCACTTCGCCGGATTTTCCGGCCTTTTCGGCGGCTTTCAGCGCCAAATCCATGAAAGAGGGGACGTTCATGCCTCGTATTGCCGGAATAAGTCTGCTACTGGAAGGTCCTTCAGCAAAAGTCCAACCTGGGTTTGCGTGAGATAAGCGCCGTTTGCGGCGCGTCCATTGCCATTTGATCTGTAGAAACGAGCCCTTTCATGCCGCGCGACACCGACAAACACAATGACTCCCCGCGCGGCCGGCGTGACCGTCCAGACGGTGGCAAGGGCCGTTCCGGCAAGCCGAGGGGGCCTGAGAAGAAATTCGCCAAACGCGCCTTTGGGCCCAAAAAATTCGACAAGAAGCTCGATGGCGATCGCGGTGGCGACAAGCCGAGGTTCAGCCGCGATGACCGTCCCCGCGGCGATCGGCCGTTCCGCGATCGTCCCGCGCGTGACGGCGACGGCGAGAAGCGCGCGTTCAAGCCGCGCGGCGACCGGCCGAAATTCGACCGTGACAGGGATCGCAAGAGCGACCCTGGTGATCGCAAGAGCGACCCTGGTGATCGCAATCGCGCCCCCGGTGATCGCGGCGAAAAGCGCCCGTTCAAGCCGCGCGAAGACCGCGGTGGCGACAAGCGTCCCTACACCCCGCGCGCCAATCGCGACGAGGCTCGCCCGGCGGCGCGTTTTTCCGACCGGAAGTTCGGCGACAAGAAGCCTTACGCTTCGCGGGGGCGTGATGGCGACAAGCGCCCTTACACGCCGCGCGGCGAAGGCTTTCGCAAGGATGGCGACCGGCCTCGCGGCGATCGCCCCTATAGCCCGCGACCGCCGCGCGACGGCGATCGGCCCGAGCGGAAGTTTGGCGGCGAACGCAAATTCTCCCGTGGCGGTGCTGATCGCAGCGACCGCGGGGATCGTGGCCCGCGCAAGGATTTTGGCGATCGTCCGCCGCGCGGGGAATCGAAGCCCTGGCAGAAACGCGAGGAAGGTTTTGAGCGTCCGGCGCGCCGCGATGGTGAGCGCAAATTCGACCGGCCGAAATTCGACAAGCCCCGTTACGACAAGCCGCGCGACCGGGATCGCAAGGGCGACCCTGGAGATCGCGGTGGCGACGAACGTCCGCGTTTCTCGCGGTCGCGCGAGGATCGTCCAAAGTTCGAACGTCCGCGTGAAGATCGCCCGAAATTCGATCGTCCGCGGCGGGATCGCGATGGCGACGGAGAGCGCCGGGATGACCGCCGGCCGCGCCCCGAAGGCCGCCGCGATTGGCAGGAGCATCCACGCAGCGACCGCGGGTCGGATCGTTTCGCCGACCGTCCGCGCCGCGACAACGAGGACGACAGCAAGGTTTTTGCGAAGCGACCGGCCTTTGGCGGCCGCGGCGCCTTTCGCGAGCGTCCCGACTTCGAGAAGCGGCCGCGCCCCGAGCCGAAGCCGAAGAAGGCCGGCGAGCGTATCGCCAAGGTGCTGGCGCGTGCAGGCCTGGCCTCGCGGCGCGACGCCGAGGAGATGGTCACGGCTGGCCGGGTCACCGTCAACGGCCGCCTCATCAATTCGCCGGCGCTCGACGTCACCGCCAACGACGTGGTCGCGGTCGACGGCAAGGATTTGCCGCCGCGCGAGCGCACGCGGCTGTTCCTCTATCACAAGCCCAGGGGGTTGATGACGACGCATGCCGATCCGGAAGGGAGGCCGACGGTGTTCGACAATCTGCCGGAGGGGCTGCCGCGGCTGATCTCGATCGGCCGGCTCGATTTCAACACCGAAGGTCTGTTGCTGCTGACCAATGACGGCGGGCTCGCGCGCGTGCTGGAATTGCCCGACGCCGGCTGGCTGCGCCGTTATCGTGTGCGCGCCCATGGCGAGGTGACTCAGGCGCAGCTCGACCAGCTGAAGGACGGCATCGAAGTCGATGGCGTCAAATATGGGTCGATCGACGCCACGCTGGAGCGCGACCAGGGCGCCAATGTCTGGCTGGTGTTTGCGATCCGCGAAGGCAAGAACCGCGAGGTGCGCAACGTGATGGCGCATTTGGGCCTCGAGGTGAACCGGCTGATCCGCGTCTCCTACGGCCCGTTCCAGCTCGGCGAGATCGAGGAGGGCAAGGTCGAGGAAGTGAAGACGCGCGTGCTGCGGGAGCAGCTCGGCGAGAAGGTCATCGCGCAGGCCGGTGCGGAGTTCGATCGGCCGGAAGCGCGCGAAACGCACGATGACGAGGATGAGGCGCCGCGCGGCAAGAAGCCGTTCAAGGCCTCGGGCAAGAACGCGCTGGTCTCCGACCGCAAGGGCCGCCGCGTGCTGGTGCAGCGTTCCGGCAGCGAGGAGGCGAGGGCGCGGAACGAGGATGAGAGCGCCGGCTACGGCCCGCCGCGCCGCCCCAAGCGCGGCTATCACGGCAAGCGCGATTTGAAGCCGCGGGATGAGTAATCGATGCGCGTGGTCGGCGGACGATTGAAGGGCCGCAACCTGGCTTCCCCATCTTCGCGCGACATCCGCCCGACCGCGGACCGGTTGCGCGAGTCCGTGTTCAACATCCTCGTCCATGCCTACGACGACCCGCTCCAGGGCGCGCGCGTGCTCGATCTCTTTGCCGGCACCGGCGCGCTCGGCATCGAGGCGGTGTCGCGGGGGGCGGCGTTCGCGCTGTTCGTCGACAATGGCGCGGAGGCGCGGGCGCTGCTGCGCAACAATGTCGAGGCGCTCGCGCTCGGCGGCGTCACCAAGGTCTATCGCCGCGACGCGACCGATCTCGGCCCCGCGCATCCCATGGAACCCTTCTCGCTCGTGTTCCTCGATCCGCCCTATGGCAAGGGGCTGGCGGAAACGGCGCTCGCCTCGCTGCGCGACGGCGGCTGGCTCACCCCGGGTGCGCTGTTGGTGGTGGAGGAGGCGAAGACGGCGGCGTTTATGGCGCCGGATGGTTTTCAGGAGCTGGAGCGGCGGGCGTACGACGATACGGAGTTTGTGTTTTTGCGGGCGGGCTGACCGCAACCAACGCTGTCGTCCCTGCGAAAGCAGGGACCCATAACCACAAGCGGATATTGTTGGCCTCGATGTCTCACCAGCCAGCTCAATTGCACGGCCTTTGATTATGGGTCCCGGATCGCGCTCGCTACGCTCGCTTGTCCGGGACGACATCAGTTTTTGGGCGATCAATCATCGCCTTCCGAACAGCTTCTCCACATCCGCGAGCTTCAGCTCGACATAGGTCGGGCGGCCGTGGTTGCACTGGCCGGAATTCGGCGTGTCTTCCATCTCGCGCAGCAGTGCGTTCATCTCTTCCGGCTTGAGCCTTCGGCCCGCGCGCACCGAGCCATGGCAGGCCATGGTGGCGGCGACATGCATCAGCCGCCGCTCCAGCGGCAGTGCCTCGTCCCATTCCTCCATGTGCTCGGCGAGGTCGCGGAGCAGGCTACCCGCGTCGGTCTTGCCGAGCAGCGACGGCGTCTCGCGCACCGCGACTGCGCCGGGGCCGAAGGATTCGATGGCGAGTCCGAAGGACGCCAATTCTTCCGTGCGTGAAAGCAGCCGCTCGACGGTGGCTTCATCAAGCTCGACGATTTCCGGGATCAAGAGGATCTGCCGCTGGACGCCGTTCCTGGCGAGCGAAGCCTTGAGCCGCTCATAGACGATGCGCTCATGGGCGGCGTGCTGGTCGACGATGATGAGTCCGTCGCGGGTCTGCGAGACGATATAGGTCTCGTGGATCTGCGTGCGCGCGGCGCCCAGCGGCCGGTCGAGCAAATCACCGGCCGGCTGTGCCTCGAAGCGCACATCGGCGGTGGGCGCGCCGACATCGAAGGCGGCCTGGTCCTGTTCGGCGAGCGCGGTCGCAGCTGCCGCAAAAGAGGGCGCAGGACCGACCGGGTAGGACGGCGAGCGCTGCCAGTCCCAATTGCCGGGGCGCGGCGTGAAAGCGGGGCGGAACGCGCCAATAGCCGCTCCGCCGCTGTTCGCCGCCGTGCGTCTGCCCTCGCGCGCCAGCCCCTCTTTGAGCGCATGCACGATCAGCGCGCGCACCAGGCCGGCATTGCGAAAGCGCACCTCGGTCTTGGCCGGATGCACATTGGCGTCGACCTCGCGGGGGCCGAGCGTCACGAACAGCGCCACCACGGGATGGCGATCGCGCGGCAGATAATCGGCATAGGCCGCGCGCACCGCGCCGAGGATCAGCTTGTCGCGCACCGGGCGCCCGTTGACAAAGAGATATTGCCCAAGCGCGTTGGCGCGCGTCAGCGACGGCGCAGCGGCATAGCCCTCGACCACGACGCCCTCGCGTTCGCTCCGCACATCGATCGCCGAGCTACGGAAATCCGCGCCGAGAATGTCGCCGAGGCGCGTGAGCTGGCCGGGTGCGCCGGGCAGCGCCGCGGCCCAGGTCACCGGCGCGCGCTCCTCGCCGGCGAGCGTGAACGCGATATCCGGCCGCGCCATCGCAAGCCGCCGCACGATTTCACGGATCGCTTCGGCCTCGGTGCGGTCGGTCTTCAAAAATTTCAGCCGCGCCGGCGTGGCGTAGAAGAGATCGGCGACCTCGACCCGGGTGCCGTGGGAAAGCGCCGCCGGCATGACCGCGCCCTTGGCGCCGCCTTCGACCGCAAGCTGCCAGGCATGCGGCTCGCTGGCGTGCCGCGTTGCAATGGAAAGCTTCGCCACCGCGCCGATCGAGGGCAGCGCCTCGCCGCGGAACCCGAGCGTCTTGATCTGCAGCAGATCCTCGTCGTCGAGTTTCGAGGTCGCGTGGCGGTCGACGGCGAGCGCGAGATCGGCCGCGGTCATGCCGCCGCCGTCGTCGGTGATGACGATCTTCCGCCTGCCGCCGCCGTCGGTGAAGATATCGATCCGGCTGGCAGCAGCATCGATCGCGTTCTCCACGAGTTCCTTGACCACGCTCGCGGGACGCTCGACCACTTCGCCGGCGGCGATGCGGTTGACGACCTGTTCGGGGAGCTGGCGGACGGGCATTTGTGTGGGTTCAGCGACAGATTCGAAGATTGGCCGTCATTCTAGGCGCTCGCGCGCCCAATTGCATGGGCGGTGCGCAAGATTTCCCTGCGTCTGGGGAAAGTTCGCCCTGTCGCTTTGAGGCTGCGGGCCTTCGCGGCTGCCGCATCTGCGGCATGCAGTGCGGGATTGTGAGTCCCGAGAGGCGGGTATATCGTTTAGAAAAATTATAATCGGACTGGAGGGACCGCCATGTGCCATTTGTTCGCACACCAGCCGCAACGCGACTATGAATCGCAGACCCGTTCGCTGCGGATAGACGGTCACTCCACCTCGATCCGATTGGAAATGTCGTTCTGGGACACGCTCGAGGAGATCGCGGCGAAGGAAGGCATGACGCTCGCCAAGTTCCTCACCACATTGCACAACGAGGTGCTCGACCATCATGGCGAGGTCAACAATTTCGCCTCACTGTTGCGCTGCTCCTGCCTGATTTACCGCTCGAAGAGCGCGGCCGCGGCCACCGATCCGGGATTCCGCCGCGACGCCGCCATCCTGGATGCTGCGGAATAACCTGTCCGCGAACTCGCTGCACCTCTCCCGCTTGCGGGGGAGGTCGCATCGCATCGAAAGATGCGATGCGGGTGGGGGAAACTCTCTCCACTTGAACGGCGCGACTCGCGGCGGCACCCCCACCCCAACCCTCCCCCGCAAGCGGGAGAGGGGGCGCGCTTCCGATGCGGTTGCACTCGACCTCGTTTCAACCCTCTAGATCTCCTTCTTCTGCATGGCGCCCGCGATGTAGTCCGCCTGCCGGATCGCGAGCGAGACGATGGTCAACGTCGGATTGCAGGCCGCGCCGCTGGTGAACTGGCTGCCGTCGGACACGAACAGGTTCTTGATGTCGTGGGTCTGGCCGAACTTGTTCACCACGCCGTCCCGTGCCTTCTCGCTCATGCGATTGGTGCCCATGTTGTGGGTGCTCGGATAGGGCGGCGTCGGATAGGTGACGGTGGCGCCGACGGCATCGTAGACGGCGGCGCCCTGCTTGTAGGCGTGTTCGCGCATCGCGACGTCGTTGGGATGGTCGTCGAAATGCACGCTCGCAACCGGCATGCCGTTCTTGTCCTTGACCTTCGGATCGAGCGTGACGCGATTGGTTTCCCGCGGCATGTCCTCGCCGACAAGCCACATGCCGGCCATCTGCGGATAGGTCTCCATCGCGCTGGTGAAGGGACGTCCCCATGCGCCCGGCTTGAGGAAGGCCGCCATGAACGGCAAGCCTAGTGACAGCGTCTCCATCTCGTAACCGCCGACGAAGCCGCGTTTCGGATCGTTCTTGGCCTCGTCGCGGATAATGCCGGCCATGGTGGTGCCGCGATACATATGGACCGATTTCTCGAACGACGCGTAGACGCTGCCGGTCATGTGCCGCATGTAGTTGCGCCCGACCTGGCCGGAAGAGTTGGCAAGCCCGTCGGGGAACATGTTCGAGGCGCTGTTGAGCAGCAGGCGCGGGCTTTCCAGCGAATTGCCGGCGACCGCCACCACGCGCGCCTTCTGGCGCTGCATCGCGCCGCTGGCGTCGGCGTAGACCACGCCGGTCACCTTGCCGCTCGCGTCGTGCTCGATCTTGATCACCATGCTGTCGGGGCGCACTTCGAGATTGCCGGTCGCTTCGCCCTTGGGAATTTCGGCGTAAAGCGTCGACCACTTCGCGCCGGATTTGCAGCCCTGGAAGCAGAAGCCGATCTGCTGGCAGGGGCCGCGTCCGTCGCGCGCCTCGCTGTTGATCGCCATGCGTCCGGTATGGACTTCCTTGTAGCCGAGCTTCCTGGCGCCGGCCTCCATCACCCTGAAATTGTTGTTGCCGGGCAGGCCGGGAATGCCGTTGGTGCGCGTCACGCCCATCTTGTCCTCGGCCTTGGCGTACCACGGCTCCATCTCGGCCAGCGTGATCGGCCAGTCCAAAAGATTGGCGCCGGGCATGCCGCCATAGGTGCTCTTGATCCTGAACTCATGCTCATCGAAGCGCAGCGACGCGCCGGCCCAATGCACGGTCGAGCCGCCCACGGCCTTCACAATCCAGGCGGGCAGCGTGGGGAAGTCCTTGGAAACCTGCCAGCTTCCGGACGTGCTGCGCGCGTCCTTCCAGGCCAGCTGAGTAAAACTGTCCCACTCGTCGTTGATGAAGTCCTGGTTTTCGATGCGCGGCCCGGCTTCAAGGATCACGACCTTGACGCCCTTCTGCGCGAGCTCGTTGCCGAGCGTTCCGCCGCCGGCGCCGGAGCCGACGATCACCACCACGCTGCTGTCATTTTGATCGAATTTTGCCATGTGTGATTCCTCCCTGACCGCTCGTTGCCCGTTCAAACCTTCGGGAGCCAGTCGATGTCGGCGAAGCCGCGCTTGATGTAGCCGCCGTGCTCGGCGGAGGAGCCCTCGTAGCCGAATTTCGGCCACAGCTCCTTCTGGTTGTAGAGCGAGACGATCAGATCGCCGCGGATGGTCGTGAAGAACTCGGTCTGCTCGATGCCCTGCAGCAGCTTCACGCGATCGGCTTCCCAGGCCACGTCTGCATAAGGCACCTTGTGGTGGTCGCGCGCATCCTGGTCGAGGCGGGCGACGCCACTCTGGATCATCGCCTTGACGGCGGGATCTTTTGCCGCTTTGCCGTCCCACGGCTTGACGGCGGTGATGTAATAGCTGTCGACCAGCATATCGTGCGGATAGATGTCGCGCGCGACCTTCACCAGCGTCTTCAGCGTCGCGGGCGACAACGCGGTGGCGTCTTCGGCCCACGCATCATTGATGCCGACGCCGGTGCTTGTCGCGACGGCTGCGACCGGGACCGCTGTCGCCGCGCCCTTTAGAAAGACTCGACGATCATATTTGCTCCTGCGATCGACTTCTCTCATGGTGTCTCCTCCGTTTTCGTTTGTTGATTATGATCAGCCGAAGCGTCCGCCTTTCTGGATCACCTCGATCTTGTAACCGTCGGGGTCGGTGGCGAAGAAAAAGCGCGCCAGCGTCTTGCCGTCATGCTTGAAATCACGCAGCGGCCCCGGCGACAGCTTTTCCCGCTCGAACCTCTGGTGTTCCGTGTCGACATCGTCGACGACGACGGCAAGATGGCCGTAGCCGTCGCCCAGCGCGTAGAGCTCCTTGCGGTCGAAATTCACGGTCAGCTCGACTTCGAACGGCGAGGAGGGGTGACGCAGATAGATCAGCGCGAAGTCCGGGAATTTCAGGTGATCGGCGATTTCGAGCCCGAACGCGCGCTTGTAGTAGTCGAGCGACTTTGCCTCATCGAACACGCGGATCATCGAGTGAACGGGTTTGGCCATTCAGTGCAGCTCCTTGAGATAGGCGATGATGGCGGCGCGGAATTCGGGCTTCGCTTGCCGGTAGGCCATGACCGTGCCCGGAATCATCTGCTGCGGATCGGTGATCCAGGCGTCCAGCCTGGCGTCGTCCCAGCTGAAATCAGCTTTCGCGAAGCCCGCCGAATAATGGAATCCGTCGGCCGAGCCGGCACGGCGGCCGACGATGCCGAACAGCGATGGTCCTTGCCGGATCGGATCAGCCAGATTGTTGGTGTGGCAGGTCGCGCATTGCTGTTTGAACAGCGTCGGGCCGTCCGGCGGCCTTGGTTCCGGCAACGGCATTTGCGCCATGGCGGCCTGCACGACAAGCACCGCGCTAGAAAAACCAAGCCCGATCGCAGTTGCATGTGTCGCGCGCAGCTTTGTCATATACATCACCGTTGGCGTCCGCGGACTTTAGGGTGCACCAACGCAGCGGTGGTAGTAGCGGGCTGTTTCGCGTGAGAACAAAGCGCCGCCAAATCAGGCGGCCGGAAGCAGGTCGGTCAGGCTGACCTAATCGTCGAAACCGCGCGCGCCGCGGTGGGCCTTGACGTCGCTGCGGCGCTTCTTGCCTTCGAGGCGGCGCTGCTTGGAACCGAATGTCGGCTTGGTCGGCCGCCGCGGCGTCGGGCGCACCATGGCCTCCTTCAACATCTCGACCAGCCGCTCGATCGCATCGGCGCGGTTACGCTCCTGGGTGCGGAAGCGATAGCCCTGGATCACGATCACGCCGTCCTTGGTCATACGGCTGCCGGCGAGCCGCGCCAGCCGCTGCGCGGCATCGGGCGGCAGCGCGATCCTGTTGGTGTCGAAGCGAAGCTGCGCCGCGGTCGAGACCTTGTTGACATTCTGTCCGCCCGGACCGGAGGCGCGGACAAAGGCGATCTCGATGTCGTTTTCGTCGATGGAGAGCTCGCGGGAAATCCGCAGCATGGGCGCACCCGGTCAGAATCGGTGCGGCCACCATAGCGGGTCTCAGGCTGCGAACTCAATTCGCCTTGGGCGGCGGCGGGGCTCCCGGGGCGACGGCGGATTGCGCGGCGGCCTGCGGCTCACGTCCGACCACGACGGAGATCACGCCCTGGCCCCACAGCCGTTTCGCGGCCTGTTTCGCATCGTCCAGGGTCACCGCATCGATGATGCCGGCGCGCTTGTCGAGATAGTCGATCGGCAGCCTGTCGAGCTGGTACTGCAGCAGCGCACTGGCGAGCTTGGAGGAAGTGTCGAGCTGCAGCATCTGCGAGCCCTTCAGGTAGGACTTGGCCTCGTCCAGCTCCTGCTGGGTCGGGCCTTCCTCGGCGAACTTGCGCACTTCCCGGTCGATGGCGTCGATGCTGTCGCCGGCGCGGTCGGCGCGGGTGCCGGTATTGCCGACCACCAGCGCCGAATGATCCATCCAGAGCAGCGATTCGAACACCGAATAAGCGAGCCCGCGCTTCTCGCGCACTTCGCGATAGAGCCGCGACGACAGTCCGCCGCCGCCCATGATGTGGTTGTCGATATAGGCCGCCATGAAGTTCGGATCGTGGCGCAGGAAGCCGGGGCCGCCGAAGGTGATCGTGGTCTGCGGCACGTCGAGCGGCACGAAGGCACGCTGCGGCGGCTTGGTCGCGACGACGTCAGGCACCGGCGTGAGGTTCGCCTTCGCCGGCAGGCTGCCGAAGGTCTTGTCGAGCAGTTGCCCGAGTGTCCCCGGATCGACATCGCCGACCACGGCGATCTTCAACGTGTCTTTCGCAATCACGCGCTTGATGTAGTCGCGCATGTCGGCGGCCGTGACGGTCGGCACGCTCTCGAGCGTACCCGTGCCCGGCCGGCCATAGGGATGATTGGGGAAGGCGAGCTCGAGGAATTTGCGGCTCGCCAGCGAACTGGGATTGGTGGTGTCGCGGTGCAGGCCGGACATGATCTGCGAGCGGATGCGCTCGACATCGGTATTGTCGAGATGCGCCGAGGTCAGCGCCAGATGGAGGAGGTCGTAGGCCTCGTCCTTGTTGTCCTTGAGCATCCGCAACGAGCCGCGGAAATAATCCCGCGTCACGCTGAAATTCAATTCGATGGCGCGGCGGTCGAGGCGCTCATGAAAGGCCTTGGAATCGAGATCGCCGGAGCCCTCGTCGATCAGGCTTGCCACCATGTTGCCGACGCCGGGCTTGTCGGCCGGGTCCTGCGAGGCGCCGCCGGTGAAGGCGTATTCCATCGCAATCAAGGGCACGGTCGCGTCCTGCACGAACCACGCCTCGATCCCGCCGGGCGAGATCAGATGCTGGATCTTGGCCGCGGCAAAGGACGGCGTGGGCGCGGTCGCCAAAAAAGCAAGCGAAGCCGTGAGCGCAAGAAAGCCGCGCCGCGCGATAATGAGATGATTGTTCACGAACGCTTCTCCTCGCGCTTCGGCGTGGTGTCCTTGATGAGATAGCCGGTGACCGAACGCTTCTTGTCGAACCATTTTTGCGCGGCGGCCCGCACCTGCTCGGCCGTGACCGCGCGGATGCGGTCCGGCCAGCTTCTGATGTCCTCGATGCTGAGCCCGGTGGTCAGCGCCCCGCCATACCAGCGCGCCATGGTCGCCTGGTTGTCCTGGGCGTAGATCGCCTCCGCGATCAGCTGCGTCTTCACCCGCTCGAGATCCTCGGCGCGGATCGGGTTTTGCTGGATGTCGGCGATGACGCCGTCGATCACCTGCTCGATCTGCGCGAACTCGACGCCGGGCCGCGGCGCGGCCGAGATCGAGAACTGCGACGGATCGAGCGAGGTGCCCTGATAGGCCGCATTGGCGGCAACCGCGAGCGGCTTGTCGATCACGAGCGCGCGGTAGAGATAGGAGTTGCTGCCGCCGCCCATCAGTTGCGCCAGCACGTCAAGCGCCGGGCTTTCGCCCGCGGCCGCGGTCGTGGCCGACGGCACGAGATAATCGCGTTTCACCGTGGGCTGCTCGACATGGGGATCGGCCAGCGTCACCGTGCGCGGGGCAACCGGTTCCGGCTCCTGCGGGCGGATGCGCCGTGCGGGGATCGCCGGCTGCGGCTCGATCTTGCCGAAATATTGCTCGACCAGCGGGCGGACTTCCTTGACGTCGGTATCGCCTGCGATCACCAGGATCGCGTTGTTCGGCGCGTAGAAGCGGCGGTAGAAAGCGAGTGCATCCTCGCGGTCGAGCTTCTCGATCTCCTGGTGCCAGCCGATCACCGGCCGCTGATAGGGATGGTTGAGATAGAGCGCGGCCATGATCTGCTCGCTCAGCCGCGCCTCGGGATTGTTGGCGACCCGCATGTTGTATTCCTCGAGCACGACGTCGCGCTCCGGCAGCACGTTCTCGTCCTTCAGAATGAGCCCGGTCATGCGGTCGGCCTCGAACTCCATCATCAGCGGCAGCTTCTCGCGCGGGATGCGCTGGAAATAGCCGGTGTAGTCGTTCGAGGTGAAGGCGTTCTCGTTGCCGCCGATCTTCAGCACGGTCTGGGAGAACTCGCCGACGGGATGCTTGGCGGTGCCCTTGAACATTAGATGTTCGAGGAAATGCGCCAGCCCGGATTTGCCGGGCGTCTCGTCGGCGGAGCCGACCTTGTACCAGATCATCTGCGTCACGACCGGCGTGCGGTGATCCTGGATCACCACGACCTGCAGGCCGTTCGGCAAGGTGAAGGTCGCCGGGGGCTCGGAGGTGAAGGTGGTTTGCGCGGACGCGCCGGTCGAAGAAAGAGCGAGCGCAGCGAACAGCGAGGCGACGAAACGGGTTCTGGACATCATGACCTTTATGAAAGCCCGCATGAAATATGCGGGTCAAAAGCGCCGCATCCTACACGGCGCGGCAAACGCGAGGATGTCACGAAGCCGAGAGAAAGGATGAAACAATCTTCATCCCGCTACTTTTTCGGGCACCAAAGCGCGCTGGCCTTGGAGCGACGCTTACCACGCTTTAGCTTGATCACGCGCTACTCGCCGTATTTGCCGGCGGCCGGATTGTAATCCTTGTTCAGGGATTCCTTCGGCCCGGTGCCGTAGAGATAGTTCGGCGACGGCGTCTGGTAGCCGGGCGGCGGCTGGGTCAGGGATTCCCGCGTCGGCTCCTCCTTGAACTCCGTGGCTTCCGTCTTGCTGCCCTTGAACAGGCCCATGACGCTGCCGTTATAGCCGAGATCGGACGGCATCAACGGCGTGCTGCCGGTGTCGCCCGGCTTCAGCGAATCGGAATTCCGCGCGTCCTGGGCCGACGTCGTCGGCCTCTGCTTGGCGACGTTGAGCTCGCTCGGCGACAGCGGACGGGCCGCCGCATCGCTCACCATGGTGGCGTCGCGCGTGTCTTTTTTGTCCTTCTTGCGCGCGGCGATCGCGGCCTTGCGGCGCGCCTCGTCCGGATCCTTCGGCCAGTTCGGCGCGGTCTTCTCGGCGGTCGCGGAAGCCGGCGGCGGCAGGTCGAGCTTGGGCGGCACGACCAGCGGCGAGCGCTCGCGATACTCGATGCTCGAATTATCCATGTTGGTGGCGCCCATGCCCTTCATGATGCCTTCGATAACCTTTTCCTCGAAGGTCTTGTCGTCTTCCTCATCGTCGCCGGCGCGCGCGGCGCCAGCTGCCATCAACAGGCCAACGCCGAGCACGACCGCCGAGAGCCGCAACGCCCTCGACGAGCTCCGCACCATGAAACCGCTGCTTCCGGTTTTGCGCATTGCTGCTTTACCTATCTGTATCAGGTACATCAGGGATTCTGATCGGCCGGGATCAGGGCGCTTTTGCGGCGGGTACCCCCAAGAACGAATCATACAATAGGGCAATTACCCCGGCAACAATCGCCACGTCGGCCAGGTTGAACACGTACCAATTGAAGGGTTTTCCGCCGATCTGGAGGTGAAAAAGGGCAAAATCGACCACCGCGCCATAGGCGAAGCGGTCGATGGCATTCCCGATCGCGCCACCGATGATTAACCCCAGCGCAATGGTGGGCAGCAAGGTTCGTGAACGGGCCATCCAGATCGCAAGGGCGATCACGGCCAGGGCCTTGACCGCCATCAGCGCGATCTGGGCGAACTGGTTGTCATTCTGGAACCAGCCGAAGCTGATCCCGATATTCCAGGCCAGCACTAGGTCGAAGAACGGCGTCACCTGCACGGTGCCGCGATGGCCGATATCGAACACGTAGAGCAGCCACAGCTTGGAAGCCTGGTCGAGCACCAGCGTGACGATCGCGGCGATGATGCCGGGGCGGAGCGTCGAACTCACACGCTCACCCCGAGCGCCTTCCATTCCCGCAACGCCTTGGCGTCGCGCGGCGACACATCCGGATATTCCTTGTCTTCGCCGATGGTGGTGAGGATTTTCCACGAGCGCGCGCATTTGATGCCCTGCGCCTTCTCGACCACGACCGCGACGCCGGGAACGTTGTCGAGCCGGAACGCGCCGGCCGGCCCTTCGCCCTCCTGCACCTCGTAGCTGGATGTGATGCAGACTTCGGCGAGGTCGACATCGAACAGCGTCGCCAGCATCTTCCTGTCGGCGACATGGATGACCGGCGAAGCCTCCAGCGAGGAGCCGATGTTCTTGGCGGCGCGCTCCAGCTCCAGCGCGCCGGTGACGACACGGCGCACGTCGCGGATGGTCTGCCATTTCGCAGCCAAGCCATCGTCGCGGAATTTCTCAAAGCCGTCGGGAAACAGCGTCAGATGCACCGAGGCCTTGTCGTTGGGCTTGTACATGCGCCAGGCTTCATCGCAGGTGAAGCTCAGGATCGGCGCCAGCCATTTCAGGATCGCATCGCAGAGGACGTCGATGGTGCTCAGCGCCGCCTTGCGCGCCACCGATGACGGCGGGTCGCAATAGAGCGTGTCCTTGCGGATGTCGAAATAGAACGCCGACAGCTCGGAGTTCATGAAGGCCGACAGCGCCGCCACCACGGTCTTGTAGTCGAATTCGGCATAGGCCTGGCGCACGATCTTCGCCTGCTCGGCAAGCTCGTGCAGCATCAGCCGCTCCAGCTCCGGCATCTCCTTGAGCTCGACTGCATCCACGGGGCGGAAATGATGCAGCGTGCCCAGCATCCAGCGGATGGTGTTGCGGAGCTTGCGATAGGTCTCGACCGTGTTCTTCAGGATCTCGGGCCCGATGCGCTGGTCGTCGGTGTAGTCGCAGGCGGCGACCCAGAGCCGCAAAATGTCGGCGCCGGATTCCTTGATCACGGCCTGCGGCTCGATGGTGTTGCCGAGCGATTTTGACATTTTCCGGCCGTGCTCGTCCTGCGTGAAGCCGTGAGTTAGGACCACATCATAAGGCGCACGGCCGCGCGTGCCGCAGCTCTCCAGCAGCGAGGAATGGAACCAGCCGCGATGCTGGTCCGATCCTTCCAGATACATCACGGTGTCGGCGCCGCCGTCGACCTTGCGCTTGATGCCGGCGAGCCCCGGGAAGTGCACGGGGTCCTCCAATACGAATGCATGCGTCGAGCCGGAGTCGAACCAGACGTCGAGGATGTCGTCGACCTTCTTCCAGTCCTCATTGGCGAGTGATCTGAGGAAGCGCTCACGTGCGCCCTCCACGTACCAGGCGTCGGCGCCTTCCTTCTCGAACGCGTCGCCGATGCGCTTGTTGACGGCGTCGTCCTGCAGGATATCGGCGGAGCCGTCGCCCTTCTCGCGCACGAACACGGCGATCGGCACGCCCCAGGCGCGCTGGCGCGAGATCACCCAGTCGGGCCGCGCCTCGATCATGCCGTTGATGCGGTTCTGGCCTGACGGCGGCACCCACTGCGTCACCGAGATCGCATGCAGCGCGCGGGCGCGCAACGTGTCGCCGGGCTTGGTCTTGCCATTCCCCGCAATATCCTTGTCCATGGCGATGAACCATTGCGGCGTGTTGCGAAAGATCACCGGCTTCTTCGAACGCCAGGAATGCGGATATTGATGCTTCAGCCGCCCGCGCGCGAGCAGCGTGCCCGCGTCGACGAGCGCCTTGATTACGGCGTCGTTGGCGTCGCCCTTCTCGCCCTTGTCGTTGATGACGCGCTTTCCGGTGAAGCCCGGCGCCTGATCGGTGAAGGCGCCGTTCTCGTCCACGGTGTAGGGGATCGCGGTGTTGATGCCGCGCGCGTCGAGTTCGCGCGCATTCGCCGTCCAGACGTCGAAGTCCTCGCGGCCATGGCTCGGCGCGGTGTGCACGAAGCCGGTGCCGGTATCGTCGGTGACGTGATCGCCTGGCAGAAGCGGGACGACGAACTGATATCCGTCGCCGGCAAAGCGTCGCAGCGGATGCGCGCATTCCACTGCATCCAGCGTATCGGCCGGAATGTCTCGGACCTTTTTATATGCGGTCACGCGCGCCTGCTTGAACACGCTTTCGGCCAGCACATCGGCAAGGATCAGCATGTCGCCGGTCTTGGCCCAGTTGTCGGCGGGCGCGTCGGTGACCTCATAGAGGCCGTAGGCGATCTTCGGCGAGAACGAGATGGCGCGGTTGCCGGGTAGCGTCCACGGCGTGGTGGTCCAGATCACGACGCTTGCGTTGGCAAGCGCGCCATACGTGGGCGATGTGACCGGGAATTTCACCCACACCGTATCCGAGGTGTAATCCTCATATTCGACCTCGGCCTCGGCGAGCGCGGTCTTCTCGACCACGCTCCACATCACGGGCTTGGAGCCGCGATAGAGCGTGCCGTTGGCGGCGAACTTCATCAATTCGCGCGCGATCTGCGCTTCGGCCGGATAGCTCATGGTGGCGTAGGGATGCTCCCAATCGCCCACGACGCCGAGCCGCTTGAACTCCTCGCGCTGCACGCCGAGCCAATGCGTCGCATAGGCGCGGCATTCCTGCCGGAACGCGACCATGGCGGCGCTATCGCGAAAATCCGGCTTCGCCTTGCCTTTTTTGCGGTAATTCTCTTCCTCGACCTTCCATTCGATCGGAAGGCCATGGCAGTCCCAGCCCGGCACGTAGTTGGAATCGAAACCCAGCATCTGCTGGCTCTTGGTGACGAGATCCTTCAGGATCTTGTTCAAAGCCGTGCCGATATGGATGTTGCCGTTGGCATAGGGCGGCCCATCGTGGAGGACGAATTTGGCGCGGCCCCGCGCTTCCTCGCGCAGCTTCTCGTAAAGGTGGATCTCGTTCCAGCGTTTGAGCATTTCCGGCTCGCGCTGCGGCAGGCCGGCGCGCATCGGAAATTCCGTCTGCGGCAGGAACAGGGTTTTGGAATAGTCTTTGGCGTCGGACTTTTGCGGCTTTTCGGACATGGGATGACTGGCTCGGAAGGGGCGCGGGAAACGCGATCGGTCGCGGGTGAAACAGGAAAGTCCCGGTCTTGCGCCGAGCCTTTAGCTCAGGCGGAAGCCGGGCCGCTAATCCCTATGATGCGCCGCGCAAACATGGGCTCTCCATAGCAGGGGGAGGGGCAAATCGCAAAGCCCGGCGCTCCAGTTGCGCTTTCTAGCCAATGCGCGAGTTGCGAATTCCTGCGGACCCACTAATGTATTGATAACGGGAGATAATTCAATGGACAGTAGACCGGTCGCCGAGGTTTACGACGAGCTTAAGGAGCTTCGCCGACGAAGGGGGAGGCTGGACACCGAAATACAGTTGCAGCCCAACTCCATCGGTAAGGCCTACACTGTCACGGTCAGGGTCCGTAAGGAGAGTTATGCTGCGGCTTTCGGGCTTGGCGAAGATTTTAGCCTGCAACTACGTCAACTAGTTGTGGGGGAGTCTTCGGACCGGGATCAGTCTGCGTCTCTAATTAGAACCCTCGGAATCAAAACGCTAGCCGATCGGGTCTTTGGCGACGAGAAGAAGGCGGATGCTTGGTTGCAACGACCGAATTCCGCATTGTCAGGCCAACGGCCTGCTGATCTTTTGAAGGACGAACTCGGCGCCGCAGTCGTCCGAGAAACGCTCGAGCGGATCGATCACGGAATTTTTGCCTGAGCTCACGCAATGGAGCTCTGGCGGATTTCGAATTATACCGATCTTTCCGGTATCGGTGGCATGAGAGCTGCCGGTCGGTGGCATTCGCAGGGCAGGCGGATTGTCTATCTCGCCGATCATCCATCTAGTGCCTTGCTGGAAATGCTGGTCCACATGGATCGCGATTTGATTCCGACGATGTATCAGTTGTTGCGTGTCGTCGTTCCCGACGACGTTGGCATTGAGGCCATCGATAGCGAACTGCCTGCGGATTGGCGATCGAAAACGCTGGCAAGCCGCGAGATTGGAGATCGGTGGCTCGACGGAACGACGAGTGCTCTTTTGCGGGTACCGTCTGCAATTAGTGGGCGCGGCAACAACTTCCTTCTGAATCCTGCGCATGCTGATGCCGTAAAGGTCGTCGTCGCGGAGATCATTAAAGCGCCCTTTGATTCCCGCTTGCTGCCTTAATCACGTTAGCCAATCGCCCCGAGCTTCGGAAATGCCCCGGGCGCGGCGGCCAGTTGCGCGCGGGCACGGGCGGAATCGTCGTCCATTTGCTTCACCAGCGCGTCCACGCTGGAAAATTTCAGTTCCTCGCGGATGAAGCCGATGAAGGCGACATCCAGCACCTCTCCGTAGAGATCGCCCTTGAAATCGAACAGGAAGATTTCGAGGAGCGGCGCGCCATTGTCGAAGGTCGGACGGCGGCCGAAGCTCGCCACGCCGTCGATGCGCTCGGTTCCGCGGCCGACCCGCACCGCATAGATGCCGTGCCGGAGGCCGCAATTGTTGTCGAGGCGGATATTGGCGGTGGGATAGCCGAGTTCGCGGCCGCGCTTCTCGCCATGGATCACCTCGCCGGTGACGAACCAGGGCCCGCCGAGCATGGCGGTGGCGTCCTCGATCTGGCCCTCCGCGAGTGCGCTGCGGATCGCGCTGGAAGAAACAGGCCGCTCGTCGATATCGATATGCGGCTGCACGTCGACCTCGATGCCGAGCCGCGGGGCCTCGTTGACCAGGAGGCTCGGCGAGCCGACGCGGCCCTTGCCGAAATGAAAATCGTAGCCGACGGCAATGCCGGACACGCCGAGCCGGCCGATCAGGTCATGATGAATGAAATCCTGCGCCGTGGTCCCGGCCCTGACCTTGTCGAAGGTCATGATCACGGCACCGGCAAGCCCGGTGCCGGCGAGCAGCCGGAGCTTCGCCGTCTCGTCGGACAGGCGGAACTGGGGGGTGGTCGGGCTGAAGAAGCGGCGCGGATGCGGCTCGAAGGTTAACGCTAGCGCCGGCTTGCGGTGGACCTTGCCCATCTCCAGCGCCGCGGTGATCACGGCGCGGTGGCCGAGATGGACGCCGTCGAAATTGCCCATCGCCACCACGCTTCCCCTGGGGATTCTGGCCGCAGCAGTGGAGTCGCGGATGACGATAAAGGAGGGCGGCATTTTTCGGATACTTCGGCTTCGGGCGGATCGGGGCCGGACCGTGGCTTGGCCGCCGCCGCGAAGTCAAGCGGGGGTATCTTGCCTACTTCGCGTTGTGGGGGCCTGATCTTCGACCAAAGGTGGGTTAACGGGCTGTTTAAGGCCTGATGCTAGTTCTAGGGGTGGTTTTGCGGGAGAGCCGACCGGCCCCCACAGGCTTGTTTTTGCAGAAGCATTTTGTCCGCGAGGGGAGTCAAGAAATGGCGGTTGATCTGTCAATGGCGGTCCTGGTGGTGGACGATTACTCGACCATGATCCGCATCATCCGCAATCTGCTGAAGCAGCTCGGTTTCGAGAATATTGACGACGCCAGCGACGGCTCGGCGGCGCTGAACAAGATGCGCGGCAAGAAATATGGCCTCGTGATCTCCGACTGGAACATGGAACCGATGACCGGCTACGACCTGCTCCGCGAAGTCCGCGCCGACGTCAATCTCGCCACCACGCCGTTCATCATGATCACGGCGGAATCCAAGACCGAGAACGTGATCGCCGCCAAGAAGGCCGGCGTGAACAATTACATCGTGAAACCCTTCAACGCCGCCACCCTGAAAACCAAGATCGAGGCGGTATTCCCGGATATGGCGAGCGCGTAATCTTCCCACCTCGCACCGCTCTTGTCCGCCAAAGCCCGCCTTCGGGCGAAGGCGGATGCGGGGAGAGGTCGCCGCGCGAACGCGCGGCGGGTGGGAGCACAGCCGCGTGCGCGGCTACCACCTTAATTCCCGCGTCATGGCGCGCGGCGGATGGCCGAACAATTCCTTGATCGAAACGGGATCGAGCTGATCAATCCCCTCGAAGTCCTCCGAATGAATGCCGCGCGTCACGAACAGGCAGTCGATGCCGAAGCCGTGCGCGCCGGCGAGATCGGTGCGCACGGAATCGCCGATCGCCAGCACCTTGTCGAGCTTGATGTCATGACCGCCATGCTCCGCAGCTAGCTCGATGGCGCGCTCATAGATCGGCCGGTGCGGCTTGCCGTAGAAGATCACGTCGCCGCCGAGCTCGCGGTAGAGCTCGGCGATGGCGCCGGCGCAATAGATCAGCCGGTCGCCGCGTTCGACCACGATGTCGGGATTGGCGCAGATCAGCGTCAGCTTGCGCTCCAACGCCTCGCGCATCATCGGGCGATAATCTTCCGCCGACTCGGTCTCGTCGTCGAGCAGCCCGGTGCAGACGATGTAGTCGGCGTCCCGCAGCGGCGAGAGTTTCAGGTCGAGGCCGCGATGGATCGCGCTGTCGCGCTCGGGACCGAGCCAGAACACCTTCGCGCCGGGATGGCCGGCGACATAGTGGCGGGTGAGGTCGCCTGAAGAGACGATTGCGTCATAGGCGTCGTCGGCGACGCCGAGCTTCTGCAACTGCCGCTGCACGGAGTCTGCGGGGCGCGGCGCGTTGGTGATGAGGATGACGGTGCCGCCGTTACTGCGATAGGCATGCAGCGCGTCGCAGGCCTCGGGGAACGCCTCGAGGCCGTTATGCACCACGCCCCAGATGTCGGACAGGATCACCTCGACGCCGTCGACGAGGTCGCGCAGCCGCTCGACAAACCGCAAGGTCATGATTGGCGGATCCGCCTAAGCAGGGCCGGCGGCGCGGCGCGCCAGCGCGGCGTTGCCGGTCGCCCGCGGCGGCGGATCGAGCGGAGTGGGCTCGGCAGCTGCCTTGGGCGCGCCGTTGATTTCCTGGGTGTTGGTGATGGAAGACACCCCGCCGTTCGGTGCGGGCGCGCCTTCGGGGCGCAGCGGGCGCGGCGGCGCGAACAGAAATCCCTGGCCGAAGCGGACGTCGTAGTCGAGCAGGTCGACCACCGCGCGCTCGCCTTCGATCTTTTCGGCGATCAGGTCGATCCCGAAGCGGCCGAGCAAATCGGAGAGGTCGGAGGGATGGATATCCGAGGCCGAGCTCTGCTTCGGATCGAGCAGCAGCGAGGCCGGCACCTTGATGAAGCGCACGCCGCGGTCGGCGAGCTCGCGCGGCTCGAAGCGCAGATCGCTGACGTGATCGATCGAGAAGCGGTAGCCGCGCTGCGCGAGCGAAGCGAGATGCTCGGTCTCGGTGGGTCCAAGATTGCGGAACGTCGACTGCTTGAACTCAAGCACGAAGGAGGGCGCGAGCGCGCGGTTGGCGTCGAGGAAATCCAGGCACTGCGAGAACATCGCGCTGTTGCCGAGCGTGGACGCCGCGACGTTGCAGAACACGCCGACTTCCTTGTTGCGCACCATCAGCCGCCGCAGCACCTGCACGCAGCGCAGCATCACCATGTGATCGATCCGCCCGATCAGGCCGGCGCCTTCGGCGACGCCGATGAAATCTTCGGCGGCAAGAATTTGATCCTTGTCGTCGCGCAGCCGCGTCACCGCCTCGTAATAACGCACCTTGCGCTGCGGCAAGGTCACCAGCGGCTGCAGGTAGATGTCGATGCGGTTTTCCTCGACGGCGCTGCGCACCGCCGCCAGCGTCTGGGTCTGGTTGCGGGAGGGGGCGCCTTCACCGGCCGCCGCCGCCGTAGGGAAGGGGGGTGGCGCGGCGCGCTTCTCGTCGGGCAGCGAGGCGGCCGGCTTGCCCGCCTCCGGCGCGGCCATTGCCGCAGGTGCGGCCGGCGCAGTCGCCTGGATGGCGGCGATCAGGTCCTCGTGGCTGGCGACGTCGGTCGCGAGCTGCTTCACCAGTCCGCCCAATTCGCCGATCTCGTTGACCACCGACTGGATGCGGTCGGCGCCGGCGGAATTGGCCGATACCACGCGCCCCTCGACCGCGGCGAGCCTGCGGCCGAATTCAGCGACCTGGCGGGCGAGGTCGGCGGTGCCGCGGGAGAGGTCGGCGATCTGGCTGCCGACATCGGTGCGGTCGCGCAGCCGCATCGATACGGCGTTGTAGAGGATCAGGAAGGTCAGCGCCGTGAGCGCCACGATGGCCGATTCCGTACCGCTGATGCCGGCAACCGAATACAGGATCAGCCCCAGCGATGCCGCGACCAGCACCATGCAGACAGCGATGAAAATCGTAGAAATACGGATCATTTGGCGCGCGCACTCCCCCGAGTGCTGCAACCTTAGCACTAATGTTGATTCGGGAGGCTAGTGTTTCTTTGGCGCGCCGGGAACCGGTGCGGCCGAGGTGCCGGTAGGCTCCCTCGCCCCGCTCTCTTGTCCGCCGAAGCCCGCCCTGAGGCGAAGGCGGATGCGGGGCGAGGTGGGTTTAAGCCACCGCCCTGATGACCTTGCCGATCTTCTCGATGATTTCGCCGATCTGGTCCTCGCTGACGATCAGCGGCGGGGTGAGCGCCAGCGTGTCACCGGCAATGCGCAGCATCAGGTCGTTGTCGTGGAAGGCGGAAACCATCGCGTCATAGCCGCGCTTGCCGACGAGATCGGCGGCACGCGGCGCGAGGTCGATGCCGGCCACAAGACCGACGGTACGGATGTCGAGCACGTTGGGCTGGCCCTTGAGCGTCATGACGGCGTCCGCGAATTTCGGCTCGAGGTTCCTGGCGCGCTCGAACAGCTTTTCGTCACGATAGATGTCGAGCGTGGCCAGTCCCGCCGCGACCGCGATCGGATGCGCCGAATAGGTATAGCCGTGGGTGAACTCGACCATGTGTTCGGGGCCGTTCATGAAGGCGTCATGGATGGTGTCGCGCACGATCACGCCGCCCATGGGGGCCGCGCCATTGGTGACGCCCTTGGCGAAGGTGAGCAGATCCGGCAGCACGCCATAGCGCTCGGCGGCGAAGGCATGACCCATCCGGCCATAGCCGGTGATGACTTCGTCGAAGATCAGCAGGATGCCGTGCTTCTGGGTGATCTCGCGCAACCGCTTGAGATAGCCCTTCGGCGCCGGCAGCACGCCGGTCGAGCCAGCCATCGGCTCGACGATCACGGCCGCGATGGTGTTGGCGCCGTGCAGCGCGACCAGGTTCTCCAGTTCTTCCGCGAAATGCGCGCCATATTCCGGCTCGCCCCTGGTGAAGGCCTGCTTCTCGCGGTCATAGGTCGCGGGAATGTGGTCGACGCCCGCAAGCAGCGTGCCGAACATTTTGCGGTTGTTGACGATGCCGCCGACCGAGGTGCCGCCGAAGCCAACGCCATGATAGCCGCGGACGCGGCCGATCAGGCGGGTGCGCGAGCCCTGGCCATTGAGCTGGTGATAGGCGAGCGCGATCTTCAGCGCGGTGTCAGCAGCTTCAGAGCCGGAGTTGCAGAAGAATACGTGGTCGAGCCCCTTGGGCGCGAGCTCGGCGATGCGGCTCGCAAGCTCGAAGGCCTGGGGAATGCCGAACTGGAACGGCGGCGCATAGTCCAGCGTCGCGGCCATCTTGCCGATCGCGTCCGAAATCTGGGTGCGGCCGTGGCCGGCATTGGTGCACCACATGCCGGAGGCAGCGTCGATGATCTTGCGGCCGTCGACGGTGATGTAATGCATGTCCTTGGCGCCGGCGAGCAGCCGCGGCGCCTTCTTGAAGGCCCGGTTGGCGGTAAATGGCATCCAATGCGCGGCGAGGTCGTTCGGCACATTGACTGCGGGGGCGTTGGGGCTCTTGTCCAGCATTGGGGCCTCTTCGAAGCGCTTCGGGATGGGGGCTGAGACGAAACTATCAGCTTCGGCGCGGGACGGGAACGCCTATAACTTGCGATCTTTGGACCCAAGCCGGCGGAATATTGCGCGGCTAGCGCATGATCTGGAAAAGTGGGGGCCGGTTTTCCCTCGCGACAAACGCGTAGCGTTTGCGCGGAGATCATGCGCAAACAAGAACCTAGAGCGTGATGACTTTTCTTCGAATCGTCATCCCGCTCTATCTTTTTGTTTGAGCATGATCTTTTCGGAAAACCGCTACACACTTTTCCGGATCATGCACTAGAGGTCCGCCGCCGCGATCCAGAACACTTCGGCCTCCGAATCCTCGGTGTCGAGCCAGAGCAGCGGCAATTGCGGACAGGCGGCTTCCAGATTGTCGCGGCCGCGGCCGATTTCGCAGAGCAGTCCGCCCTCGGGCGCGAGGTGCGCACCCGCCTCGTCCAGGATGCGCCTGACGATATCGAGCCCGTCGGCGCCGCCGTCGAAGGCAAGTTTCGGCTCGGCGCGGCATTCCGGCGGCAGCGCGGCCATGCCTTCGGCATCCACATAAGGCGGATTGGCGATGATGACGTCGTATCGCTTCTCGCCAAGCGGCTCGAACAGGTCGCCGTGATGCAGCGCGATGCGATCTTCCAGGCCGTGATCCCCGACATTGCGCGCGGCGACGGCGAGTGCATCTTTCGAAATATCGACCGCATCGATGCTGGCGTTGGGGAAATGCCGCGCCGCGAGAATGGCGAGGCAGCCCGATCCTGTGCAGAGGTCGAGCACGTTTTCGACGCCCAACGGATCCATCAACGAAACATCTTCGCCGTCCTCGACCGCAAAATGCGAATCCAGGAGTTCGCCGATGAAAGAGCGCGGCACAATCACGCGCTCGTCGACGTAGAACGGCAGGCCGCGCATGTAGACTTTGTTGACCAAGTAGGCGGCTGGCCTTCGCGTGGTGACACGGCGCGCGATCAGATCGAGGATTTGCCTGCCTTCCGCGGCGGTGACGCGCGCGGTCGCAAAGCTCTCGAACTGGTCGGGATGCAGGTGCAGTGCCTCGCAGACGAGGAAAGCAGCCTCCGCGACCGGATCGGTGGTGCCGTGCGCGAAGGCGAGTTTGGCTTCGGTGAAACGGCTGACCGCGTAGCGGACGAAGTCGAGCAGCGTCAGCAATTCGCCGCTCGCGACCTTTGGAAATTTGATTACGGCTTTCTTCGCAGGCTTGACACGCTTGGCCATCAGGACTTGGTCCAGCGCGCGGCGGCGGCATCGTCGAGGGCGCGGGCTTCGACCCAGCCCTTGCCCTCGGCGCTCTCTTCCTTCTTCCAGAATGGCGCGGACGTCTTCAGATAGTCCATCAGGAATTCCGCGGCCTCGAACGCCGCCTGCCGGTGCTGTGACGCCGTCGCCACCAGCACGATGTTCTGGCCCGGTGTGATGCGGCCGAAGCGGTGGATCACGGTCAGCCCCTGCAGCGGCCAGCGCGACATCGCCTCATCCGCATGGCGCTTGATCTCGGCTTCGGCCATGCCCGGATAATACTCGAGCGTGAGCGCCGCGATCGCATCGCCACCCTCGGTGCCGCGGCAGATGCCGGAGAACGTCACGACCGCGCCGATATCGGTGCGGCCCTTGCTCATGGCAGCAATCTCGCGCGCGACGTCGAAATCGTCTTGTTGGATTCGGATGGTGACGGGCGCAGCCATGATTAACCGCCGGTCATCGGCGGGAAGAAGGCGATCTCGCTTGCGCCGGCGATAACAGCATCCGGCCTGACATGGGTATGGTCGATCGCGGCGCGAATCACCTTCGGCTTCTCGAACGCATGCGCATAGGATTCATCCCGCGCGGAAAGCCACGCGATCAGATCGTCGACGGTGCGCACATTGGCGGGCGGCTCGATGGTCTCTTCCGCCTTGCCGATCCGCTCGCGCACCCAGGCGAAATATTTCACCTTCATCGCTCGTCTTCCTCGAGGACGTGATGAATGCCGTGACGGAAATAGTCCCAGCCCGTATAGATGGTCAACAGCGCCGAGATCCACAGCAGCACCGTGCCGGTCAGCGTGACGACCGGACCGACGGCAAAGGGCATGGCCTGATCGCCGGCTTCGCCCGCGAGCAGGAAGCCGATCGCGACCAATTGCGCCGTGGTCTTCCACTTGGCGAGCTTGGTCACGGGCACGCTGACCCGAAGTGCGGCGAGATATTCGCGCAGGCCCGACACCAGGATTTCGCGGCACAGGATCACGATCGCGGCCCACAACGACCAGCCGTTGATGGTGCCGTCGGAGGCAAGAATCAACAGGCAGGACGCGACCAGGAGCTTGTCGGCGATCGGGTCGAGCATCCGCCCGAACGCCGATTGCTGGTTCCAGACGCGTGCGTAATAGCCATCGAGATAGTCGGTAATGCCCGCTGCAATGAACACGGCGACCGCGACCCAGCGCAGCCACAGCGGGCCGTCCTTGGACTGCATGAAGATGCAGCCGATCACCACCGGGATGGCGGCAATCCGGGCGCAAGTCAGGATATTCGGGAGCGACAGCGAGCCCTTCGTGGTCGCCCTGGTTGTTGCAATGTTCATCCGTCCTACCAATACCGGTGCGGGAAGAAGGTCAACCGGATTGCCCTAGATACCGCACACCATGTCCGTATGACTCCGGTCTGTCTGAGCATGATCTCCAGGGAAAACCGATACCTGCTTTTACCGGATCATGCTGTGGCCCCGGCTGGTTTTGGTTAACCCGGCTGGGAGTGGAAAAACTCAAAAATCTTGCGGGCGCTCTCGGCGCTGACCCCGGGAACCTTGCCGAGGTCGGCGATCGAAGCCCGCTCGATCTCCTTCAGCGTGCCGAAGTGATGCAGCAAGGCACGTTTGCGTGACGGGCCGATGCCGGGGATTTCCTGTAGTCCGGCCTCGCGAATGTCCTTCTTGCGCAGCTTGCGGTGCGAGCCGATCACGAATCGATGCGCCTCGTCGCGCAGCCGCTGGATGAAGTAGAGCACGGGGTCGCGCGGCTCCAGCTTGATCGCCTCGCGGTCCGGCATGAACAGCGTCTCGCGGCCGGCGTCGCGGTCCGGCCCCTTGGCGACTGCCATCAGCGACACCTGCGTTACGCCGAGGCCTTCGAGGATTTCGCGCGCCGCGTTGAGCTGGCCGCGCCCGCCGTCGATGATGACGAGGTCCGGCCATTGCGGCACGGCCTCGTCGTCGGCTTTGGCCTTGTCGCCTTCCGCCGGTTTCAAAAGCCGCTTGAAGCGCCGCTCCAGTACCTCGCGCATCATGCCGTAATCGTCGCCGGGCGTGAGCCCCTCGGACTTGATGTTGAACTTGCGGTACTGGTTCTTCACAAGGCCATCGGGCCCCGCGACGATCATGGCGCCGACCGCGTTGGTGCCCTGGATGTGGCTGTTGTCGTAGACCTCGATCCGCTTCGGTGTCTGCGGCAGGGCCAGCGTGATTGCGAGCTGCTCCAGCAGCCGGCCTTGCGTGGCGGTGTCGGCGAGCTTGCGCCCGAGCGCTTCGCGCGCATTGGTCAGTGCATGCGTGATCAGCTCTTTCTTCTCGCCGCGCTTGGGCACGGAGACTTCGACCTTGTGGCCGGCCTTAACCGCGAGCGCGTCGGCGAGCAATTCGGCTTCCTCGATCTCATGCGAGAGCAGGATCAGCCTTGGCGGCGGCTTGTCGTCGTAGAATTGTGCGAGGAAGGAGGACAGCACTTCCTCCGGCGTGAAGGTCTTTTCCGCGCGCGGGAAATAGGCGCGGTTGCCCCAGTTCTGGCCGGTGCGGAAGAAGAACACTTCGACGCAGGAATAGCCGCCCTCCTGGTGGATGGCGAACACGTCGGCTTCTTCCACCGTGCGCGGGTTGATGCCCTGCTGCGACTGGATCGCCGACAGCGCCGCGAGGCGGTCGCGATAGACCGCGGCTGTCTCAAACTCGAGCTCGTTTGAAGCCTTCTCCATCTCGCCCGCGAGTTGCTCCTTCACCGCCTGGCTGCGGCCGGAGAGAAACTCGGTCGCCTCGCGCACGAGCTCTGTGTAGCCCGGAAAATCGATCTCCTGGGTGCAGGGGCCGGCGCAGCGGCGGATCTGGTAGAGCAGGCACGGCCGCGTGCGGCTTTCGAAAAAGCCGTCGGTGCAGGAGCGGATCAGGAAGGCGCGCTGCAGCGCGGTGATGGTGCGGTTGACCGCGCCGGCGGAAGCGAACGGGCCGAAATAGCGGCCGGGCCGGCTCTGCGCGCCCCGATGTTTGAGGATCTGCGGCGCCCAGTGGTCGCCGGTGATCAGGATATAGGGAAACGACTTGTCGTCGCGGAGCTGCACGTTGAAGCGCGGCCGCAGCTGCTTGATCAGGTTCGCTTCCAAGAGCAGCGCTTCGGTCTCGGTGGTGGTCGAGATGATCTCGACATTGGTGGTCGCCGCGATCATGCGCAGGATACGCGCCGGCTGCGGCGCATTCACCCGCGCGTAGGACGAGAGCCGTTTGCGGATGTTCTTGGCCTTGCCGACATAGAGCACGTCGTTGGCGGCGTTCAGCATGCGGTAGACGCCGGGCGAGGTTGGCGCCAGCTTCACCGCGTTCTCGATCGCGGCATGCCCGACCGCGAGCGGGCCTTCGGCGACCGCCTCGGCGCTTTCCTCAGTGAATTCCGGCAGCCGACCGTCCTCGTCCTCCTCGGCAGCAGAGGTCGCGGGGTCGATATCGGGGGCGGCGAGGTCTTCGGGCGGCAAGTCGGCCTGGTTGCCGTGCTTTGCCTTGTGCGGGCTCTCGGCCGTCGGTTGCTCGGTCTTTTCGGAATCCATGGGCCTAAATTAAGCGCTGCCGGTGCCGATTTGAAGTTCTGGGGCTGAGCCAGCCGCCGTAACGCACAGGCTCGCGCCGGTAACTTCCCGTTAAGAACGTTAAGAGGGCGGTAACCCGGCTTAACAAGCCTTTAACCCAAAACTCTCGATAAATTTGGGCTGAAAAGGCCAGAGTTCCGTAACCATTCGGCTCGCCGGCGCGCCTTTTGGCGCGGCGAGCCGCGGCGGTCACGGCAGTTGCGTTGGAGTAGAGTGATGAAGGGGTTCGTTTGGGGCGCCGCGGCGCTGGCCTCAGCGCTGACCTTGGCCGGGACGGCATCGACCCGTGCGGCGGATCTGTCTTATGGCTCGCGCGCGCCATACACCGTCTACCAGCCGCTCAACGTCTATAGCTGGGCCGGGCCCTATCTCGGCGGCCATCTCGGCTATGAATGGGGCACGGCGAGCAACAACCCGACCAAGCCGTCGGGCTTCGTCGGCGGCGCCACCGCCGGCTACAATTTCTACCAGAACGGTCCCTGGGTGTTCGGTGTCGAGGGCGACATCGAGGTGACCGGCGCCGACGACACCTTTGCGCCCTGGAAATTCTCCAATCCGTGGTTCGGCACTTTGCGCGGCCGCGCCGGCTACACCTTCAGCAACGTGCTGTTCTACGGCACCGCGGGCCTCGCCTTCGGCGAGCTGAAGGGCCAGACGTTTGGGCTCTCGGAATCCCACACGACCGCGGGATGGACCGCGGGCGTCGGCGCCGAAATCGGCCTCGCGCCGAACTGGAGTGCCAAGATCGAGTATCTCTACGTCGATCTCTCCGAGAACCAGTTTGCGATTACAGGCGTGTCAAACGGCTACCGGTTCGGCACCGTCCGCGCCGGCGTGAACTATCATTTCTGATAGCAACAAGAAGACGCATGAACATCATCACTCCCGGCCGCATGCGGCCGGGATTTTTTTATTTACGTTTTTCGCGCGGCTGCTTTCGCCGTTCGCGTCACGAAACGCGCAAATAGAAAACGCTACGATTGAATCACCAGGTTGACCGCTTTGGGGCCCTTGCCCTTCTTGTCCGGCTCGACCTCAAAAGTGATGCGTTGTCCTTCAGTCAAATCCTTCAGTCCGGCCCGCTCGACCGCGGTGATGTGAACGAACACATCGCGCCCGCCATCGTCCGGCTTGATGAAGCCGTAGCCGCGTTCTCCGTTGAAGAACTTGACCGTCCCAGTCATGGCCATCGGGTACTCCTCCCCCGTATTGCTTCACCGCTACGCGCACATCGCGCAACGGCTGACCGGCAATTCGCAGTCTAGAAGCTTGGCCACCTGAGCTGGCCCGGTGTTACGTCACCGGTCCGCCTGGATTTCTTTTTTCGGCCTTGTCACTCCGCCGCAACCATTCGCGGAAGCGGAACGTAAAGCCAGTCCAGGCTTGAGCATAATACGGTTCGTCGCCCATTGCCTACGGATTTTCCGCTAAAACAAGGCTCAAGCTTTAGCTGTCTCCAATTTAAATCGCGCGGCGCCGCCCTGGCCCAGCGGCTTTTCCAATTCGGGCAGGATGGTCTTGAGCTCGCCCTGCAACGTCCACGGTGGGTTGACGATCAACAACCCGCAGGAGGTGAGTGCGGAGTCCGCGCGTTGCGGCGCGACGCTGAACTCGAGCCGCAGGCATTTGCCTGCAGGTTTGACCGAGGCTGCAGCTGACGCGACCGCGCGCGCGAGGTCGTCAGTCGCGCGCCGGCTCTTCGCCGGATACCACAATAAATAGCCGCCAGTCGGCCATTTCTTGAACGCAGCCGCAAAGCCAGAGGCGAGGCGTTCGAACTCGTCACTCGCCTCAAAGGGCGGATCGATCAACACCAAACCGCGCCGCTCGTTCGGCGGCACGAAGGCCGGCAATGCGGTCCAGCCGTCGAGATCGACGACGCGCGCCTGTGTGTCGCGACGGAGCGACTCGATCAGTTGCTTGCGCGCGGAGGGTTCGAGCTCGCAGGCGGTAAGCCGATCCTGCGGTCGCAGCATGGCGCGCGCGATCAGCGGCGATCCCGGATAGGCCTTGAGCACGTTAGTGGGATTATAGGCGCGGACGGTGTCGAGATAGGGTTTTACGAGCGGCAGCGCAGCTTCCGAGAATCGCGCCTGCAGAATCCGCGCGATCCCGGTGAGCCACTCGCCGCCGCGGCGCGACTCGTCGCCTGCGAGATCGTAGAGGCCGGCACCTGCATGGGTGTCGATCACGCGGAAGGCGGCGGGCTTCTCCTGCAGATGAAGCAGGATGCGCGTGAGCACGATGTGCTTGACGACATCGGCGAAGTTGCCGGCGTGAAAGGCATGGCGGTAGTTCATGCCGCCAGCAGTACGCCACGATGTTGTGTCGGGTAAAGCTCGCGCGTCCCGGACGCGGCGCAGCGTGTCTTCACGGCGCGCTGCGTTCAGGGCACGAAAAGCGCCGTCAGCCGCCCCGGACCGGCGGCATGGTGACCTGGTCCAGCGTGCAGGCCTGCTTGTCGACTTCGGCGCAATCCCGGAATTGCAGGTCCTTGGTCATGCAGATACGCACTTCGCTGAGCCGCTTGCGGTTGCAGGTGACGGCGATGCCGGAAGCTTTCATGCCGGGATTGGCCTTGATAAAGGCCTCCTCGACATCCGAAGGTGCCACCGTCTTGATCTCCGACAATTGCAGATAGTCGTCGGGAATCTTCACCGCCGCGCGCGCCTTGCGGATGTTTTCGAAATAGGCGCGCTCGCCGAGGCCGGAGCAGGTGCCGTGCTTGTCCCATTCGTTGTAGATCAGCCCAGGCGCCGGCATCAGGTCGAGCATCGAAGCCATGATGTTGCGCCCAAGCCGCGGCGACGGCCTCACGCAATATTCGGGATAGCCGCTCTCATATTGCGGCCACAGCCCGTGCACCACGAAGGAAAACGGCCGGCCGCCACATTGAGTCGCTTGCGAACGTCCGCCGCCTCCGCGCTCTTCCGCGCCTTCGCAGAAGGAGGGGGACCATGACAGCGACAGCACATAGAAGTCGAACTCGCCGGGCGCGTTCTGCCGGCGGTCCTGGGCCCGCACCGGGCCGGTGGCCATCATGGCCGTGGCAACACAAAGACCAGTCGCGATCAGAAGCCGGGAAATTGAAATTTTCGCGGAATGAAACATGGCGACGCCCCTTCACTTGACTGGCGTGGAGCCTAGCAGACGAATGGAACATTTCAAGAACAAAAATAAAGGCGCCCGAATCGGGCGCCTTGTTTCATCAGCCAATGCCGGGATCAGGGCCGGGCGGCCTTGCAGGCCGGATTGTAAGCCCAATTGCGGTCGAGCCCGGCCACGCACCATTCGACGCCCTGGCCGAAGCCGGCGAAGCCGCCATCCTCGATGATGGAATATTGGATGGCGTGGAACGTGCCGTTGCTCAACTGCACGCTGCCGCTGCAAAAGCGGCGCGGAATGTTGTCGGACTGCCAGGGCCGGAAGGCGGTTTCGTGGATGTTGCCGTAGGCGACGATGGTCAGCGGCGAATTCCAGAAGGAGCTTTCCTTCTCCTGGAATTGCGAGGTGATGGTGCCGAGCGCGCGCTCGCATTCGGCAACCCGGCCGTCATAGCTCGGGCCGAACAGCCCGAAATTCAGCTCTGCCGGATTGGCGGCCAGCGCCGGCCGACCAAGCAGCAGCACGCCGAGGCTCAAGCCGGCAAGACCCAGCGTTTTGATATTCAGGCGTTTCAAGGAAATAGCGAAGTCGCGCATGTGCAATCCCGAAAAGGCCGGATTGGTCCCGTAGGCTTCGACCGTGCCTCCTCGCCTTGGTGCGGTCAAGTGCAACGCGGCAACACTTGGAAACCAACTCGACGCCGGACCCCCTGGCGTTCTTTTCAGGGCAAGCGGCGCGCCCTAAGATGGTTCAGCCGAAATGGAGTTTCCGATGCGAAAGATCTTGGCCGTGGGCCTGGTTGCCATGAGCGGGATGTTGGCGAGTGCGCCCGCCCGGGCCGATTGGGTGCCGGCCGTCAAGGGCAACGATACCGGCGGCATCATCGCCTGGACGGTGGCGCAGCAGGCCGATGCCCGGCAGATCGCCGTCGACCACTGCGCCCGCTATGGCAAGGTGGCGAAATTCCTGGCGGTGGATCCGCAGCCGGGCGGCTACATTTCGTTTGCCTGTCGTTGGGTCCCCTATGGGGCCAGCGACCGGCCTCTGAGTGTCAACTACTGATCCTCTCTGGACAAAATCACCGCCAAGGAGCGCGCACCATGCGAGGGCTTCTTTCATTCGTGTTGGGCGGCTGCGCGCTGGCGCTGATGGTGCCGGCCGGCGCCGAGGAATTACCGGTGCGCAAGGCCGGCCTGTGGGAGATGAAGATCGTCAAGACCGGCTCGCAGTTGCCGGACCTGACGATGCAGCACTGCACCGACCCGACGACGGACAAGGAGATGAGTGATTCCGTCTCGCCGCTCGCCAAGCAGATCTGCTCCAAGCGGGACATCCAGAAGACCGCGACCGGTTACGTCAGCGATTCCGTCTGCACCGTTGCGGGCGTGTCGATGACCAGCCACGCGGATATCGTCGGCGATTTCAATTCCGGTTATACCGTCACCAGCACTTCGCACAGCGACAAGGGCCCGACCGGCAAGCCGCTCGACACCACGACCAAGATCGAAGCCAAATATGTCGGCGCCTGCAAGCCGGACCAGAAGCCCGGCGACATCGTGATGCCCGGCGGCTTCAAGCTCAACGTCAAGGACGCCGAG
>DATMNV010000189.1:0-12995 GCA_035568535.1 Bradyrhizobium sp.
CGCGCGAGGTTAGGATCGGGTGTTTTCGCGCCACAGAAAAATTCACGGGAGGAACGATGGAGCTGAAATTTTCCAAGGTTACGCGCAAGGGGCCGGTCACGATCGTGACGCTGCAGCGGCCTGAAGTGTACAACGCGCTGCATATCGATGCGCATTTCGAGCTCAACAAGGTCTTTGACGATTTCTGCACCGATCCCGAGCAGTGGGTCGCGATCGTCACTGGCGCCGGCGACAAGGCGTTTTGCGCCGGCAACGATCTGAAATGGCAGGCGGCCGGCGGCAAGCGCGGCTGGGACAAGGGCGGCTTTGCCGGGCTCACCACGCGCTTCGATTGCGACAAGCCGATTATCGCCGCAGTCAACGGCGTGGCGATGGGCGGCGGTTTCGAGATCGCGCTCGCCTGCGACCTCATCATCGCCTCCGAGAACGCGACCTTCGCCCTGCCCGAGCCGCGCGTCGGCCTCGCCGCGCTTGCGGGCGGCCTGCAGCGCCTGCCGCGGCAGATCGGCCTGAAGCGAGCCATGGGCATGATCCTGACCGCGCGCCACGTCTCGGCCAAGGAAGGATTTGAGCTTGGCTTCGTCAACGAAGTCGTTCCGGCCGGCGAAGCGCTCGCCGCCGCCGAGCGCTGGGCGGAGACGATCGCCAAGAACTCGCCGATGTCGATCCGCGCCTCCAAGCAGGCGATCCGGATGGGCATGGAAGTCTCGCTCGAGAAAGCGATGACCGACCAGCGAGAGTATCCAGCGGTCAAGGCGATGGCGGCCTCGCAGGATTATATCGAGGGCCCGAAGGCGTTTTCGGAGAAGCGCGCCCCGAAATGGCTTGGGCGGTAGGCTCCCGCGTAGGATGGGTTGAGCGCAGCGAAACCCATCATGGGACCTCATGCGCGATGATGGGTCTCGCTTCGCTCTACCCATCCTACGATTTCTCCCGCCTGTACGACGCATAATTCGGCTGATCGACCGCGAGCTTGGCGAGCGTGGTCTGCCAGAGATGCTCCGACAGTCCCGGCGTCGCCAGATCGACCTCGCCTTTGGCGATCTTTTCCGCCAGCGCGCGGTTCTGCTCGATCAGGGAGCCTTCCATCCCCAGCAGTTTCGCAAGCCGATCCGCCTCAGCGGCGGCGCCGCCATCCTCCAGCGTCAATTGACGCGTTACGAGATCGAGGATGTTGATCGCGACACGCAGCTTGAACGCATTGTGGCCCGAGATCATCGGCGTGACGTCGTTGCGCAGGAAATCGGCAACGGCCCTGGTCAGCTCGATCGGTGTCGGTTCGTCCTGCATTTCAATTTCCCCGAGGTGCGAGTAGCCGCAACAAATCGATCTCCGTCTCCGACGCGCGGCGGCCGATCATGGCGCGCTCCATGGAATGATCGGGTCCGATGCGGAAGCGCTGCATCATGCCGCAGCACATCACGCCCCAGCGCAGCGTACCCATCACTTCCCAGAATTTCACGCGCGCGGGATCGACCTTGCGGCCTCCCTCCTCGTAACCGGCGAACAATTCCTCGCGCGAGCCGAAGCCGCCGACCGGTTTGTCGATCTCGCCGAAGCGCCAGGAGTTGACGCAGATCCAGCCGAGATCCTCCATGGGGTCGCCGAGATGCGCAAGCTCCCAGTCAAGCACCGCACGCACGCCGTCGGGCCCGATGATGAGATTGCCGTGACGGAAATCGCCATGCACCAGCGTCACCTCCTTCGAGGGACCGGGATCGTGCTCGGCGAGCCAGCGCAGCGCCAGTTCGAACACGGGGCGCGGCCAGTTGAACCCGCGATATTCGCGTCCCATTTCGACAATCTCTTTGGTCGACGACATCTCGCGGAGCGCCGGCAATTGATCGCGCGGCAGGCCGTGAATGCCGGCCGCGACCTTGCCGAGCTGGCGCGCCAGGATCGGCCGCGCCGCGGCAAATTGCTCGTCGCGCAGGATCTTGCGCGCGATGGTCTCGCCTTCGACGCGGGCCATGATGAAGCCGGTGCCGAGATCGTCTTCCGGCGTGAGCACATGCATCACCTTCGGCGATGGCAGGCCGGCGTCATGGGCGAGCTGCATCAGCCGCGCTTCGGCATCGAGCCCCGCCGCTCGCGTCGGCGCCGCGCCGTAGCCCTTGGGCGAGCGGCGCAGGATCGCGCCATGCCGGCCTGTGGCATGCACGATGTCGAACGACCAGGTCTCCTGGCTGGCGCCGCCGGAGAGTTTTGCGGCGCCGGCCGTACCGGTCGCGCCGGGATAGAAGGACGCGACACAGCGGTTAAGTTCTTCTTCGATCATTTGCCTTTGAACTTGGCGGGCCGCTTCTCGAGGAACGCGGTGACGCCTTCCTTGAAGTCTTCGGTCGCCCCCGCGACGCGCTGCGACTTGAATTCGAGGTTGAGCTGGTCCTCGAAGGAATTTTCCGGGCTGTCCCAGTAAAGCTGCCGGATCAGCGACAGCGCCACTGTCGGCCCATTGGCGAGCTCATGCGCCAGCTTCATCGCTTCCTTCATCAGGTCGGCATCGTCATAGACGCGGTTGATGAGCCCCCATTCCAACGCCTTCTCCGCCGGCAGCCGGTCGCCCATCAGCGACAATTCGATCGAGCGCGCCTTTCCGACCAGGCGCGGCAGCAGCCAGGTCGAGCCGCAATCCGGCACCAGGCCGATGCGGCGGAAGGCCTGCAGGAAATAGGCCGAGCGCGCGGCGAGGACCATGTCGCCGAGCAGCGCGAAACTCATGCCGGCACCGGCCGCCGGGCCGTTCACCGCGGTCACCAGCGGGCAATGCAGGTTGCGCACGCGGCGCAGGAAGGGATGGAAGCCGGTCTCCAGCGCCGCGCCCGCATTGCTGCGGCCCGGCTTCTGCTGCTGGTTGCGGCCCTGCAGATTGGCGCCGGTGCAGAAGGCGCGGCCCGCGCCGGTCAGCACCACGCCGCGCACCTCGTCCTTCGCCTCCTCGATCGCGTCGAGCGCTTCGGCAAGTCCGCCGAGCATGTCCATGGAGACCGCGTTCATGACCTGCTGGTGATCGAGACGCAGGACCGCGACCGGTCCGTCGAGTTCGAGCGTGCAGTGCTTGAATTGCATCATTTCCTCTTTTCGCGTGAGCCCGCTTGTGTGAGCCCGGGTCATTCGTGCCGCGGTAAATCAGATAAAGCCCGGCGACATATTTGATTTTTGCAGGCGGCTTGTCCATGCTTGGAACCACGAAGTAACGTGCGTCAAACAAATATGGAAACGCCACATGAGCTTTTTCGACCTTTCCGGCCGCGTGGCCATCATCACCGGCGGTAACGGCGGTATTGGCCTTGGAATCGCACAGGCACTTGCGTTGAGTGGCTGCAGTGTCTCGATCTGGGGCCGCAATGCCGAGAAGAACAAGGCAGCCGCCGCGACCATGGCCAAGGGCCCCGGCGAGGTCGACACCCAGATCTGCGACGTCAGCGATCCCGCCTCGGTCAGGGACGCGATGAAGGCTGTGCTCGATGCGTTCGGGCGGGTCGACGGCTGCTTTGCCAATGCCGGCATCGGCGGCGGCGGGCGCAAGCCGTTCATCGAGCGCAGCGAGGAAGAGTGGCGCAAGATGTTCGCGACCAATCTCGACGGCGTATTCCACGTGTTCCAGGCCGCAGCCCGCCACATGACCGAGCGTGCGCAAGAAGGCGACGCGTTCGGCCGGCTGGTGGCTACATCGAGCCTCGCCTCGCTGTTTGGTACCGCGCGCAACGAGCATTATGCCGGCACCAAAGCCGCCATCAACGCGCTGTGCCGCGCGCTCGCGGTGGAGCTGGCGCGCTACGGTGTCACGGCGAACGCGATCCTGCCCGGCTGGATCAGGAGCGACATGACCGCGCGGGTGCTCGCCGACGACAAGTTCGTCAGCGCCGTGATGCCGCGCATTCCCGTGCGGCGCTTTGGCGAGCCGAGTGATTTCGGCGGCATTTCGGTTTATCTCATGAGCAAGGCGTCGTCGTATCACACCGCGGACTGCTTCGTGATCGACGGCGGCTACACGGCGTTTTGAGGCTCGCGAAAGCCGCGCAGGGTGGGCAAAGGCGCACTTGCGCCGTGCGCACCAACTAACAACCATTGCGCCGTCGATGCGTGATTGGTGGGCACGCTTCCTCCTTCGCTCGTTGGGGGAGCGGGATGGCACAAGACAGCACTGATTTGGCCTTCTGAAAAAAGCGAAATTTTCGGGAATGACGCGCGCTCACGCGCATCGGTTTGAATCGGCACGCGAAAATCGCTGCTCGGCGCAATGCTTTTGGCACCGTATGAATGACGCTCGCACTACGGCATCGCGGGACGCGAAGGCAGCTTTGCCCGCGAGGCAACCACAACGGCAGAGAAGCCGGCACTTGTACGTGGCCGACGCATTAAAACAGTCGAAAACCCACATGTTTCCAAGCCATTGTCGTGATAGGCCTAGCATTCGCGCGCGATCGCATTAAAATCATTTGCGATTCATGGTCAAAGGCAGTGCTGAAAGGAAAATGGCGAAATCATCCAAGCTTGTGGCGGCCAAGCGCGGCCGGGTTCTGCTGGTGCGGCGACGGCGCGACCGGAAGTGGATGTTTCCGGGCGGCCGCAAGCGGCAGAATGAGAATGACAAGGATTGCATCAAACGCGAAATCAGGGAAGAGCTGCCGAAGCTGAAGCTCGGGCGGCTCCGCCTCTGGAAAGAGGTCAAGGCCAAGAACCGCCATTCGGGCCGGAAGATGAGCGACGCCATCTTCATCGCCAAGAAGGCCACGGGGGATCTGGCGATCGGCGACAAGAAGGAAATTGATCGCGCCACCTGGTGCAAGCCGCGCGGCCTGCGGCTGACCCCGACCTCCCGCTATATCCGCGACAAGCTGTTTCCGAAGCGTTGATTACGGCTGGACGGGACCCGTAACGGGAGCCTCGCGTCCTGAGGTCCGGCTCCGCCGGCTTCCGCCGGCCTCCTGCACACGGTCCGGCAGTCTTGCGCTGGTGCCAAAGACGATATCCCAAAACATTGTCGTCACGCCAAAATTGCAGTTCTCGAAGCGATGATGCGTGAGGTGCCGAATCTTCGTTGAATAGAGCCAGTAGCCCGGCTCGATCGTCCAGCGGTGCACAGCATAGTGGACGGCGATGAAGATCAGATAGCCGGAAAGCAGTCCGGCGAAAATCGCCGACCCGTCTTCCATACCCGCGGTGCCAAGGATCACGAGTCCAAACGGTGATGCCAAGAGCGGCGTGCTGAGGCTCGATCTCTCCGCGTCCGGGTCGCTCGGATGGTCATGATGAAGCTGATGAAGGCGTCGCCCCAGGGGAAAACGGTGGTGAAAGGCAAATCTGTGCACCAGATATTCCACCAGCGTCCAGGCAGCCATGCCCGCAACGACGAGAGGGAAGCGAGAGATGCCGGCCAGCCCTGCGAAGGTCAGGATCGCCAGCGGAAGGGTCACGAAATCGCCGAAGTGTCGGATCCAGCGCCACAGTTCGCCGGACTGGTTCGGCAGGATAGCTGGCTTCATTGAATCACCTCGCCGGCCCCAAGGACAACTCTACCCGCAGCGGGAAGTTCGAGGCCGGCTATCTGAAACAGATTTGCATGACGGAATTGCTGGCGGACCTCACCTTCGACCTTGCGAAGTTCAACCCTTTGATGCGAGTTAGCCCGAGGTTCCGCGCCAACGGGCGGCGCGAATGCGCGCCGATGACTGGCAAGGCGCGGCCCTGCGGCCGAAGGGCCGCCAATTTGCGCTGCGGACTGGAGGGAGGAATACCATGGAATACGATCCAGAGAAGTTGAACCCGCGCGACCGCTACAAGGTTCTGACCTCCTTCGTCCTGCCGCGGCCGATCGCCTGGGTGACGAGCGTGGGGCCTACCGGCGTGGTCAATGCGGCGCCGTTCTCCTTCTTCAACGTGTTCTGCGAGGATCCGCCGCTCTGCATGTTCGCGGTCAACCGGCGGCCCGACGGCCGCACCAAGGACACCCTGACCAACATCCAGCGCACGGGCGAGTTCGTGGTCAATATCCCCGACGAGCCGCTGGCGCGCGCCATGCACGAGACCAGCGGCGACTTTCCGCCCGAGGTCGGCGAGCCCGGCTATCTCGGGCTGAAGCTCGCGCCCTCCTCCAAGATCGCCGCGCCGCGGCTCGCAGACACCCCCTGGGCGATGGAGTGCAAGACCTGGAAGGAGATCGAGGTCAACGGCGACCGCGTCCTGATCATGGGCCAGGGCATCAATTTCTACATCCGCGACGAGCTGTGGGATCATGGCGCCATGCGCGTGCACATGGAGCGCTACCACCCGATGGGCCGCATGTTCGCGGACCGCTATTGCCGCACCGACGACCGCGTGGTGTTTCCGGCCGCCGAGGGGGCGCGCTAGAATTGCAGGGTGGGTAAAGCGACTACGTTCGCCCTGGCTCAACGAGCGAAGGCGGAAGCGTGCCCACCCTTCGCAAAGCATCTGCTTATAGATGGTGGGCACGGCGCTTGCGCGCCTTTGCCCGCCCTACAACTCCTTACAATGACGCTCGCCTACGCCGTCGCGGGCCGGTGTGCGCGCAGGAAGGAATGGATCTGCCGCAACGCCAGCGGAATCCGCTCCTTGGGCTGCTTCCACGGAAACATGCTGACTTCCGCCTTCGGCGCCAGCATCGCCGCCTCTATCGCGACCGCGTAAGGGTGCGCCGGGATGTCGTCGGGCAGGATTAGCACCGGCGTCTGGCACTGGCGCACGAAATCGCGCGACACCGTGAACACGAAGTCGGGATCGGTGCGGTACATTTTGGTGAGAAACTTGTCGACCTGCTCCATGGTGATGTCGGAACGGCGTTTGACCAGCTCCGGGCCCCACCCCTTCATGTTGTTGTCGTAAAAGAGATCGCGCGCCTCCGGCCGCGAGCCGCTCGGCTGCGCCAGCACGGCGGCGACCACGCGGTCAGGCGCGCGCTTCAGCAGGTTCCAGATGAACGGACCGCCGATGCAGAAGCCGTGCACCATGAACTTGTCGATGCCGAGATGATCCATCAGGCCGAGATGGTCGTCGGTGTAGGAATCCCAGGGGCGGTCCGCCTGGAGCGGACCTGAGGACTGGCCGCTATTGGCGTTGCGCAGATCGGACGCGATGACGCGGTACTCGCCCTTGAATTCCACCATCGGATTGTAGGGCGATTGCTCACCGGAAAGGCCGGCGATCGTGGAATTCAACCCACCGCCAGCGATCACCAGCAGCGGATAGCCGCTGCCGGCCTCCTCGTAATGGATGCGAACGGGACCTTTCTCATAAAAGCTCATGGCTGTTGCTCCCTGTCCGGTTTGTTGTGCGAGCACGCGTGGTGCGGCTGCCATCGCTGTGGCCGCTGCACCCGTGGCCAGTACGTCGCGTCGAGTTGAATCGATCATTGGCGTCCTGCGGCTTTTATGTCTTTGCTGGTTCTCCGATCTTGTCCTGCGTCATCGTGTCGAAATCGCTGGCGTCATGGCGCTCATGCAGCTGGCTCGCAGGGTCGCCGGAGACGCGGTTGACCATCCGGCCGCGCTTGACGGCCGGGCGCTTGGCGATCTGGTCGGTCCAGCGCTGCACGTTCTTGTATTCATGCACGGACAAGAATTCGCCAGCGCCATAGATCAGGCCCTTGGCGAGCGCGCCGTACCAGGGCCAGGTGGCCATATCGGCGATCGTATAGTCGGAACCCGTGAGGTATTCATTGTCGGCCAGCCGCCGCTCGAGCACGTCGAGCTGGCGCTTCACCTCCATGGCATAGCGATCGATGGCATATTCGATCTTGGTCGGCGCATAGGCATAGAAGTGGCCGAAGCCGCCGCCGAGAAACGGCGCGCTGCCCATCTGCCAGAACAGCCATGACAGGCATTCGGCCCGGGCCGGGCCGTCGCTCGGCAGGAACGCGCCGAACTTCTCCGCAAGATGCACCAGAATCGCGCCCGACTCGAATAACCGAATTGGAGTTGGTCCACTGCGGTCCATCAGCGCCGGAATCTTCGAGTTTGGATTGACGGCGACAAAGCCGCTACCGAACTGATTGCCGTCGATCCGGATCAGCCAGGCGTCGTATTCCGCGCCCTTGTGGCCGGCTGCGAGCAGTTCCTCGAACATGACCGTGACCTTGACGCCGTTGGGCGTGGCCAGCGAGTAGAGCTGAAACGGATGCTTGCCGACCGGCAACTCCTTCTCATGCGTGGGGCCGGCGATCGGGCGGTTGATAGAAGCGAAGCGGCCCCCGCTCTCCTTGTTCCAGGTCCAGACTTTGGGGGGCTCGTAGGCGGGCGTAGGCGCGTCGGTCATGGGGGCATCGGTCATTCGCAGGCTCCTGGTGCGTAGGGTGGGCAGAGGCGCCCTTGCGCCGTGCCCACCATTCGAGTTTCGCGGTGAATATGGGGGGCACGTTTCGCTTTGCCCAGCCTAGGAGGGGATCGCTCGCTTGCGTGCGCCAAAACACGACGCGGCTGCAGCGCGCGGGCGCTGGACAGGCGTCACTGCAAAAACTCAGCGGACATCCAAAAACTCCCTGACGTTTCCTGGTCGTTTGGCCGTCAGCATTCTCCGCGTAACGCCAAAGCGCAAGAGACAAACCCGCAGCGCAGATATTCTGCGACATGGAAGGCGCCCTGCACACTTGACAGGCCCGCCGCGTCGGGGCTTCGCTGCTCCAACCAAGAAGAATTCCGCCGGGAGGCACGCCATGAAATCGCCGATCTGCGACATGCTGGGCATCGAGTTTCCGCTGCTCGCCTTCAGTCATTGCCGCGACGTGGTGGCGGCCGTGAGCCGCGCCGGCGGCTTTGGCGTGTTCGGCGCGACCGCGCATTCGCCGGAGACGCTGGAGCGGGAATTGAAGTGGATCGACGCGCATGCCGACGGCAAGCCCTATGGCGTCGATGTGCTGATCCCCGAGAACATCTCGACCGCGGGCGAGAAGAACGTCACCTGGAAAAGCCTGGAAGCGCGCGTCTCAAGGGAGCATCGCGACTTCACCCGCAATCTCCTGAAGAAATACGACGTCGAGCTGACCACGACCAACGTAGCCGACAACCAGCCGCAGCCGTTCGATGCCGCAACCGCGCTGGAACTGCTCGATGTCTCCTTCCAACATCCGATCAAGCTGATCGCGAATGCGCTGGGCGTGCCGCCGAAGGAGATGATCGACCGCGGCCGCAAGCATGGCGTGCCGGTGGCGGCGCTGGTCGGTGCGAAAGAGCATGCGCTGCGGCAGGTCGCGGCGGGCGTCGATATTCTCGTCGTGCAAGGCACCGAAGCCGGCGGCCATTGCGGCGAAGTATCGACCATGGTGCTGGTGCCCGAGGTGATCAAGGCGATCAAGAAGATCCGCGATGTGCCGGTGCTGGCCGCGGGCGGCATCATGACGGGCCGGCAGATGGCGGCCTGCATGGCGATGGGCGCGGCCGGCGCCTGGACCGGCTCGGTGTGGCTCGCGACGGTGGAATCGGAGACGAGCGAGATTTTCCGCGAGAAGATGATCGCGGCATCCTCGCGCGATGCGGTGCGCTCGAAAGGCCGCACCGGAAAGCCGGCGCGGCAATTGCGCTCGGTCTGGACCGATGCCTGGGACCGCGGGCCCGACAGCCCCGGCCCGCTGCCGATGCCGCTGCAGAGCATCATCAGCCGCGATGCCTTCAATTCGATCGACCGCTCGGCCGCCGCCGGCAACGCCAAGGCGCGCGACCTCGTGAGCTATTTCGTCGGCCAGGGCGTCGGCCTGATCGACAGCGTGAAATCGGCCGGCGCCGTGGTGCAGGAATTCAAGGAAGATTTTGTCGAGGCGATCGAGCACATGAATTCGCTGGTCGCGGATTAGTAAACCCTCATGGTGAGGAGGCGCGCAGCGCCGTCTCGAACCATGGGGCCCGACTGCAGCCTCATCCTTCGAGACGCCGCTTCGCGGCTCCTCGGGATAAGGTGAAACGGTTCAGCAAGCAGCAAGAACAATGGCAATTGAAAACGAAAACCGCATTCCCGTCATCGTCGGCGTCGGCGAGATCGTCGACCGGCCGAAGGAAATTTCAGAAGGCCTCGAGCCGCTCACGCTGCTGGAGCAAGCGCTCCGGCGCGCCGAAGCAGACTCGGGCGCGAAGCTGCTGCACGAGACCGGCTCGCTCGACGTGGTCAACTTCCTGAGCTGGCGCTACCGCGATCCCGAGAAGCTGCTGGCAAAACGCCTCGGCGTTAGCCCAGCGCATTGCTATTACGGCCCGGTCGGCGGCGAGAGTCCGATCCGCTATCTGCACGAAGCCGCGCAGCGCATCGCGCGCGGCGAATGCGAGGTCGCCGCGGTCTGCGGCGCCGAAGCACAGTCGACCGCGACCAAGGCGGAGCGCGCCAAAGTCGCTCCGCCCTGGACTCCCTTTGCGCATGATGTCGAAGAGCCCAAGCGCGGCGCGGCATTCCAAAAGCCGCTGGCGGTGAAGCTCGGCGTGTTCCGCCCGATCACGGTCTATCCGCTCTATGAGTCCGCGACATCTGCACATTGGGGCCAGACGCCGCGCGAGGCGCTCGCCGAGTCCGGCGCGCTGTGGTCGACCTACGCGAGCGTCGCGTCGGAAAATCCCAATTCCTGGCTGAAGAAGAGTTTCACGTCCGACGACATCACGACCCCGACGCCGGAGAACCGGCTGATTGCGTGGCCCTACACCAAGCTGATGGTCGCCAATCCCACGGTGAACATGGGCGGTGCGGTTCTGCTGACGAGCCTCGCGAAGGCACGCGCGGCCGGAGTGCCGGAGGACAAACTGGTCTATCCGATCGGCGGCGCATCGGCGGAAGAGCCGCGCGACTATCTGATCCGCGACCAGTTTTATGAAAGCCATCCGCAGAACGCGGTGCTCAAAGCCGTGATGGAGCTCGTGGGCGGCGACGGGAAACAATTCGATGCGATCGAGCTCTATAGCTGCTTTCCCTGCGTGCCCAAGATGGCGCGGCGCACGCTGGGCCTGGGTGCGGACGTGCAGCCGACGGTAACGGGCGGGCTCACCTTCTTCGGCGCGCCGCTCAACACCTACATGACGCATGCGGCCTGCGCGATGGTGCGGAAGGTGCGCGACGGCGCCAAGCTCGGCCTGCTCTACGGCCAGGGCGGCTTTGTCACCAAGCATCACGGCCTGGTGCTGTCGCGCGAAGCGCCGCGCGAGGTGATCAAGCAGGCGACCTCCGTGCAGGCGGAAGCCGATCGCAACAAGCGCGCGGTGCCGGAGTTCCTGACTGAGGCCAACGGCAAGGGCAAGGTCGAAGCCTTCACCGTGATCTATCGCAACAATGGCGAAGCCGAGCACGGCGTCGTCATGCTGCGGACGGAAGACGACCGGCGCACGCTCGGCCGCATTTCCGCCGGCGATGAGGCGACGCTCGCACATCTGCGCAACTTGGATCGCACGCCAGTCGGATCAACCGGCGACATCACCATGGCGGAAGACGGCGTCCCGCAGTGGCGGGTGGGGTAGCCCGATTGCTCATTCTCCCTCTCCCCGTTCTTACGGGAGAGGGTTGGGGTGAGGGGCTGATTTCCGCAAATGCGGTAAGAGATGGACTCGTGGTGAATCCCCCTCACCCGCATCGCATCTTCGATGCGATGCGACCTCTCTCCCCGCAAGCGGGGCGAGGTGAAGAGCGCTACCCCTTCACGTCTTGCTTCTCGGAGACCTTTTGCGGCTTGGCCTTCGCGGCCGAGCCGGCGACGCGGACCTGGTCGCCGTCGGCGATGCCGTCGGGCGGGGTGACGACGACGCGGTCCTCCGGCGAAAGGCCGGAGGCGAGCTCGATAGTGCGGCCGAGGTCGCGCGAGATCGTCACCTGCTTGAACTGGATCTTGTCGCCGGCACCGACGGTTGCAACACGCAAGCCGTTCTGGTTGAAGATCAGTGCGCTTGCGGGAATAGAGAGCGGCACGCCGTCACGCTGCAGGTTGAGGCGCACATTGGCGTAGCCACCCGGCATCAGCTCGCCGGAGGTGTTGTCGAGGCCGAGCTGCATCCGCGTGGTGCCGGAGGAAACGTCGACCGCCTGCGCGGAAGCCTCGACCGTCGCCAGGAAAGTGCGGTTCGGATATTCCGGCACCGTGATGACAGCCTTGGCGCCGATCTTGATCGACGGCACGTAGTTCTGCGGCACGTTCACATAGACGCGCAGCTTCGAAATATCCGAGATCACGAACATCGCAGGCCCGGTGCCGCCGCCGGAATTGATCAGCGCGCCGACGTCGGTATCGCGCGCGGTGACGATGCCGTCGAACGGCACCGTGATCTTCTTGTAGCCGGAGAGCGCTTCCAGCCGCTCGACATTGGCCTGTCCCGACTTCACCGATCCATTCTTGTTGGAGAGGTCGGCGGTGCGCTCGTCGATCTCCTGCATCGAGACGAAATTCGAAGCGATAAGGGTCTTGCGGCGGGCCAGCGTTGCCGCCGAAAGCTTGGCGCTGGCCTCGGCGCTGGCGAGGTCGGCCCTGGCCTGCATCAGCTGCTGGTCGAGGTCGGGCGCCTCGATCTCGGCGATCACCTGGCCGGCCTTGACGCGGGCGCCGATGTCGGCGCTCCAGCTCTTCAAATAGCCCTGCACGCGCGCGAAGATCGGCGCGCGGGAATAGGCTTCCATCCGCCCCGGCAGGTCGATGGTGGGGTTGCCGACCTTCGCGTCGGGCTGGGTGACGGCCACGGTGGGAACCGCCTGGTCATCAGTCCACTCCCGCAGCTTTTCGCCCGCCTGTTCGCGCGCGCGAATGCCCGTAACCACCACCACAACCAGTGCGACGCAAACCAGCACCCCGAATAGGCCCAGTTTCCGGCGCGAAACCGGGGGGCTTTGTTCAGTGGGCATGCTGCATCTCCAATCGGGCGGCGGCGCGGGCGCCTGTTTTTCGGTGTACCATACTGAAAACTACGGGAACAAACATTAACGTGGCGGTCGTAGCAAAGACCAGGCCACCGATCACGGCACGGCCGAGCGGCGCATTCTGCTCGCCGCCCTCGCCCAGTCCCAGCGCCATCGGCGTCATGCCG